>DATKDU010000073.1:0-3721 GCA_035512595.1 Pirellulaceae bacterium
TTCTCTCGCACTGCGCGGAAACGCAGCGGAGGTCACCATGCGTAACGTCGTCACCATCAATGCCGCAATCGCCAACGTTCAAACGATCCGCCAGGATCGTCAAGTCGTGGCCGGCATGGCGACGCTGCGCACCGATCTCGCGCATCCGCGCCTCTATTCCGGCCCCGGTAAATGGTCCAAGCCAGGCGGCTCATCGAAGCCGTCGTGCTTGGAATCCGACCGGAGGCGCTTTGCGGGCGACCATCTAAGTCGCCATGCGAGGCCCTTCTGCCGGCACGAGCGTCCGCACGAGTTAAGAGGCTGCGAGACAGCGTAACACCGGCGGGAACGAATTCCCGCCACGCTTTCTCAACCTAGCCTCAAAACGCGGACGCCAGAGCGGCGGAAGAAGCGAAGCCTTGCTTCGCGCCCCGCTTGCCGCTGAAGAGCCGCGTTTTCACCAGGCCACTTGCCGTGCGAATGCTTGCCGAAGGCCCGCCCGCCTTTTGGTCCGCCTGCGCACCGCCTAGCTGATAAGCGAGAGACACCATGAACGCCACTTTCACCAACACGAACGACAAGACCGAGCTGACCCGCCTCGTGGTTCGCGCTCAGCGCGGCGACCGCGAGGCGTTCGGCGAGCTGTTCGTGCGTTTTGAGAAGCACGTGCTGGCGATCGCGCTGCGCCGGATCGGCGACTACGGCGAGGCCCAGGAGCTGACTCAGGACGTCTTCATCCAGGCGATGAAGAAGCTGGACCAGCTCCGGGTGCCGGAGGCTTTCCCGGGCTGGCTGCGGAGCATCGCGCACCGGATGGCGATCAACCACCTGGTGCGCAAGCGGGGGGACCTGGCAATCGAGCCGGAGGTCATGGAGGCGACCTGCGTCGAGCGCGAGACCCCGCTGGCGATGGCGCTGCTTGCCGAGCGGCAGACCACCGTCCGCCAGGGCCTGAAGAAGCTGGGCCGGCTGGACCGGCAGACCCTGGTGGCCTTCTACGTCAAGGGGAAGAGCATTGACGAGATGGCCGGCGACTTCGATGCCCCGGAAGGGACCATCAAGCGGCGTCTGCACGTGGCCCGCAAGCGGCTGGCCAAGCAGGTGGCCGAGCTGGCGGTGTGAGTCGCAGGCACACTCCGTGTGCCGTCAGCCCGCGTGGGGCAGGATTTCAACCTGCCCTGCCACGAATCGTCCTTCATGGGCGGGCCGCTGGGAAACCGGCGGCCCGCCTTGTGGGGAGATTTCCGGCTCGTATTTCAGTCAATCGCCCCCGCCGAGCTTTCTCCGCGGAGTCACTTGATTCCTTGCCGGCGACTACTTCCCCAGCACGAACGTCACCGCCCCTGCTGCGTCCTGCTTGTCGGCCAGCAAGAGTTTCTCCTTGGCGCCGGCCGCCGCATAAGCACCCGTTGTCAGCGACGCGCTCTGGGCCGTCTCGCCGGCGAGCGAGATCTTCGCCGGAGCTGCGAGCGCCAGAATCCCCGGCAAATCGCCGTACTTCGCGCCGCCGGGGAGGAAATTCACGTCGAGATAATCGCTGATGCCGGCGAACCGGAAACCATGCGTGTCGATTGCCGCGTTGGTGACCGCGCCTTCGCACTGCGCTAAAGCGACCGCTGCGATCGGCCCGGTGCCGTCGAGGGCAATCAGATGGATCTGCTCGGCGCTGTGCGCATCGTCGTGCTGGATGTAGCCGACGACCGTGAGGACGTCGTGTACCCGCTGGGCAAACAGCGTGTGGTTGTAGCCGAACGTGTAGCCGGCAAACTCGCGGTTGTTCCCGACCTTGCGAGTCTTCGTCACCGGAGTGCTGCCCTCGAGCGATTCACCCTGAAACAGCAGATCGACGCCGCAGACGCTCACTCCCGCATCGAGCAGCTTCTGCACCTCCGCCGTCGGCGAGCCGTCCTCTTTCACCAGCCCGCTCTTCCCCTGCTCCGACAGCCAGATCACCACCTGCCGGTCCCAGTTCTTCGGCAGGAAGAACAGCACCGGCAGTTCCTCGCCGCGGGGCTTGTTCTTGATCGTGCCCAGGAAGCGGACCGAATCTCCTTGCGGCGATTCCTTCAGCTTGACCCATTCGACTTCGTCCTTCCCCGGCAGCCCGCGCCCCAAAATGGCGCCGATCCCGCCGCCGGCCACTTCGCGCCACTTGGCCAGCGACGCCGCATCCTTGGGCGCGATTGTCGTGAGCTGTTTCTGGGCGTCGTCGTGCCAGTATTTGGCCAATTGGCGCTCAAAGTCGTCGCCGCCCGCCGGCTTGGGATGCTCGGCATCCCAGACCGTGAGCTGCTCCGCCGTCATACGCGGATAGTCCGTTTCTTCGATCGGCTCCTTGATCTCCAAGCCAAAGTGCTTGTTGACCCAGGAGTACATGGCCAGGCGGCTGACGAGGTTGTAATTGTGGCCGAACTCCGTGCGATCCACGAGCATCACGTTATCCGGCTTGCCCATGAAGTCGTAAAGCTTCTTGAGCTCGGGAAAACCCTTGGTCCGCATCTCCTTGGTCCAGTCGTCTGCCGCGGTCAGCCCTTGCGGCTTGGGGGCGAAGAGGGCGGCGAATTCGATATTCCCCGTATCGACCCGCAGGAGGCAGGCGTTTTCGCACGTGCAGCCCCCTTGCATGGCGGTGGAGACCATCACCGCCGGAAAGGCGAGCGACACGCGGTCGTCGATCCCAGCGAGCATGAACGTCTGCGTGCCGCCGCCGCTGGCGCCGGTGACGCCGATCCGTTTGGCATCGACTTCCGGCAGCGTGAGCAGAAAATCGAGCGCCCGGATCGAATTCCACGTTTGCAGCCCCATCACGCTTTGCACGTGCGATTCGGCCAGCGGGCTGAAGAACCCAAAATTCTCCGGCCCGTTCATCTCCGGCCGCTGCTTGCCGAAGCGATGCACCAGATCGAACGACAGTTGCTGGCTGTCGGCATAGCCGATCATGTCGTAGTGAAAGACCGTGCAGCCCATCTTGGCAAGGCCGACGCAGCGGGCTTGGAGTGGACTGCGCCCGCCATTTTCAAACTTCTCGGCGCCCTGGGCGATCTGTTGCTTGACTGCTGCTTCCCCTGCGTCGTGGAACCGGCCGTTGGCCCAGTGGCCGTGCGGACAAAGGACCGCCGGAATCTTCTTTCCCGAGTCAATCTTGGCCGGCCGGTACAGACTGCCGGTGACGAAGAAGCCGGGGAACGACTCGAAGTACACCTTCTCGACCGTGTAATCCCCCTGGTCGATCTTACCGTGGATCACCGGGTTCAGCGGCGTCTTCGTCGGCATGGGCCACAGCCCCTGCGACACGAGCATTTGCCTCCGCACACGCTCGGCCCGTCTGGCCCACTGTTGCTCGTTACTGGGAACGGCGAAGGGGAAATAGCCGTCAAGGTCCTTGGGCTTGGCCAGCCGTGCGTCCGCCGGCAATTGACCTTCCGGCAGGGCACGCAGCGTCTCGGCATGGGCAGTGAGCGTGCTGCCGACAAGAATCGCGGCGGCAGCGAACAGCGGCAATCGAAGGGTCGTCATGGGAGCAATCCGGGGAGGAAGGTAGGCGGGCAACTTTGTGGCAAGCTGGCCGTAGTCTAAGCGACGGCGGTTGGTGATTCCAGCGCCACTGACTGTCCAGTGTGTTGTAAACCATTAGAAATGTCCCCTGTTTGGCGCAGGTAGAAATGTCCCCTAGGGGGTTACGTAATTCGCCGTGGGGTTGGACTGCGTAGCGCAGGGAGCGCAGCGACCGGAGCGGAGCAGT
>DATKDU010000074.1:0-4582 GCA_035512595.1 Pirellulaceae bacterium
CTTCTACAGCGGCGACCATCACATCCACGCCGCCGGCTGCGCTCATTACACGAGTCCGACCGAAGGCGTTCTCCCCGAGCACATGTTCCGCCAGGTCAAAGGAGAAGGGCTCAACGTCGGCTGCGTCCTCACCTGGGGTCCCTGCTACCGCTACCAGCGCCAGTTCTTCGAGCCCAAGCCGCACGACCTCAGCGACGAAGACACGATCCTCAAGTACGACTTGGAGATCAGCGGCTTCGGCTCGCAGGCCCTCGGTCACGTCTGCCTGCTCAATCTTCGCGACCAGACCTATCCGGGTAGCGATGGCACCGAAACCAAAGGCTGGCCGACATGGACCACGCCGGTGATGAAGTGGTGCAAGGAACAAGGTGGCGTCACCGGCTACGCCCACTCCGCCAGCGGCATTCAGATCGATCCGCCGAAGGCTGCCGAGCGGATGCTCGCGCGGTACGACGCGAACAAAGACGGGCAACTGTCGCGCGATGAAATGAAAGATGTGCTCCTCACCGAGCCCTTCCAGCAGACCGATGCCGACCGTGATGGCTTCGTATCGCTGATGGAGCTGACCGCGGCTCACGACCGGGCGGCCGATCAATTGCCGAACCTGGCGATTCCGGAGATGAACGGCGTGGGCGCGATGGAACTGGCGGTGAGCGTGTCGGAAGGGGTCTGCGACTTCATCAGCGCGATGGACACCGAGCGGATTCAGGAATGGAACTCGTGGTACCACGTCCTCAACTGCGGCTATCCGCTCAAGGTCAGCGGCGAAACCGATTTTCCCTGCATGAGCAGCCGGCACGTGGGACAAGGGCGGGTTTACGTGCGTTTGCGAGATAACGAACCGTTCACTTACGCCAACTGGTGCCGCGGCATTGCCGAGGGGCGGTCGTACGTCAGCGACGGTTACGCACACCCGCTGGTGTTCGAGGTCAACGGCATCGCACCCGGCGACGGCGACGTGAATCTGACTGCCACCGGAAAAGTGCAAATCAAGGCGAAGGTTGCCTTCGCGCAAGAGACTCCGCTGGCGATCGCCTACGGCACGCTGACGCCGGCCCAGGGGAAGCGGATCGTCGGCGACACGCGGGTGCTGCACGGTCCGCGGCGCGACGAGGAGATGCTCGTGGGCGGCGACCGCCTCGTGGAGCTGATCGCGAATGGACTGCCGGTGGCATCGGAACGAGTACCCGCCGACGGCAAGGAGCACGACCTGGCATTCGACGTGGCCATCGACAAGAGCAGTTGGGTCGCGCTGCGTCACTTCCCGCAGTTCCACACCAACCCGGTGAATGTGCTCATCGCCGGCAAGCCCATTCGGGTTTCCAAGGACAGCGCTCGGTGGTGCATCGAGGCGATCGATCTGCTCTGGAAGAATCGCGAAAAGAACATCTCGCCCGCGGAACGAGAGGCCGCGAAAGCAGCCTTCGAGCGGGCGAAGGAGCGCTATCGGCAAATCGCGGCCGAAGCGGCGGACTGACGCTGCCGCTACTTGATCGTCAAGTCCGAAATCGCGTTGCTGCCATGAGCCCCCGTCGGATCGCTGCCCGGGCGGATGACCTGGCTTGGCAGACCGACGTTTACAAAGAACTCGACGTCGGGGCGCATCCGCTCGCCGACCGCCGTGCGGAGGTCCTTCGCTCCCTGATCCACGAATAGCGGCGCGCGGACGACGCTCCCAGCGCCCCAGACATACTTGTCGTTCTCCGTGATCCAGACCTTGGAGATTTGCGGCGTCACCGTTACCTTCTCGCCAGGATTGATCGCACTGCCGCGGGCGCGGTACTCCACCTGCTCTGGGGGGCCGGCTTCGATCGCGGCGTGCAGCACGAGCGGCGCGGCGGCGACGACCTTCAGGCCATTGGCGGTCAGCTTCTTCGTGAGGGAATCGCGGATGGCCTGCTGCTCGGCCGGCGGAACGTTGACCCGCACGTCCAGGGCGATCTCCATCCCCGGCTTCACCGCCAGCATTTGCCCGCCATCGAGCGCACTGGCGACGCGCACCGCCTCAGCATGCGGCAGCGGCGTCGAAGCGAGAAACTGTCCCATCGGCGTCCCTTCGATGTTCCAGTAGCGGCCGCCAAACACGCCGTGGGCCGCGGTGCCGAAGCCGCGATAGTGCCAGAGCAGAATCCCCCGATTCAAATCGAGCAGGTTCATGCCGTCGGCCAGCAAGAAGCCGTCGGCCGGCCAAGCCACTTTCGTCGTGTTCTGCGTGAAGTAAACGCCGACGGTGTGGGCGTGCTTGCCGGTGGTGACGTCCCACACCTGGGCCGTGCTATGGCGGACCGAGGCCAATTGCTTTCCGTCGGGACGAAACGACAGCTTCGGCTCGGGGATCCCGTAGCCGTCCATTTTGGCCAGCGGCTTGCCGGTGAGCGCTTCGAGCACGTAGACCGTTTTGTCCGGCGCGGCAATGGCCAGGTACTTGCCGCCGCCGCTGAGCGCCGGCTGCGTTCCTCTGGCCATGGCGACGGTGTAAATCGCCTTGGCCTCCGCCGCCTTCCAGACGGTCACTCGCCGATCCGGGTCCATCGTGAGGAGATGATCCTTGTCGATCACCGCGGCGTGCTGCACCATTCGATACTCTTTTGCCCAATTGCCGCTCCCCTTGGACAGCACCTCCCGATATGGCCGCCAACTGGCGATCAGCTTGGCCTCTCCTCCCGCAATGGCGAAATAATCGACGCGCCCGCCAATGCCGCTGCCGAATTCCGTATGCCCGACGAGGACCTGCCCGTCGGCATCGGCGGAGACCGGGAGCGTGTCATGCGGCAGGAAGAAGGTCTCCAGCATCCGCCCGCCGACGAGGTCGAGCCGCACCATGCGCTTGGCACTATCACGGCCGGCCCTGGCCAGAAACGTGACCAGGGCTTGCCCCTTGCCGCGAGCGAAAACCAGGCACACAGCCCCCTCGGAGACGCGCTGACCGCGAGCCATCAAGAATGGAATGTTGATCGCCCGCTCGGCGAGTGCCCCCTGCGGCGCCGGCGCGGGATCGGGCGTCAAACCGCCGAAGGGAACTTCTCCCTCCAGCACGACCTCGCGACACTCTTCCCAGTTCGGCTCAATCGTGGTGATGCCCGGCGCGTCGGTCTTGTGGAAGCCGTCGGGCATTTCCGGAAAGCCGGCGGCATACGGCTCGACGGCCTCGCGCGGCAGGCGATCCTCCATCGATAGTTGCTGGGCGATCTTGGCATCGGCGGCACTGAGCTTGTTCAGCGGCACGGCGGCAAGGGAGCCGTCCGCTTTCTTGAGCTCCACCTTGCCGTCATGGACACGGACATAGGCCGCCTCGGTTTTGAACTTGCCGGTGATGTCGGTCCAGATGCGCTGCGCGCGGCGCGGATCGACCTTGGGCGTGGCCGGCTCGATGCTGGCGATCTTGTCGAGCCGGGCAAAGTGCGGGAAGTAAATCCGCCGTGCGCCGCGCTCGACCTTGAGATGGACGTTGCCGCTCTTATCGAACTCGATCAAGTACCCCTTGGTCCCATCCGTCAGCGTGACGATGTCGCCCGGTTGAAGCGGACGCTTCGCCGGCTTGTCTCCGGCGGCTTCCGCCTCCGCTTTCCGTAGCAGCTCAGTCGGCACCGCCACGTCCGCCGTCCCCTCGCCAAAGGGAAACTTGACGACCGGCCGGTTGAGCGATTTGCCGACGACTTCCCCTTCCTGTCCGCCGAGAACGTCGATCACCACTTTGTCGCCGACCTGAAAATCCTTGGCGGCCGGAGCGTCCTGGCCACAAGCAGCCTGCGCCAGCATGCCAGCAAGGACAATTACCGCGAACCGTGTACAAGTTGACATACGGCACCAGGAGCGGCGGGAGAGATGGTCAGTATGTTGTCTTTTCGCCGCATTTCAAGTTTTCTTGCCTCTTTTCCTGGAATGACGGTTGGCGGCAATACACTCAGGTGAAGAAGGGGAGAGCTTCGGCCGACATAAGGTCTAGCGTCTAATTACGTCCCAAAGCAGCCTTCGAGCGGGCGAAGGAGCGCTACAGGCAGATCGCGGCCCGAGCCGCGCTCTTAGCGCAAACTTCCTCTATTCAACAACTTACCGCTCAATTTGACGATTGCCATGGCTATCGTCGTTTTTAGCTAGGCGATCCCCGTTGCTGTTGAAACCGGACCGCACTCGCATTGGTCCGGGGACCACTCGACTCCATTCGGAAGGAGCTTTTTCATGCGCCGCTCTCACGATTTTCGTCGTCGCGTCTCTTTCGAACCGCTCGAATGCCGCCGCGTGCTGGCGGTGACTCTTGACGCCGGCGTGCTGAGCATCGTCGGCACCGATCAACGCGACGTGATTCTGGTCGATATCGATGGCACGAACATGACCGTCGCTTTCAATCAGGAGAGCCATGCGTTCGCCGTCGGCGACGTGACGTCAATCTCGATCGACGGCGGCGCGGGGAGCGACGACATCCACCTGAGCGACGCGGTCACGGTCGATGCCGTCATCCTGGGAGGCGACGGCAACGACTGGATCAAGGGGGGCAGCGGCAACGATACGCTCGATGGCGGCAATGGCAACGACCGGATCAACGGCGCCGCCGGCGACGACACGATCACCGGCGGCAACGGCA
>DATKDU010000075.1:0-12622 GCA_035512595.1 Pirellulaceae bacterium
TGAAGCCGCGCCAGCAGCGACTGGCGGCGGTCTTCGGGCAGCTCGGTCAATAGCCGTGACGAGCCGAGCAGTGCCGGCAACTCGGGCGGCTCGCGTTCCTTGACCCCGAGGAGAAAGCTGGCCAGCGATTCGATGGCGTCCTCGATCTGCTGCTCGACGGCCTGTGCGGTCGGTTTGAGGCCGACAACCAGCTTGGCTTGCAGACGTTCCTCGACCGCCGCTTTCCATTTCCCCACGCGGTCGGCCCCCTTGCCGTGAACGTGCAATTCCAAAAATTTTTCGAGCCGGCCGGCAATCGCCCGCCGTTCCTCGGCCGCCAGATGCCGGGCGGCTTCAAACTGCTGCGGCCGCGCGGAAACGTGCTCGGCCAGGCAGCGGTAGAGGAACATGCGGTCGTACTCGCTCCGCAGCGACAATGCGCCCACCTCCTTGAGGGCGTGCGAAAGGCTGTCCTTGGAGAGCGGAAACTGGCTCATCAACTCGGTCAGCTCGGCGGCATAGATCCAGTTCGCCTCGCGGTGGCGAAAGTCACCGCCATAGGTCGCCGCCACTTCGTACCCAATGACGCGGACGACGTTGCTGAGCAGGGCCAGCGCCTGGCGGTTGATGGCGCGGGTCACCACGGCCTGCGCACTCCGCTGGCCAAGTGCTCCGATGAACCACCAGGCGCCGAGCGTGAGCGGATTGGCCCCCAGTGCGAACCGCCCCAGATAGTACGCCGTGTTCACGTACGGCCAGTACGGCTCCGTGCTCTTGTACATCCGGTAGGCGCTGACCGCGTTCCGCAGGTAGCCGTACAGGCTGGCCAGGCTGTAATTCTTGACGTTCAGCGGCAAGTCCTCCAGCAGCACCAGCAGGTGCAGGCTGGCGCGGCCGACTGCGCGGATCACCAGCGACAAGTTCGTTTCCAGCATTGGCTGCGTCACCGTCGGCTGGTAGAGCTGCGCCACGCGGGTGATCAGCGAGTAGACATCGTCGCGGATCATCGTGAGCTGGATTCCGCCATCCTGCGCATACCGGTTGGCCATCAAATGGTCGTACAGGACCTGGGTCTCGTTCTTCAGCAGTTCGTCGAGCTGGCGATCCTTCTCGATCAACTTCGCCAGGTCCTTGTCCTGCTGTGGATCGGGGGGGAGCGACAGCTCCAGCGGCTGGGGAAATTCCATCCACTCGTGAAAAGCGAGCAGCCGTTTGGCCAGTGCTTCTTCGCGTTTGGTGAGCTGGCGGCCCTGCTGTTCGAACTGGTCGCGGATTTCTTTTTGCACGAGCGTGAACTGCTGACGCTCTTGGGCCACCTCGCTACGTTCGTCCGTGGCCTCTCGTCGCAGTCGCTCAAGCTCCAGTTCCGCCGGCGATATGCTGCGCCGGAACCACAAGGCCGCGGCCAGCACCACAGCGCCGGCCACGTAGAGCGGAATCTGCCAGTACCCCAGCGATTGCCGGCAAGCGATCGCCGTCACCCAGGCGAGGACGGCCCCGGACATGGCCAGCAGGATCGGCAGCCATTGCCTGCGGGGGGGCAAGCTGGACTGCACGGCTGCATTGGGAGACGAAGACACTTCGGTGTGGTTCCCTTGCTCGAGCATCCCCATGGCCAATCGTTTCATTCTACGTCAGTCGCCGGATTTTACTGACCGGCAATGTCGAACTGCCCCTCCTCATCCAGCTTACCCCGCGGGCTGGGAAGTTGCGTCGATTACGCGGTTTGCCGAACCGCTCGGACAGCGGCTGAACCGCGGCGTAGGGGCGGTCCGATTGCATTCGATGGGGCGCCAATGTTTGCCGGCTGGGTGGGAGCAACTCGATGCGTTTGACCTGTGCGATTCCACTTTGGCGGCTGACCGCCTCGGTGACGCTGCTTTGCCTGATCGGGCTGCTCGGTCAGCAAGTCGGCGGCGATGAATCGACGACTGCCAAAGCGCGGCGCACACGTGGGGACGTGTCCACGAAATCAACAGCGGAGGTTCCCCAGCGCGAGCCGATCCGGATTGCCGAGCGTCAAGAGCACAACGAGCTCGATCCGTCGATCGAAGAGGCCCCTGCGCTCCCAACGTACGCGCCCCCATCGGAGTCGGATGCTGGCGATCCTCCCGTGTCCCCTTCGCCCCCTTCGCGGGGGACAATGCCGCAATCCGATGCCGCCTGGCCCCTGCCGGCAAGCCTGCTGACGCAACTGGATGAACTAGCGAAAGGGGACCCCAAGAGCGCGGATTGGGCGGTGAACGTGCGATCCGAGCTGGACAAGCTCCATGCGCTTCCGACCCTGACCGATCAAACGGCGGCCGTCCGGTTTCAGAATCTCAGCGAGCTGGCCGAGCAGGCTCGTCAGATTGCCCGCGAGCTGTCCGATGACGATTCCCGATCGAGCCTGCTGCGCGGAGGGTATGCCCTCGTGCGCCGGCTGGCAGTTTGGGAACCGGCCGCCAATGCCGGTGCCGCATCCGGCCTGCCGACGCCCGCGATGGCCGCAGAGGCTCGTCAGCGGCTGCGTCTGCTCGTCCCGGCGATCGCAGCGGAGTTGCCGCGGACCGGCGATGTCGCGACCTGGCGGCAGTACCTGCTGCTCGACCACCTTCGCGGCGAGCTGGAGCAGCCCGGCCAGGTCAGCGACAACCTGCGGACCCTGGCGCGAGAAGTGCTTTACCGCCTGCACTCGACGCAGCTTTCCGAGGTGCAGAGCGAATTCCTCGAAGGTCCAGTGTTTCGCAGGTTGTCGGCCGAATTGCGAACGCTGGCGACCCAACCGACAGACATTTCTGCCGCTTTGCGAGCGGTCGAAGCGTATGAGCTGGAGGAGCGAGCCTCCGCGGCAGTCAAATTGGCCAGCGTCTACGACCGCCTGCGCTGGTCCGCCGATCCGCACGTGGCCCGGTTGGCCGAAGCGATCAACACCTATTACCGCAATGCCAACGTCCGGGTCGCCGTTTCCGCAGAGCTCGTGAACCGGCTGCTGCCGGGGGAGCAGGTCACCAGCGAGCCGGTGGTCGATCGCATCCAGAATGCCGACGTCGCCGGGCACAGCCAGACGAGCACGAAGGTCCGCGTGGTCCTGCTGCCGACGCGCGGCGAGTGGCAGTTCGGCATCGAGGCCAACGGGGACGTCGCGTCGAACACCACGTCGTCCGCGGGGCCGGCGCGGTTTCACCAGTGGGGCTGGTCGAACTTCCGGGCTCGCAAGCGAATGACCATCGATCGCCGCGGCATTCGCCTCTTCCAGGCCGAGGCCCAGGCCAATGCCGACACGCAGCTCAACGACTTCGAGACGGAGTTCGACGGCATTCCGCTGCTCGGCGGTCTGGCCCGCGCGGTCGCTCGCAACCAGTACGAGCAGAAATCGCCGGCAGCCCGGAGCGAAGTCGAGGGAAAGATCAGCTACCGGGCGTCCGCCGAACTGGACAGGCAGGTCGCTGAAAGGCTGGAAAAGGGGAAACAGGATTTTCAGCGGCAGCTCGTCCGCCCGCTGCAAGAGCTTCAGCTCGAACCGACGGCCGTGGACATGGAAACGACCCAGGAGCGCTTGATCGCCCGCTACCGATTGGCCGGCCGGGATCAGGCGTCGGCCTACACGCCCCGTCCGCAAGCACCGGGCGACAGCCTCCTTTCGGTGCAGGTTCACGAGTCGGCCCTCAACAACGTGCTGACGCATTTGGGGCTCGAAGGGCGGCGAGTCAATCTAGTGACGCTGTATGGCGAGATGACCGAGCGATTCGCGGAGAAGAAAGTCCCCGTGCCGGAGGATATTCCGGATGACGTGTTCGTCACGTTTGCCGACGAAGACCCGGTGCGAATCGATTGCGAGGATGGCCACGTGCGGTTGACGATTCGGCTGAAACGTCTGGAACTTGGGCAGGACGATCAGTGGTACAACCTGACGGTGCGGGCCCGGTACGTCCCCGATCCGGGACAGCTCGACGCCAATATGGTGCGGGACGGCGTGTTTACCCTATCGGGGGAGCGGAACCTGGACGGCGACCCGCTCGGACTCGGCGACCGCGGGAAGCTGAGTGCGATCTTTGGGAAAGTCCTGAACCGCAATCGCAAGCTGAACCTGATCAACGAGCGACTCTCCACTTCCCCTCAGCTCGGCGACCAGCAGGTGACCCAGTTCGTCATTCACGACGGCTGGATCGGCATTGCCCTGGGACCAAAAACCCCCGAGCGGCAGGCGCTGCTCAAACAGCCGAGCCCACAATAGGGCCGGCCCAGTTATACTCGTCGTTCATGAAGACGACGCAGCTCAATCATGTGGCCCTGCACGTCGCCGATTTGGACCGGAGCGTGCAGTTCTATCGGGACGTGCTCCAACTTGAGCCGATGCCGCGGCCGGCATTTCCCTTTCCCGGTGCGTGGTTTCGGCTGGGAGACAACCAGGAGCTGCATCTGATCGGGGAGCGGACGCGCGAGGTGATTTCTCACAACCGCGGCAACCATTACGCCCTGATGGTGGACGACATGGATGCCTGGGAGCGCTATTTCCAGGAGCGAAAGATCGAGTATGTGCCGCGGCGGACGCGTCCGGACGGGGCCTACCAGATCTACGTCGTGGATCCCGACGGGCACTACGTCGAGCTGTGTACGCCGCCGGGTATGGCGGCCGGGATTCGCTTGTCAGGATAAGCGCTGCGGCGAACAATGCTTGGTGGAGCGGCTCACGGTCGGGGCCGGAGGGTTTTCCCGACCGCTTCCATGCTTCTGGCGCGCCCGCAAAAGAGGAATTTCCCGCCAACCCGCCTGGAATTCTGCTCGCACTTCATTTGGCCATGTTGGATTTGGCGACTAAGATTAAAGTAGAGAGTCGCCTCTTCGCGGCGGCCACGTAACGCTCGCTGACCAGTCATCATGTCGGACTTCAGTCGTATCCGCCGACAGCAGCTCCTGCGAGAGGCCGAAGGGTGTCTCGAACTGGTCAACTTGTTTGCCGACCGCTGGCCCCTCTCTCCCGCCACGCGCGACGGCGTCGCCCAGCGGGCTCTCGAGACGCTCCAGCGGATTGATAATCCCGGCGGACTCAAGGCCCAGGTGCTCTTCCTCCAAGGCCAGGCCCTGCGTCACATGCAGCGTTTTACCGAGGCGGTCGCTCCGCTGCGCGAAGCCGCCGAATACGAGCCGCAGAACGTCCATATCCGCCTGGCGCTGGCTTGGTGCTACAAGCGGTGCCGGCGGCTCGACCTGGCGATTGAGGCCCTGGAGTCGGCACTGGGAATCGACGCCGATCTGGCCATACTGCACTACAACCTGGCCTGCTACTGGAGCCTGGCCGGCAATGCCAAAGTGGCCATTTCATACCTGGTCCAGGCGCTCGACCTGGAGCCCAACTACCGGGACATGCTCCAGGACGAGTCCGATTTCGACCCCATCCGGCGTCATCCGCACTTTCAAGCGCTGTCGGCAGTCATCGTTTAAGCTTCGGCTGTGGCGGAGCTTGCGACGCCACGGTCTGAATTCACCATGGCCGGGCCTTCGCGGATTCACCCCAGCCGATCACCTTTGGTCCACAATCGCGGAACTTAATCTGGTGCGCGGAGCGACAAACTGATGAGGTTACGCACTAGTCTTCGCGGATTTCTGCTGCTCTGCCTCGTGTGCGGAACCGCCATCGGACTTTATGTCCGCTGGCGGCTCTACAAAGAGCGATACAATCTCGATTCAACGACCGTAGAGGGTTTCTTGGTTGAGACCATGTGGTGCATGCTGGACGGCCACGATGAATTGGTGTTGCTGGTCGCCTATCCGGACGGGGATCGGCATGGAGGGGTGCATCTTCGTCCGTCCGGCCTGCACGATCGCGGCGAACGTCTCGAAGGCCGCTTCTGGGTCTATACGAATGCCGGCGGACAAGGGGGCGCGAGGCCCATCAAAGCGGACGTGCGCCTAACCCGACAAGACTTTATGAAGCTCGGGGAAACGGCTCTGTGGAAAGAGCATCTTCGGCCGGTGCTGATCGAAGAAAGCCAGCGCTTCGATCAGTGGTACTTAGAGACTCACGGCAGTCCGAACGCCCTATCGAGATTTCCTCAAAAAATGAAGACCGGTTCGTTTGTGGCCAAAGACGCCAACGGCAATCCCGTGACGATCCACGTTTACACCAAGTACATCAGGTCCAAGAGCCAGGCCAATCTCATCATTCCTGGAGGGCAGGGCTTGACCACGGATGACGGCTACAACGTCAATTTCAACGTCAATCGCTTGGAGAAGGGTAAATATGAGATCGGGCCGACCGGTCAGGTTCTCACGTCAGATGACCCATGCGCTCCGTAGCGGCTACCCGTCAAACCAATGATGGATTGCGACCGTCTCCCCGCTGGCCATGATGGGGACCGATGCCACGCACCTTCACCTGGGGCCACGCCGGCTCGACTTGGCGATCGAGGCCATCGAGTCGGCCCTGGAAATCGACCCGGCCCTGGCTATTTTGCACTACAACCTGGCTTGCTACTGGAGCCTGGCCGGCAACGCCAAAGTGGCCATTTCGTACCTGATCCAAGCGCTCGACCTGGAGCCCAACTACCGGGACATGCTCCAGGACGAGTCCGATTTTGACCCCATCCGGCGTCATCCGCACTTTCAAGCGCTGTCGGCAGTCATCGTTTAGACTGCGGCTGCGAGCGAAGTGCCTGCTTCTGCTGGGGAGAAAGCCAATCCTCGGCAATCGTCCCGCTCTCGATGGCCCCCAAAAGAGCTTTGGCCCGGGCGTCGCTGCGCAGCAGGGCATCGATCGCCAACGTGCGGTTGCTCGGCGTCATGTGCTGCACGTGGCCGATGAGCAGCGGTGCGATCTCCTGGGCGTCGATGTCCGACAGCCCGCTGACTGCCCCCATTTGCAGCTCGGCGTCGGTCCCCTCCGCCAGGTACTTCGTTAAGTGTTCGCGGCTTTCCTTGGTCGGATCGAGCGCGATCATCCGCAGCGCATCGTACCGCGTGCCCTTCTTGACCTGCTCATCGTCCGCCATAGTTGCCGCGGCGGAGAGAGCTTGCTTCCACCGCTTCTGCAAGCCTTCATCGCCGTGGAGCAGGTCGCCGATCCGCTCGTGCGGCCATTTTCCGGCCAGGCTGATGCCGTTGATCACTCCGCCGCCGATGACGACCGCCTGCCAGTCGCGCAGCGTCTCCCCCGGCCGCGGCAGCGAGACGTCGAGCAGGCCGCGCAGCGATTTCTCGTCGTTTCGCTTCCCGGCGGCAACCGCCACTCGCCAGATCCAGGGAATCCGGCGGTATTCCTCCTTGGGGTCATTTGCCGGAAGGGATGCCGTCATGGCCGCCACCAGCTCGGCAGCCAGATCCGGATGCTTCTCGATCAGCGACTGCCGCTCCTGGGCGGGGCGCGAGTCGTCCAAGAGCCGCGCGGAGAGGGTCTGGGGATCGTCGGCATTGGCGGCGGCAAGTCCGCCCAGCAGCATCGTGAGGATCAAGGCACGCATGAACCGGTTCCTAGCTTCGGGAATCGCCATCCAGAGACCGGCATTGTACCCTGGAAATGATGCAGACGTTGTCGATTGACTCCGCCGGAGAGTACCTGACCACCCGCGGCTTCGTCCCACGGGACGAGCGGCTCACGATCCGCGAGCTGCCCGGCGGCGTCTCCAACGTCGTGCTGCTCGTGGAAAGGGAAAGCGGCCAGCGGCTCGTGCTCAAGCAGGCACTGCCGCGGCTGCGGGTGGCGCAGCAGTGGCTGTGCAGCATCGAGCGGATCTGGCGGGAAGTGGACGTGTTGCGGCTGTGCGGACGGCTGCTGGAGTCAGGAGTCAGGGGTCAGGAGTCAGGAGTCAAGGGACAAGGCGGCATTGTTGTGCGAGTGCCCGAGGTGCTGATTGAGGACCGGGAGAACTACTGCTTTGGCATGACGGCCGCACCGGCGGAGCATCGGACATGGAAGGAGCTGCTGCTGGCGGGGCAGGCGGAGGGTGCGATTGCGGCAGCCTGTGGCCGGCTGCTGGGTCAGCTTCATGTCCGTTCGTGGAATGATCCGGAGATCGCCCGGCAGCTCGATGACCGGACCTTTTTTCGCGACTTGCGGATCAGCCCGTATTACGACCGGATTCGCGAGGTGCATCGCGATCTGGCGGAGCCGATCCAGCGCTTGTCGGATTCCATCTGGCAGCATCGCCGCTGCCTGGTTCACGGAGATTTCAGCCCCAAGAACCTGCTCGTGGCCGGCGGCGAGCTGTGGCTAATCGACTTCGAGGTCGGCCACTTCGGCGATCCGGCGTTCGATCTGGGCTTCTTCCTCACCCACCTCGTGCTCAAGGCGTATGTCGCCGGCGGGCGAGCAGACGAATACCTTGCCTTGATCGACGCCTTCCGCGGCACTTATCAGGCGGAGATCTTTCCCGTGGCAGGAGCGGACGAATTCGCGCAGCTTTGGGTGCGCACCTGCGGCGCGCTGGCCGGCTGCTTGCTGGCCCGCGTCGATGGCAAGAGTCCCGTCGATTACCTCACGCCGAACTTGCAGGTCGCCGTCCGCAAAACGGCCCGCGATCTGCTCCAGCGACCGCCGACTAGCTTTGACGAGTTGCTGGCGCGCGTCACGGCGGCCACACAAACCGCTTAGCCACGATCGCCATCGTCCGGCCCGCGACCGGCGCGATCAACACGACCCCCTGCTGGCCCCGATGGCGATTTAGCTTGCGGCGCAGCTCGCCGGGATCGATTTCGACTCCCCGTTTCTTGATTTCAACAGGCTCGATATCAAGCCGATTCAGCGCGCTTGCCAGCCGCCGCAAGTCGAAAGGCAATGACTCCAAAACCTCGAAGCCGGCGGCTAATGGATTGCGAATTCGATTCTCACCCGTGAGGTACGACCGGCCGCCCGCGAATGCCGCCAGTCCGCTGCGCCTGCAAAGCGCACCGACCAGCCGCGCAGCACGGACCGCGGCATTCGGCTCGTAGAGGAACGGTCCGATCGAATCGGCGACGGGCGCCGGCTGATCGTAGACGCCGATGATCGTCGCCGGTCCGCCGGCCGCATCGATCACGGTCGCCTGGCAACTGCCTTCGTCCCGCGCCAGCTTTCCAAACCAGGCCACCTGCTGTCGGCATTCCCCGCGGCTTTCGATCCACTCGCGCTGGCAGCGGCCGATCACGTCCGCAGGCAAGCTGGTCGCCGGCGCAACTTTCACCGCGGCGTCTTGGCAGCGGGCCAAGAGCGTCTCGACCGTTTCCCACGGGGGCTCAAACCGTTCCGCTTGCACCGTTCTCTTCCCCTCCGGCCGGCGGTCGGGGTCGATGTGCCAGGCACTGCATCCGTTGATCGCCTCCACCGTTACGTCGCGGCAAACGGCCGTCGCGCTCGAATGCCCGCAAACGGCCGCATTCACGCTCGCCAGATGGACCGCCACGAAATCGCGATCGATCCCCACGCAAGCCCGCCCGTCTCCGAGCGCCATCAAATCCCCGCCAATGCCGCAGCACAGATCGGCGATGCGCTCGTCCTCCGCAAACCGCGCCGCTTTGTAGGTGGCCAGCGCCTCATCGGTCGCCTGCGCCAATCCCAGCGGCGTGAAGAACATCTTGTCGGCCTGCGAGAACTTTTCGCGGGCCCGTTTTCGCAGCTCCACCTGAGCGAGCACCAGATGCGCTTGCACGCAAGACAGATCGCGACGCAGCCGCGCGGTCAACCGCGTCAGCGATACCCCGGCCGCCAGATCCTCGGTCACACGCGCCAGCCACGGATGCGCCGCGGAACTGGTCAGCCATCGATAGTCGTCGAGCGAAGGAGTCACGTCGCTTTCAGCGGTTGTAGCGGTTGCAAAGTCTAGCGGGTGATGCAAACGTCTCATCCCTCACGGCGGGCAAGATTCATCCCCTGGGATGCCGATGCCACCAATAGCCTCTGAGGAGTGGAATCGATGTCTGGCATGATCGGCAAGCCGGGGTGGGTGCTGCTGCTGCTCGCTGGCGCGTTCGTCGTCCCCTACGCACTGTGCGACAAAGATCTGCACGCGACGGTCGCCAAGGCTTTGGGGCGCGGCGAGCCGGCGGCAGCGACTGCCGATGCGTCGCCTCCCACCGACGCCGCAGCGCCCGTTCCGGTCGTCGCGCCGATCCCGCTTGCGCCGCAAGCGCCCCCCTGCGATCTGGCCAGCGCCCTGCACTTTGACGTCACACCGCAATGGGTCACCGGCACCTGGCCGCGCGTCACCACCGCAGTCGCGGACACCAAGTTCTCGGGGTTGCGAGTGCCGCTGGTTACGGGGGTCATGCCCGATGATCTCGTCGGGACGCTGACGTATTACTTCGACGAGGAGCAGCGGGTGCAGCGGATCACGTTCGCCGGGAATACGGCCGACCCCCGGCGGCTGGTGTCGCTCGTCACCAGCCAATACCGGCTCCTGCCGCAGCCGACGCTCGATGCGGGGCTTTATCAATCCAAATGGAACGGCAAGGTCATCAGCAGCCTGCAAGTCCGTCATGCGTCGGTGGCAGAGGCCGGCGCGGCACGCGGCAGCTACGACGTGCGGCTCGATCTCAACCGAGCCGATGCGCTGGCCGGCACCGCCAGTGCGCCGCGACGCTTGTTCGGCTGGTAAATGCCGTCGGGCTGACTTCCTACTCGTCGCCGATCTTCAGCTTGGGTACGGTCGTCGAAGGTCGGCGCGTCGGCGGCCGCAATGCTTTAGCACCTTCGTCCGCCGCTGGGGGGACTGCCGGCGGATCAATCGCCGGCGCGGCGTCGGCATCTGGCGCCGGTCGCGCGGCCGCCAGCTTGGCCTCGAGCTCGGACACCCGCATCTCCAGGGTCTCGATCCTCGCGTGAAGTGCTTCGATTTCTTCGCGGAGCGTCATTTCAGGATCAGCCGGCACTTCGCGAGCTCCATCCGCGAAAAGACCACCGGCGCCCCCGGGCCGCGTCAGCCCTTCGATGGCTCGCTCCACCCGATTCAGGAGCGGCCGGTCGCCAAGTGCGCCGCCAGCACCAGGGGCCAGCAGGCTCGGATCCGCTGCCGAAACGAGCCTCACATCCTTGCGAGACAGGCTGCTCCCCTGGTAGTACGAAATCTCCACTTCATCGCCGGGACGCGACGCGGCAATCGCCGCGACCAGCTCATCGGCCGTGTCGATCCGCTGGCCTTCGTAAGCGACGATCACGCCGCCGATCGGCAATCCGGCGCGATCGGCCGGCGACTGCGGTCGGATTTGCGTGATCAGTGCGCCGTTGCGGGCCGGCACGTCCGACCGCCGCCGCGTCTGCTCGTTGAACGTGACGACGGTGATGCCCAGCGATGGTCTGCCGGAAGTGTCGCCGGCGCGAGGTTCGTCTGGTGGCGTCGCCGGCGCTGGCAAATCTCCCGCCCCCGGTCCCAAGGGGCTGTCTAATCCGCCGGGCTCCGAAGCTGCGGGCGCCGATTCTTCCGGCGGTTCCGCAAGCGTGGCGACGATGGTCAGGGCTCTGCCGTCGCGCACCACGCCGAGCGTCAACTTCCCCCCCGGCGGCACCGTTTCCATCACCGTGCTAAGCTCTTCGATATCCTCGACGATTGCCCGGTTGACGGTAGTAATCTTGTCTCCAACCTTCAGGCCGGCCTTGGCGGCCGGGCTCTCTTCGCCGACTTCCGTCACCACGATTCCGCCACTGGGCTGAACTTCCAGACCGACGCCCAAATACCCCGATTTGGCCTCCGGTGCTGGCGGCGGCAAGTCATCCAGCGCGGCTGCAGGAGGTGTGCCATCATCTGCCGCAGGGGGAGAAGCGGCAGGGGGCGCCGCGCCCCGGTCAAGCGCCTTTTCAACCTTGTCGAGCAGCCCTTGGCCCAGGGCCAGGGAGCCGCTCGCCAGAAATGCCGCCAGCGCGGCCCCGATCAGTGAAATGCGGTGCATGTGAATGACCTCCCATAATGGAGTTCTGCCGCGCCCCAGGGGCAATCTAGTCGCTGATTATACCCTGGCCCGCGGGAATCCGGCGATATGGACGTGGAATCCTCGCGTTACTGCTGTTCACCACTCAATACCACAACCTCCTTCATCAGCCCCGCAGACCGGTTCTGCGCCAGCTTGATTTCTTTCGTCTGCGCGACGACCCGAATGCCGATTTGCTGGGCCGGGCCGCGCGTCTCGCGGATGTCGTTGGCGGCAATCGTGACCTCCTGCGTTTCGCCTTGCACATCGATGGCGATGCCGGCATCGGGGCCGCTATCGATCTTGCTGCGGAGAATCTGGTTTCCTTCGGCCAGGCCGTACTTGACCTGCCACGGCGAAAATCTGGCAGGCCGTTCTTTTTTCGCTGACCCGGCTCTGGCTCCTGTCTCCTGTCCGCCACAACAGCAAGTGGATTGGTGTTCATTGGTAGTTTTTTGACAACTAAAGGGGGGTTCTGTCAATAAACTCCCTCAACCGGGGGGGCGGCAGGAGTCAGGAGTCAGTGGCCCTGGCCCCCGGCCCGTGACCACTGGCTCCTGGCCCCCGGCTCCTGGCTCCGCTAGGGTTTATTGACAGCCAAAGGGGGGTTCTGTCAAAAAACTCCCTCAACCGGGGGGTTCGCTCGGATCCGCTTACCCACTCAGTAGAGTCGAGAACTGGCGCGGTGTTTTAGGTGGCAGTTTGTATTCCCTGGTGCTCGCTCTTTCGTTTGCGAGTGTCACAGTATCGCCACCATGCTCCGTTTCCACTTCCCGCTCATCGAACCGGA
>DATKDU010000076.1:0-5572 GCA_035512595.1 Pirellulaceae bacterium
GACGCCAGAACAAATCGCATCGCCTGCTGCCGACGCGCCTCCCAGGCCGCCAGTGGCGCGGCCTGTTCGCGCCGGTCGAGATTCCGCCGCAGTTCATCCAGTTGCCGCAGCAACGCCGCTCGATCCTCCAGTCGCGAGACAGCGGCCGGAGTGACAGGCGCGGCGCTGTCGTAGGGACGCATCATGGTGTTTGAGGAAAACGAAGTCGGCGCGAACTCGAACCCAGACGGCTGAACCCCATGACAGTTAAGTTCGCAAGACAGGTGCATTCGCTCGATTCAATTCTTCAGACTCAATCCCTTCGATAGTGTTTTAACTTGCTAGCACATAGCGAGCCCCATCGCCGTGTGCATGTGCAAACGGTCGCCGTGCCGTCGGTGCTCTGCACTCTGCACTGCCGGCTGCTATTCCACCAGAAAGACCTGGTTGGCTTTGCCGCGGCCTTCTCCACCCCCCAAGATGGTCACGTTTCCCTGCCCGGTAATGCTCATGCTGCCGGCAATGAACTGGGCATCGTAGGTCCCTTGCCCCGAAATCTTGAAGTTGGACCACTTGGCGTAGAGCGTACCCGCTAGCAGCCCCTCGGCACTGTCCCCCTGAATGTCGATCGAGGCCTGGTGTCGGCGGCGCTGATAGAAAAGCATGCCGTCGAAGATCGGGTCCACGGCGCGGGCGTTGGTGTAGAGTGAGGCATAGTTCACCGCGCGGGTGTTGATGGGGGTGAACTTCATGCCGGCATTGATGGTAAAGCCGCCGGCATAGTCAGTGTTGGGGAGCGGAGTCTTGTCCTCAAAGTCGTTGGCGTCGGGACTGCCGTTGCTGGGGTTGTAGCTGGAGGCCGTGTTGTAGAACATGACGCGCTCGGCCGTTACCGTTCCCCCCGTGATCTTGAGCGCGGTGGCCACGTTCTTTTTGGGAGCGATCACGTAAATGCCCGGCACGAGGTAGACCGCGCCGCCGGTGATGGAGAACGCGTCGTAGATCCCTGGATGAAGGATGGCCTCACCGGCCGCGGCGGTGTGCAGCCCTCCGGCAACCGACTCGCCGCCCACGGCGACGAAGTTGAGTCCCCCTTGGTCATTTTCTATTCCCAGCACGTTGTTATTCGTGACGGAGATTTCACCGCGTTGGGTTGAGTCTACGCCGGTGGCCGTGGTGGGAGTCGGCAGATTGATCAGCGGATCGGGCTCCGGGAGTTGCCCCGTGCGCAGCGGCGAGGGGTCGGCCGGGTCGAAGGGCTTGAAGGTGGCCGGGTTGTCCACCCCCCCCACGACATCGATGTTGACGGCGAAAATTCCCGTATCGGAGTTTGGCTGTCCGCCGCTGGCGGCCACGCCAGTATTGCCGTTGTTGATCGGCTCGCCGTTTTCATCAACGCCCCCACCCTCGGAGTTGACCACCACGCGCCCCTCGACGCGGAGCGTTCCGCCGCCGCTGACGTCCAGTCCGGGACGGGCGTCCGGGTTGAGGACCATCACCCCTTCGCCGGCAGCGCGGGCCTCGTAGCCAGCTACCGCCCTGGCCGTCACCTGCTGGTTGGGCGCTACGCCCAGCACGTGGATCAGATACGTCTGCACCGGCGCGTTGACGATCACCTCCACATATCCGTTCTTGCCGGCATAGGCCCCCGAGGAGGGCGGGAAATTCACCGTGGGGGCCGGCGCCGTGGTCAGACCGTTGTGCGTTTGCACGAAGGTGGTCGCCGTCGCGGTCGCGTCGGTCGTCGAGCGGCCCCGCATCCGGTCCATGGCCGCAGCCAGCGCGGCGGCATCGGCGGCGTTTTGTGCCTGGCGGTGGGTTGCGGTCAGGATCGCGCCGTCCACCACGAGCCCCGCCATGCCCAGGATGGCGATCAGGACGATGGCGAACACGACCATGACGACGCCGCGACGACGGCCGCGGCGCTGCTTGCCTAGGGTGCCACGTCGTTGCGCCTGGATAGCCGCGACCACTGGTCGCGGTTTTCCATAGGTGTCCAACATGATTCTCGTGCTCCTTGCCGGCCCGCGGTTAATGGGCGATGTTCATTTCCGAGGATCCCGTCAACGTCCACGTGGGGCTACCGAAGATGAACGTGATGATCGGGGTGAAGTCCGCGCTGGTCGAGACGCGCACCGGCTCTCCAAATCCGTTCGTGCCATTGGGCCAGGTCACACTGAGCCGCACCGACGACGGCGTCATCAGCACCAGGTAGGGGCGGGCAGCAGCGGCCACCGGATGATCGTCGCTGGCGTAGCCCGTGATCGCCGTCGGCCCCATCGGACCCAGCAGGTCGGCATACTCGCCGCGGACGATGGCCGCCCGCGCGCCGCCGCGCGCCGCCTGCGCCAGCATCTGCTGCCGGGCGACCATGATTCCCAGGTCGAGCATGCCCAGGATCAGCACCAGGAAGACCATCAGTACGATGGCCGTCTCGGTCATGGTCGCCCCGCGCCGCAGCCGGGCGCTTTTGCGGACGGAAGGCTTGTTGGATCTCATGGTACGGGCTAGCGGATGATGCGCATTTGCACGGTTCGGGAGAGCGTGACCTGGCTGGGCAACAGCGGCCAGGGGACGATCATGCGAAAATCGTAGTTCACCTGCACGCTGACGCGCTTGAGGCCGCTCGTCTCGACGATCAATTGCGGATCGGGGATGGTCAACCGCGCGGCGTCGTATCCCGTCTGTCCGGACATTTCGCTGGCCGCTGCCGTGCGGATCTCCGTGCGCCACTTCTCCAGGGTGGCGGTGGTCACTCGCTTGCTGCTCCCCACCCCTGCGCCGGCCCGGGCGGCATTCGTCACGGCGATGTACATGTAGCCAAACCGGCCGAAATCGACGCAGCCCAGCACGATCGTGACGAGCAGCGGCAGGATCAGCGCCAGCTCGGTGGCGGCGGCGCCCCGGCGGCGTCCAGATTGCGGATTGCGGATTGCGGATTGCGGATTTCGCATTGCGGATTTCGGACAGTTACGCGATTCCCAACTGGTTGAGCTTTTTGTAAAAGGCTGTGCGGCTGATCCCCAGCAGCTCGGCGGCCAGGCTGCGGTTGTCATGGCACAACTGGAGCGTGCTGACGATCTGTTGCCGCTCGGCAGCGCGGCGGGCATCCCCCAGCGAAGCCACCGCCACGCCCCGCGACCGGCTCCTGGCCGCCGCGACGACCGCGGATGAACGGACTTCGGCCGGCAGGTCGGCCGCTTCGATGACCGGCTTGTCGGCCAGCACGGCCAGACGCTCGACCACGTTGCGCAGCTCGCGGACGTTTCCCGGCCAGGCATAGCCTTGCAGGGCCTGGAGGGCCTCGGCGGAGAACCGCTCCACCTGCGTGGCCCCCTTGCTCCGCAACTGCTTGAGGAACACCTCCACGAGCACCGGCAGGGCGCTAATCCGCTCGCGCAGCGGCGGAATCGCCAGCGACACCACGTTCAAGCGGAAGTACAGATCCCGGCGGAAGCGGCCGGCCTCCACCTCGCCCGACAGGTCGCGGTTCGTGGCGCACACCAGCCGCGAATGAAGCTGCTCGCACTGGCCGGAGCCGATCGCCTCATATTGCCGGTCCGCGACGACGCGGAGCAAACTGCTCTGCGCCGTCAGCGACAGCGAATCGATCTCGTCCAGAAAAATCGTCCCAGCGCCTGCCTGGGCGAACTTGCCGCGATGCTCGCGGCTGGCGCCGGTGAAGGCCCCCTGGCGGTGCCCGAACAATTCGCTTTCCAGGAGCGACTCGGGCAATGCTCCGCAGTTGACGACGACGAACGGCTCCTTGCGCCGCGGCGACAGCTCGTGAATCATCCGCGCGATACACGTTTTACCCGAGCCGGTCTCGCCGCTGAGCAGAATGGTCGAATCGACCTGGGCCAGGCGCTGCGCGGTAACCAGCAGCGTGCGGCTCTCCGGCGACACAAAGACCAGCCCCAGCGGGGACGCCAGTTCCTCGGAAACAGGAGCCGGCGCGGCCTTGCGAGCCGGCCCCAGCGAGCGCGACCGCAGCGTGAGAAAATCGACGAGGAACGTCAGCCGGGACAGGTTGAGCGGCCGCGCGAGGCAGTCGGCGGCGCCGGCGCTGAGAAAATCCCCGTGATCGGCGTGCAGGTCGGCTTCGGTCAGAACCACCACCGGCAGGGACGGCCGCCGCTGCTGCGCCTGGCGCAGCAACCGGCGCACGACCTGCCGCTGCTGTCGGCCTTCGGCGTACACCAGGAGCAGACCGATTTTCGGCCGGTTGAGTACCGCATCGCTGACGTGCTCCAGCTCCGCGTGATGATCCAGATCACACGACGGAACCGACTGCACGCATTTCGAGACGGCACTTACCAGGTCAGCGGGTCCCCCCGCGAGCAGAATGGTTTGCTGATGGGAAATCATGAGATCGGTGATATAGGCCCACGCGTGTCATAACTCTTCCCAACAGCTTTCGTCCGCGCAGCGGGTGGCTGGCCGACGTTGTAAAACCGCGACCAGTGGTCGCGGCTATCCAGCAGCAGGCAACCGCTTACCGCCGCTGGAACCCCCAATCCGGATCTGGCCTGCGGCGTGCGGTTGCCGGCATCAAGGGGATCGCACCGCACGTGCGATCACGACGCTCGACGCCTCCTCGGGCAACAGCACCGGCTGTTTGGCCAACCACTCACTTGAACGAACGGGAATGCTACTTGTACTGACGGCAAAACGCAAGCATTTGGCGATCAGATTAAACTTGGAACTCCTTCATTTTTCGCATGACGATGGCAGGACATTCTTTCCCCACAACCTATTTGCCGGCGAAGGGTGAGCCTGACAGCCAGCGGGCAAATTGCGGGTTGCCGTTGTGGCTTAGCGACGGGCCTGGGGCTGTCGGTTGGCGCGCCAACCGGCGGCTGACAGCAGTGACAACCGGCGGTTGACACTTGCCGCGCAGCGCACGCAGTCGCACAACGCGTTTTCTTTGCTGCACGAAATTCAGCTAACCGCAAACGTGCGGCGGGATTAGCGAGCGCGTGGTCAGTTTTCTCGAGCGCGGCAAAATGCGTCCGGCATCGCGGTTGCTTCAGGGGCGGCCAGACCAAGGCAAGAGACAGTCCGCGCGGCGCTGGTGCCCCGGCGGCCATTGCGGACAGTTGGATATGCCAGTCGTTTTGTTTCCCATTTCTGTTTGCTCCCTTTTGTTTCAGGAGACTTGAGATGAAGTCGATGATGAAGTTCCTTCGCCAGGAAGAAGGCGCCACGATGGTCGAGTACGGCCTGATGGTTGCGCTGATTGCGGTCGTGTGCATCGCGGCTGTGACGTTGATCGGCGGCAACCTTAACACCGTATTTAACACCATCGCAACCGCGATTGGTGGTGCCGCCGCCTAATCACGCCGCCTCAGCTAACAGGTTGCGGAGATGTGCAACCCTCGGGTAGCCCAGCTTCACGGATACCCGAGGGATTCTTCGATGCTAAAAGGAACCACCCATGTTGCTGGAAGCACTGGATTCGGTGGCGACAATGCCTCTGCTCGTGGTGCTCGCCGCCTGCGGCATCACGGCCGTCACCGATGTCCGCAGCTTTCGCATTCCCAATTACGTGACGCTGCCGCTGTTTGCCGCGGGGATCCTGTTCCACGCGATC
>DATKDU010000077.1:0-2809 GCA_035512595.1 Pirellulaceae bacterium
CATTCATTGGGACAAGCGCCCTGGCAACACCACCGAATTGGAGCTAATGGCCAAGGCCGCCGCGCACCGCGGCGCCGACGGCATTCACTATCGAATTTGCGAGCAGGCGGGCTTTGCTCACCTGGCTCTCCACATCACGCCTGAATCGGTGCGAGAGCGGCAACCGCTCGCTAGCCCGGACGGCCAGATTTTGTTGGTGGCGGACGCCCGCATCGACAATCGGGACGATCTCATTCAGCTTTTTGTGGAGAAACGGCTGCTGGCCGGGATCGAAGCCACCGACCCCGAAATCATCCTTGCGGCCTACCGGCTCTGGGGCACGGACTGCGCCGCTCATCTGCTCGGTGATTTCGCTTTCGCCATTTGGGACGCCTCCCAGCAGCATCTATTCGCGGTGCGCGACCCCATGGCGATGCGCGCTTTCTACTATAGCTGGGAAGCCCGGCGCTTCCTCTTCGGCACGGAAGTCAAGCAGATACTTGCCGCGCCGGAGGTTCCAGCGCGGATTTTTGAGCCGGTCGTGGCTGCTCATCTCGCCGGCTGCTTTCATCATCTGGACTGGACGTTCTACGAGGGTATCGCGCAGCTTCCCCCCGCTCACGCCCTGCTTGCCGGCGTGAAGGGATCTCGCACCTGGCGTTATTGGGACATCGACCCCGAGTATCGGATCAACTACAAAGACGAGCGGCAATACGCTGAGCATTTTTTGGAGATCTTCCGGGACGCGGTACGCCGCCGCGTGCGCAGTGTCAGGCCCGTAGGCATTTTGCTGAGCGGGGGTGTCGATTCCGGCAGTGTCGCTTCCATGGCCGGATCACTTCTTAAGCAGGAGCGGCTCTGCCCCGAATTCCATGCGTATTCTTGGGCGTTCGAAACTCTGACCCAATGCGACGAGCGGCACATCAGTGACGGCATCGTCGAGCATTACGGCTTTCCCGTGACCTACATCGATGCCGAAACTCACGGGCCCCTGAGCGACTACCCCGCCCACGGGCCCGATCGGGATGAACCCTACATTGGGGCCTACCAGGCGCTTCTGGAGCAGTCCATGGCGAGGGCGCGCGACGAGTCCGTGAGGGTGGTCCTTTCGGGCGACCGCGGCGACCTCGTGTTCGGTGAATACATCTACGACTACCCGGGATTGTTCTGGTCTGGGCCCTGGGCAACGCTCGTGAAGGAGCTCAGGCTTCAAGCTCAGTGGAGAAAGACTTCCCTGGCGGGCGCTGCGTGGAAACACCTGATTGGACCTTGGCCCCAGATACTCTGGCCCCCCGCAAAAGCAGCGCGGCTCCGGCAGAAACTCGTCCGGGCAAGCCGGCGCCTCAAGGGCAGCAAACCAAGCTATCCTGCGTGGATTCGGCCGGAGTTCGCAAGGCGGGTCGGCCTGGACGAGATTGTGCAAGGAGATCCCAGCCCTTTGCACCTTAGCGGTTTGGCCCGGCGACAGCGCCACGCTGCAATCTTCGTGCCCATGCATTTGAGGGGTATGGTTTGGTCGGAACGAACGCAGGCTCGCTTCGGTCTGGGATTCGCCGATGCCTGGAGCGACCGCAGGCTGGCGCAGTTCGCGGTCGCCGTGCCGCAGCGTGCACTCAACCGCACAGGAGAAAACAAACGCCTCGTGCGCAACGCGATGGCTGGTATCATGCCCGAGGAGGTCCGGCTGGCGGTGCGAAAGATTGTGCCCCAGCCACTCTATATCAAGGCACTGACCGAGACCGCCAAGACAACCGTGTCGAACCTGTTGCTGCGGTCGCGGTCGGACCGCTTGGGTTACGTCGATGAAACCGAACTCCGCAAGCATCACGAGACTATTTGCGAGACGAGGCGCGATCACGCCGGCTTCTGGTGGGCCCTCACTTTGGAGATGTGGCTGCGACAGTATTGGCCTTAGGCGCACTCGTTTTTTTTCTGATGGGATGTATCTAATCCTTCCGCCAGTTCGCCGCGTGGTCTCGGCACGGCGTCTTGTAAAACCATGAGCGGCATCTGTGGTCTCATTCATTTCGACGGTAGGCCGGTGGAACGCGGCGACCTGCTGCCGATGGCCGAAGCTGCCGCCCACCGCGGTCCGGACGGCGTTCGCTTTCATATCGAAGGCCACATCGGGCTGGCTCACTTGGCGCTGAACATAACCCCCGAGTCACTGCTGGAGAAGCAACCTCTCGTCAGTCCCGATGGCACTCTGATCCTGACCGCGGATGCTCGCATCGACAACCGGGACGACCTGATCGAAACGCTAGGCGGCAAGGATCTGCTGGCTGGCAAGAACCCGACGGATGCCGATTTGATCTTGGCGGCTTATCGCAATTGGGGTCCGGACTGCCCCGCTCATCTCTTGGGTGATTTCGCGTTCGGAATCTGGGACGCATCCAACCGAAGGTTTTTTGCGGCCCGGGATCCCATGGCGATACGCGCCTTCTACTATCGGATCGAGCCGCACCGCCTCCTGTTTGGCACGGAAGTCAAGCAGATCCTGGCCGCGGCAGAGGTTCCTTGCCGGCTCTTTGAGCCCGCTGTCGCCGCGCATCTGGCCGGGCCTTATTGCCGTCCCGAGTGGAGTTTTTACGAGGGCATTTCACAACTTCCGCCGGCTCACGCCTTGGTCGCGGACGCGTCGGGCAGCCGGGTACACCGCTACTGGGATATCGATCCCGAGGATCGAATACGCCATCGCCGTGAAGAAAAATATTGGGAGCATTTCCGCGAAGAGTTCACTCAAGCCGTTCGTTGCCGGATAAGAAGCGTCAAGCCCGTGGCGGTCTCCCTAAGCGGGGGAACCGATTCCGGAAGCATCGCGTCCATGGCC
>DATKDU010000078.1:0-5902 GCA_035512595.1 Pirellulaceae bacterium
GTTTCGTTGTCATTTACCTACATGGCGTCCACTTGAATCGGCTGGTCGACAAGCCGGCTTTCATCGAACAGTTCGCGAGACACGGATTACCCGTCGTCGCGCCGATGACACAACGCAGTTGGTGGACCGATCGGATCTGCCACGAATTCGACCAGCAACTGACTGCGGAGCGGCATTTGTTGGACAACGTCTTGCCTTATGTCGAGCAGCGTTGGGGGGCGAAGGATCGGCAAGTCGCGCTGCTCGGGACAAGCATGGGAGGCCAAGGCGCGCTGCGAATCTCGTATAAACATCCGGGGCGTTTCCCGATCGTCGCGGCCATTTCACCGGCAATCGACTATCAAATTCGCTTCGATGACGACGAGGTGATTCAGCAGATGTACTCCGATCCCGAAGCCGTCCGCCAGGATACTGCCACGCTGCACATTCATCCGCTGAACTGGCCGCGCCATCAATTCTTCAGCTGCGACCCGGCCGATTATCCTTGGTGGGACAGCGCCGATCGATTACGCATGAAGCTCTACTCGTTGGGCGTGCCGCACGAGTGCGATTTGGAAACGTCGGGCGGCGGCCACGGCTTTGCATACTACAGCATCATGGCGGAACGCGCCGTCAACTTTATTGCCGAGCGATTGGATCAAGAGCGCAGGCGAATGGTGTAGCCAGGAAAAGCAGACACTCAACAATTCCCGTGGTCAGTTGTCGACTTTTCGGCCAGTCGCAGGAATGGAACTGTTGAGTGTCTGATTTTGATTTTCTTGTCGGTATTCGCGTTCCGACGCGCTATCAGATTCCGACATCCCAGATCCAGTGGAAAAAGTAGAGCACCCCGTTCTTCTCATCGTGCACCATGATTCGCCAGAAATGGGCGCTAATGCCGGTGTCGTCACGGTTGCCCGGCCACGCATACCAGGTGATCTTTTCGAAGTCCGGCTTCGGCCAGTCTTTCGGATAGCGGTCAAACATCCGGGCTGTCTCCTTCGCCTTCGCACATATCCTTTTCAGCTCGAACGCCTTGATATGGGCGTCGATGGCGGCTTTGTCGGCCCGCATCCTCCAGTAAAACCCGCCTTCCATGTCGGGGTTTTCTGCGTCGGGGTCTGCGTACCGCACATCGACAGACTTCGGCGGAGCGCCGCGCTCGTGCAGCTCGTCGATCACTTGGACAAGTTCGCGCGGCCAATCCTTTTTCGGACGCGATTCGCCCGCAGAGGTGCTGTCTGCCCCTGGCGTGCCGTCGTCCGTCAACGCGCGATCAGCAATGCCCAGTACGGGCGACGCGCTCGGAAAACGCTCTGCCGGATACCAATGTTCGACAACCATGCGGCGGCCGACGGGGGTCCAGCGTTCGAGCCTGTCGTCATCGAACGTGATCACGAGCGCACCGTCCTTCATCACCGCCCAGCCGGCGGAGCTCCGCTTCGGCTCGGCGACAGTGGCCGTTCCCTCACGTCGGATAATGCACGTCTCGACGACACCGTTGGCAAATTCAATCTTCCACCGGCCGACGGGCAGGTTCTCCGGTTTCTGCACTTCCTGCTCCCGTAGAAGATCTGCAGGAGTTTGTCCGAGACTGTTCTTCGTATTCGGCTTTGCGCGGTGCTGACTGAGCGCTTGTTCGCGCAGCAGGTCTGCGGAAGTTTGACCGAGGCTGTTCTTGATGTTCGGGTTTGCCCCGTGCTGACTGAGCAGGTCCATCAACTCCGTGTTTCCCGCGACGGCGGCGTGGTGCAGGGGTGTGAAGCCGTCGGGCCGCGGCCGGCGTGTCGGGGGCGCACGGTCCCGGATATTCGGGTCCGCGCCGTGCTCCAGCAGCAGCCGCGTGAGTTCCACGTCGCCGGCGATCACCGTCATGTGCAGAGGGGCTCGCTGGCCGAGGGCCATTAAGAGCGGTTCATCGAGCCTCGCCTTGGGGTGGACAATCAGCGCCGCGGCGATGCGCCGCATCGTCTGCCGTCGCTCCTGTGCGCGCTCCTTCTGTTCGGGCGTCAGCTCGGTCTCGGCGGTGCGCCACGTGGCCGACAAGACGGCGAGCAAGAGCGGGCTGGCACTGCCCGTCGAGCGCGCGCCGCGGGCGAATGGTCGCCCGGCCTCGGCCGTGGGACCGTTCGAATTCGCGCCCGCCTCCAGCAGGATCCGCACCACGTCCTCGTGCTGCCGGGATACCGCAGCATACAAGGGCGTGTGGCCGCTCTTGTTCCGGGCCTCGATGTTCGCCTCGTACTTCAGCAGGAGCTTCACGGTGCCGGCATGCCCCCGGTACGCGGCCTCATACAGAGGCGTGGCGGATTCGATGCCGCGAGCGTTGACCTGAGCCCCCTGGTCCAGCAACTGGCCCGCGATCTTCTCATGGCCATGGAAAGCCGCCCAGAAAAGGGGCGTTCCGCCGTGCTCGTGCTCCGCATCGACAAGCTTTGGCTCGGCCTTGACGGCTTTGGCTACGTCGTCGAAGCGGCCCTCGGCGATGGCCAGGAACAATGCCTGCCGAACGTCCTGCGTGCCTTGCTGCTGCTCGGCACCGTCCTCGCCTCTCAAGTGCCGGGCCGGCAGATCCGGCGAGACTCCCGGAACTCTGATCCACGGCGAGAGCAGGAACACCTCCAACTCGTACTCGTCGTCCTTTGCGGCGGGGTCGGGATCGACGGACGCATATATCGGATACCCCAGATTGGAGTGATAGATGATGGTCAATCGATCGGCGCCGTTGTCCGCTTCTTTCCGAAGTTGTCCGAACAGGTCGTCGATGGTCCGCAGAAACAGTTCCCGGCCGCGCTCCGAAAGCTCTTTTCCGGTGCGGGTGAACCGGGCCGAGATGGCCTTGTCCCCTTCGACCTCCACGGTGACCGATCCGTAATCGATTTTGGCGCATTCGCACGCGTACTGGACCACATAGCGGTAGGCGTTGCCATTACCGCGGGTCTGTTTCCACAGCTCCCATTGCTTTTCGATTTCCGCTACCGCTGAATTGTTGGTGCGAGCGGCCTCGGAGCTTTCCGCGGCAGGGCGTAGATCGCCGAATCGGCGTGGCGACTCCGGCTGATCGGACGCTGGCTCAATCTCGGCCGGCTCCGATCCGGCGCCATCCGTCGCCGCGTTCGCGAGCAGCGTGCCGATCGAAATCCTGAAGCCGGCAAATCGACCGATGGCCGGCTGTCGCTCAAAGGGTTCGCTCCAGAGGATCAATTCCCCGTCGTCCACCATGCCGGAGCGGAAGATGAGCCCCATGCGTCCGCCCTGCTCGGCATCTCGTTCCAGACCGAGGGTCGCTTCCAGCCGGCCCGCGGGACTTGTGCTCCTGGTGAGCTTGAGATTGGCATGGCTGAACTTTTTCGCGGCCTCAGGATTAAGGAGAACGTGGATCATGACATCCTCGCCGCTCCGGCCGATCTTGATCTCATAGCCGAAGTCAGCGGGCTTGATGCTCTGGTCCGAGCCGTCGAGCGGAACCAGCCGCCCGTCGGCCAAGACTGACGGAACAAGTGCCAGGTATAGAAGCAGCGCGGAAACGCTAATCCGAAATCTGAGGAAAGTGATCATGCGTTGATCCCTCGCATCAAGGAGTTTCATGGGCCACCGTCTCTGCAGTATGACGAAATCCAGCGCGGTTTAGTTTCGCCACGTTTCAACCTGTTACAAAGGCCAGACAGCGCGAAGGGATCGGATTGGGAAGCGGCAAAGTCGACATAAGCCAGTGGAACCAAATGAGAAACGGAGCAGACACTCAACAATTCCCCCACTTGGGAATGATTAGAACTGTTGAGTGTCTGGTTTATGCCTGGTTTATGCCTTGCGAAGCGTTACAAAGACTATCCGTCCACCGCTTGTTTCAAGGACAGCCGCGCCTTGGACTGCATTATTTCCACGAGCGACGTGACGCGTTCGTATTCGTCGAGTACCGTTCTCTCGTCGGCGGTCAGCGACCCCGCCCGGGCCTTTGCGGCAAGTGCGTTGACCTGCTCACAATCGTCCGGAGGCAGCTTGTACTCCAGGATCTCGCGTGCGGCCTCGGGCGTCATGCGACCGTGTTCCGGCATGATAATCCGAGCCAGAATTTCGGCACCGCTGTCTGGTGTGGTCATCGAGCTCATAGCAATTCTCGCGGGAATGGGTTTGCTGATTATAGCACGTCTTATGGCACACGTTGACGATTAAGCACGCCCAGCCTGCTTGCTCCCGTAGGTCACGCGTTGCGTGACGGAATGCGGTCAACTTCTCGACGTGAGTACACTCCGTTCGCTACCGACCAATCCCTGTCATGCAGAGCATGACCTACTTCACTGTCCCTCGTGTGCCACTGCTTGCTCGCAAGCAGTGAACGGGCAGGGGACAGCACTGCTTCTCCGAAGACTCCGAAGCAGTGGCACACCTTGCATCGTTCAAAGCAGGGCCACCCAGCCCAAAGTGGCCATGCGGCGATTGCCGGGACGCGATGGTTTGGGGCCATGCACTGGCGGGTCGGGTGGCACGCCCTGAGTCTTCGAAGGGCGTGGCTGACATGCGAGGAAACACCGCCGTCCGTCCGATCCTACTCGTTGGCTGCCGCAAAGACCACCGCGACGTCGATCGTGAGTCCTTCGAGGAGTAGCGACGCGGCGAATTCTCCCGGCTTGTAGACGCCGACTTCCGCGTACCGCTGCCCGGCGGATTCGAGCTTGTAGACCGTGATCGTGGCGGTACGCGGATCGACGATCCAGTACTCGGGAATCCCCGCCTCGGCGTATTCGTGTAATTTCGTTTCTAAGTCGCGTTTCGGATCGCTCTTGCTAACAACCTCGACAGCAAGGTCAGCTCCCATCCAATAGTCATCGGAGCGACGCGATTTGTTTGACTCCAGCATGAAGACAACATCGGGTTCGCGGATCGTGCCGTCCCACAGTTTGACACGCAGCGGAGCGGCGGCGACGGAGCCTAGTTTTCTATCCGATACGAAGCTGTAAATTTGGCGATACAGAAACAATGAGATGAATTGATGCGATTGAGTCGGCATCGGTAGCACCTCCAGCTTGCCGTTTGATAGTTCGATCAGCCGGTTTGTCTGGAGCAAGAGATACTCGGCCTCCGACCAGTGCCCTTGGCGGGGAAAGAGTTCCGTAATCTCCCAGGTGGGATCACCAATCGCAGATTCGATCGGTTGAGTTGATTGCATCGTTCATTCCTCCGTTGAAGGTCCTTGATCAGTATAGCGAGGCGTACATGACTGCGGCTACTCTTCGTTGCCGTTTTAGCGGAACGGCGCAAGCCGACCGGCACCGAGAAATTGGTGGACTTGCGCCACGTGCTAGCCACAGGCCACAGCCTGGAAATCGCTCGATTCAAGGCCCGCGGCTAGCGCCGTCGGCTCACCAAAGCATCTCGCCAATCGTTTCAAACCACGGTCTGCGATGGCGAATGACGCCGCGACGTTTCACGGCTGAATCGCAACTTCTTGCATTACCTGATTGTGACGCCTAAGCGATTGTTTTTCAGCGCGCGGGATACCGCCCTTGTTTCCGGTCACGGAGTGCCCGGTCTACTTTTCGGTCACGGAGTGGCCGGTCTGCGTTCGCCTTAACGCTTGTTTTTCATCGCGCGGGCCACCGCGACGCCCATGTCACCGGGGCTCTCGGCGACTTCGATGCCTGCGGCTTGAAGGGCAGCCACTTTCTCCGCGGCTGTGCCCTTGCCGCCGGAGATGATTGCGCCGGCGTGCCCCATGCGTTTGCCGGGAGGTGCCGTTCGACCGGCAATGAAGGCAGCCACCGGCTTGGTGACGTATTCCTTCACGAACGCGGCGGCTTCTTCTTCCGCCGTGCCGCCGATTTCGCCAATCATGAGAATCGCTTCAGTGGCTGGGTCCGCTTCGTACAATTTGAAAAGATCGATGAACGAGGTGCCCACAATCGGATCGCCACCGAGTCCGACG
>DATKDU010000079.1:0-23102 GCA_035512595.1 Pirellulaceae bacterium
TTGGACTGCTCCGCTCCGGTCGCTGCGCTCCCTGCGCTACGCAGTCCAACCCCACGGCGAATTACGTAACCCCCTAGGGGACATTTCTACCTGCGCCAAACAGGGGACATTTCTAATGGTTTACAACACGGCTTCTAACGAGGTCCCTTCCGGCAGAAGGGACCTACCGTTAGGTTACCCGCTGCCTGCCGATTGCGGTAACATTAAAAGAGCCATGACCACCGTCGCCACCATCCCGAAAAAGGTTCCGCTGCCGAGCCCCGCCGAGCGGCCGGAGGCGGACATCGTCATTTATGACGGCGACTGCCGATTCTGCACCGGCCAGGTGGAGAATCTGGCCCGCTGGGACAGCCGCGGTCGGCTGGCGTTTTTGTCGCTGCACGACCAGGATGTTGCAAAGCGTTTCCCCGACCTGACTTACGACCAGCTCATGGAGGAGATTTATGTCGTCGATTCCAAGGGGAATCGCTACCGCGGCGCCGATGCCTTTCGCTACCTGACCACCCGACTGCCGAGGCTTTACCTGCTGGCCCCGCTGATGCACCTGCCGTTCACGCTGCCACTCTGGCGTTGGGGATATAGGCAAGTTGCCAAGCGGCGGTATCGGATTGCCGGCAAGACGGGGGAGGGGTGTGAGGACGACGCGTGTAAGGTGCATTTGCGCTAACCCACATCCGGCGCCTAAGACAGTAGGGCTCGCAACAGCATCAGAATGATTCCGAACCTAACAATCGCTGCCGCAAACTGCGCCCCTCGGAACATCTTTCCCACCAGTCCACCGATGGCGACTCCCCACACGACGAGGACTGCTGGCAGCAGGATGGTGTTGATTTGCCAGAATTGGTCGTCAATGGCTATGAGCAGCCATGTCAGTCCCAGAGCCAAGGCGATCCAAAAAATCTCCATGAGCAGGTAGCTCAAAGAGAATTGGCGGGGCCGTGGTTCGTGCGCCCCGGTTGGGTCATCGTTGCGGTGAGTCACGCGGATTCTCCCGCAATCCTCAATGCCTTGGTCGGGACGAGGACGAGCCAGATTGGCAGTGCTCCGACTCGAAGCAACGTCGAAGTCAAACTGATCTGGCGCTGATGCATGTTGGCTCGGCGGTTCGCAATTCCCAAAAGGTCAGTCGTCGACGGGTCGGATCCACTGCACCTTGCACAGGGGAAGTGCCTTCCGAAGTCGAGCAACTCCTTCGGCACTCATTCGCGACCGCCTGACGTCAAGGAAACGGAGCGTTGACAGGCCACTCAGAACTTCGATGCTTTCATCGGAGACTAAAGTGCCGTCGAGAAAGAGTCCCTCAAGCTGCGGCAATTCGCGTAAAGCGTGCAAATTCGCATCGGATATGTGGTTGCCGCTGAATTCCACAAATCGCAACGTCGGCAATTGGGCGAGTTGAAGCACGGAGGCGCCTCGGGCGCCTGGCGGGCGCAACACAATCATCGAGCCTCCCCGGCAGGCCCGAAAAGTCTCGAAATCCTAGCTAGCAGCGACCTTGCCGGCTGTAGCGAAGAAATCGCATCGCCAGCAATCCCCCTTGCCGATGAGTACTGCATCCTCGCGGAGTGACTCAGTGATCCAGCCAGCTTCACCCTCCATCGGCATTGCGGCCATCGCCACGTACGAGCCGCCGTGGGTGCTCGGCAATGAGTGGTTTGCCGGGACGATTCCCCGCAAGTTCGTGCATCACACGGGGATTCGCTCGCGGCCGATCTCCCGCGAGGATGAAGTGACGCTGGCCGAGGGCTCGGTGCGGAACCTGGTGCGCGACACGGGCTGCGACCTGGCCGACTGTGCTGCCCTGGTCCTCGCTTCGCCGTCGTTTGTTCCGCGCAGGGCAGCCCGCAAGTTTCTCTCGGTCGAGGAAGTCCGCCGCGAGAGCCCGCAGCGGGCGGCCCACGAGCTTGCCAGCCGGCTGAATCTGCGCGCAGTCCCCGTGTGGGGAATCAACTGGTTTTGCAGCGGTTACAGCAAGGCATTTCACGTCGTGCTGCGGCGGGTACTGCCTCGCATTGAATTGAGTAAAGGTCAATTCGTGCTGGTCGTCACCGCCAGCCGAATCAGCCGCATCACCGACTATTCCTGCCAGCAGACGGCTGGCCTGTTCGGCGACCTGGCGACCGCCACGCTGCTGTCCCGCACCGACAGCCTCAAGTATCCGGTTCACCTCGAGCTGCTGTACGCAGCCGCGGAGAAGCGCCCCGTTGACGGCGTCTTCTTCGATTTCCACCTGCGGAATAGTATCCCGTTTCCGGCTGAGGATGGCGGACGCGTTGTCGATCCACAGCGGCTCGTCTTCTCGCTCGACGGGATGGGAATTGCCGACGTCGCTCCGCGGGCCATGGCCGGGGCGATTGCCGGCGGCCTTTCCGCCGCTGGCATTTCACCCAGCGACGTGCAGTTCGTCATTCCGCACCAGGCCGGGACCGCCATCGTCCGCCTGGCGGCGATGAAAATCGAAGCACTCGGGATCAGCGGCGAGGTGATCAACGGCCATACAGAGACCGTCGGCAACGTCAGCTCGGGTTCTATTCCTTACACGCTGCACAAGCTCTGGCCGCGGCTGAGCGGCATCATCGCCTGCCCGACCGCGGCGGTCGGCAATCCGGGGGTTGCTGAAGTTTCGCAAGGGTGCGTTTTGCTGCGGGCCACGCCGCGGCATCAACAGTGCGCACGGGCCGCATAGTCGAACCTGGGCGGACACTTGCCCTGCTCGCGCCGCTCTGCTCGACTGAACGTAGCCAGGAGCGGCTCATGCATCCGCCCGATCCCAAGATCGCTGATCTGTTGCCGCGAATTGTCGAGCGGGCGGCACGGCGGAGCGACGAGAAGGAAGAGGAGCCGTGGGTCAAGCTGCAGAAGAATGCCGGGGAGAGCGATGCGGCACCTCCTGCGGCGTGGTTGCCCGCGGGGGCGAGCCTCGTCCTGCTGGGCTTCGTGTTCTTTCCCGCGATGCTCGCGTTTGTGGTGACGGGCGTGACAGGGAGGGACAACTATCTGGTCGAGGGCGCACCCAATAGCCAGCCGCTCTACTGCTCCGGTGCGCCGCTCGTACACACGGTCCACTTCGCTCACCTCGGCAATCAGACGCAGTTCTTCGCCGGGGCGCTACTGATCAACGGCCTGATGTGGGTGGCCGTCGCGGGGGCCATCTGGTGGTCGCTGCACGCCGGCACATCGACACTCCTGGCATACGGGGCGGAGGTCGGCGGCGGTTCACGATCGGCCAATTGCTGGCGATCAGCGTCGGCGTGGCCATGGCCTTCAGCGCCTGGCGGTGGGACATGGCGGCCAATCTGCCGTGGCAAACGACTCTGGCCGCGGTGGAGAAGGCGTATGAGCGGGGTGAGCCGGCCGGCCCCGCCATCCAGCCGCTGTTTCGCTTTTCGTTCCTGGCGGCGGCGTACGCCTACCTGGGCGTCGGCTGTGCTGGGCTGTGCCTCGTCTCGGGCGGACTGTGGGTCATTCGCCAGTTTCTGCCGCGGCGGCCGGGAGAGGACAAGTCGCTGCTTCAGCAGATTTTCTGACGGCATAGGTGGGCAGAGAGCAGAGAGCCTTGTACCCAGTACACCATACTGAGCACGGAATCTACACTTGTCTTGTTTGCACCGCTTCCCTCCGACCTCCGACCTCCGTGGATGCCGACTCAGCCTCGCCGCCGTTTGAGCCCGAGCGTTATCGCTCGTATTTGCGGCTGATGGCACGGCTGCACCTCTCGCCGCGGCTGGGGGCCAAGCTCGATCCGTCCGACGTCGTGCAGCTCACGCTGATGCAGGCCTACAAGGCGCTCGACGGCTTTCGCGGCCAGACCTCGCAGGAGATGGCCGCCTGGCTGCGGCAGATCCTGGCGCGGAACCTGGCCCACGCGGCCCGCGACTTCGCTCGCCAGAAACGGAACGCGGCACTCGAAGTGTCGATCGCTCAGACCCTCGACCAGTCGTCGGCCCGGCTGGAGGCGTGGCTGGCTGCCGATCAATCGAGCCCCAGCCAGCAGGCGGAGCGGAACGACCAGCTCCTCCGCGTTGCCGAGGCGCTCGAAAAACTCCCCGACGAGCAGCGCGAGGCGGTGGAGCTGCGGTATTGGCAACAGTGGACGCTGGCCCAGATTGCCGCCCACCAGAAGCGGACGGTTCCCAGCGTGGCCGGCCTCGTCCATCGCGGGCTGGCGAAGCTGCGCGAATTGATGGAGCCGTAAACTGTAGGGCGGGTCAAGCGGCTCTCGGGCCGCGCCGACCCGCCATAATACGGCGTCCATTTCGGCGGGTCGGCGCTGGCGGAGCCAGCTTTACCCCCCCCCTACACTGGGATTCCATGTCCGCCAAACTCGCTGACTCCGCGGCACTCGAATCGGCCATCGCCGAGTTTCTCGAAGCGGAGTCAAGCGGCGCGCCGCTATCGCGGGACGAATTCCTCGATCGACACTCGGCCATTCGCAGCGAGCTGGAATCGTTCCTCGCCAACCACGACGCGATGCTCGCCGTGGCGGCGCCGCTGCGCGAGGCGCTGGGGCATGAAGTGGGTACGATGGCCGAGCCACCAAGGCCGATCCAGCCGCACGAAGACGTCACGCTCGATGCGGCCGATCCGGCGGCCCTCTCGCAGACATGTCGCGAGAGAGAAACGATCGTCCGGCTCGGTTCCTACGGCGACTACGAGCTGCTCAAAGAACTTGGCCGCGGCGGCATGGGGGTTGTCTACAAGGCGGTTCACACGCGGCTGAAACGCGTCGTGGCGCTGAAGATGGTCGTCAGCGGCCACCTCGCCGCCTCTGAGGAGCTCGATCGCTTCCGCCTCGAGGCCCAGGCGGCCGCCGGGCTGATGCACCCCGGCATCGTACCGATCTTCGAGGCCGGCGAGTTCCAGGGACTGCCGTACTTTTCGATGGGGCTGGTGGACGGGGTCAGCCTGGCGGAGCGGATCGCCCAGGGGCCGGTGCCGGCGGCGGAAGCGGTGCGGCTGGTGCGGAAGATTGTCGATGCAGTGGCCTACGCTCACAGCCACGGCGTCATTCACCGCGACCTCAAGCCGGCCAACATCATGCTCGCCTGCGAGACCGCCGCCAGCAGCGACGTCCTCTCGCTCGACGCCTGCCAGCCGCAGATCACCGACTTTGGACTGGCCAAGCGCCTCGGCGTCGCCAGCAATCTGACGGCCACCGGGCAAATCCTCGGCACTCCGAGTTATATGCCGCCGGAGCAAGCGTGCGGAAAGCAGCACGAGGTAGGGGAAGGGGCCGACATCTATGCTCTGGGAGCGATTTTGTACGCGATGCTCAGCGGCCGGCCGCCGTTCGTCGCCGAGAATCCGGTGGAAGTGCTGCTGCAAGTTCTGGAGCAGGAGCCCAAGCGGCTGGTGCAGCTTCAGCCCGGCGTGCCGGCGGAGCTGGAAGCGATCTGCCTCAAGTGCCTGGAAAAACGGCCGGCCGATCGGTATCCGTCAGCAGCCGCTTTGGGCGATGATCTCGATCGGTTTCTGCGTCACGAACCGCCGGAAGCCCGCTCGGCGACGCCGTGGCAGTTCGTTCGCCGCTGGGTCCGCCGCCAGCCGGTGCTGGCCTGGCACCTGATCGGCCTCTTGGTCGTCTTCGTCCTCATTCAATTCGTCTATCTGGCGCATCCGCACAGCCGAGTCATCTACCACTTGCAGGTCTGCGTGACGATGGCGGCGTGGATGGTCGCCTGCTTTGCCTTTCAGAGGCTCATGGAGCGGGATCGCACCCGCGAACTGTCACATTACCTGTGGTGCGCGGCCGACGTCTGGTTTCTGACCGGCCTGTTGGCACTGGTCGTCGCTCCGCGCGGGCTCCTGGCCAGCGGATATGCGCTGATCATCTGTGCCTCCGGCCTCTTCTTCCGCGCCCAGCTCGTCACGTTCACCACGCTGATGGCGATGGGGGCCAGCCTGCTACTCATGCTCCTGCCCCTGGAGGATTATCCCCCCTGGCACTACGTGCTGATGTTTGAAGCGGTCCTCGGCATTTGCGGGCTGGCGGTGGGCTACCAGGTCTGGCGGCTGGAAATCCTCCGCGAGTATTACCAGGAGCGGCCCAAGTAGGTCCCGCCTGCCGGGCGGGACCATCCCTCGGCGCGACTCCGTTTTTCTCCGGCCGAAGCGTACAATTTGCAGACCTTCACTGACCATCACCCTTTCGCCGCCAACCCATGCTCTCCTGGTTTTTCAAAGGATCCCGCCGCCGCAAGCTCATGGCCGAGCCAGTCCCGGACGATTGGCGGGGGTTCGTCGAGCGCAACGTCGGCATTTATACCCTGCTGCCCGAAGCGAAGCAGCAGCGGCTCTTGGGGGCGTCGCGCGTGATTGCCGCCGAGCGGCACTGGGTCGGCTGTCGCGGCCTGGAGATGACCGACGAGATCAAAGCGACCGTGGCGGCCCAGGCGGCAATCCTGCTGTTGGGGGTCGAGGGATACTACTTCGACAAGCTGCCGGCGATCCTCGTTTATCCCGGCGCGTTCGCCCGGCCTCATTCGCCCGATAATCTGACGGTCGATGAAGAGGCCGGGGCACTCGGCGAATCGTGGCAAGGAGGGAACATCGTCCTGTCGTGGAAGTCGGCGCTCGCCGGCGGCCGCGACCCTCACGACGGTCAGAATGTGGTGCTGCACGAGTTTGCTCACCATCTCGACAGCCTGGATGGCGAAGCGGGAGGCCATCCGCCCCAACCAACGCATGCCGCGTCGGAGAAGTGGAACCGGGTGACGGGCGCGGAGTATGAGCGGCTCGTACATGCGCTCCAGGAGGGGCAGCCGACGCTCCTGGATCCGTACGGTGCGGAGAACGAGGCGGAGTTTTTCGCGGTGGCGACGGAGACGTTTTTCGAGCGTCCAACCGAACTACTGGCCGGGCACGGGGAGATGAGATCCTGAGGGACTTTTACCACGCCGATCCGGCGGCCTGGTTCAGCGGCATCCGCAAGGTGTCCCCCACGGGGTCGAAGACTTGTGCCGCCCGAAAGGGGAAACCATCCCATCCCTAGCTGATTTGCGGCGAATCTTCGCAGCTTGGACGACGGGTTCACCTTCTCCGCTCGCCAAAAACGTGGTAATTTGAGCGTTTTGCCAAAACCGCCTTTCAAGTTCCACGAATTCAACTTTCGGAGTTCGACCAATGGCCAAGCCCCATCGCAAGCACACCAAAGCCAACCACGGCAAGCGCCCGGCTAATGCCAAGGCGAAGCGCGCCAAGCGACGCCTCGTGCGGACGTAGCGGCAACTGTCCTTCGATTCCGCGACGAACCTCTCCTGAGTCTCTCCCCTGGATTGCCGCCCGTGCCTGAGAAAGATTTACTGGTGGACCTCTCCCAGGTCGATTTCAGCCGGCCTCTGTTCGGGGCGGAGGAAATCCGCAAGTACAACCCGCAGCGGTTTGAGATGGAGCAGCTCTCGGCCGTCGTGTACGTCAATGAGCAGGACTATTCGTGCGCGGGCTACAAGGACGTGACCGACAAAGAATTCTGGGTCCGCGGGCACATGCCGGGAATGCCGCTGATGCCCGGCGTGGTGATGCTGGAGGCGATCGCGCAGCTCTGCAGCTTCGTGACGCAGAAGTACGATCTTCTGGGAGCGGCGATGGTCGGGTTTGGCGGCTTGGAAGACGTGCGCTTTCGCGATCCAGTTCTTCCCGGCGACCGGCTGATCGTGATGTGCCGCCTCGACAAGGTTCGCCGCGGGCGGATGATCGTCTGCAAGTTTCAAGGCGCTGTGCAGGACCGGATCGTCGTCGAAGGCGTGCTCAAAGGAATCCCGATCCCGGTGGAGGCGCTGCAGCAGCTACGCGCCGGCAAAAAGACGCCCTGATTCCTGACCCCTGGCTCCTGACTCCTTCTTCATATGGGTCGCCGCGCTCTGCCCAAGATCGATCCGACGCTCGACTTGAGCCGGCATTTGCTCGAAGCGGAACACTTGCCGCCGCAGCTCGATCAGATAGCACTCTTCGGCCGAGTCGGGCCGCTGGAGATTGAAGTCGGCAGCGGCAAAGGGCTGTTCCTGGCCGGCGCGGCCAAAGCGCATCCGGAGCGGGATTTCCTGGGGATCGAACTGGCATACAAGTACGCCCGCTTTGCCGCTGCTCGGCTCGCGCGGCAGGAATTTCCCAACGCCCGCATGATCTGCGGCGATGCGCTGGCCCTGTTTGCCGCGTGGGTGCCGAGCCAGTCGCTCTCGGCAGTCCACGTCTACTTCCCCGATCCGTGGTGGAAGAAGAAACATCGCCGCCGACGGGTGATGAATGCGCCGTTTCTCCGGGATATAGAGCGCACGTTGGTGGCCGGCGGCACTCTCCATTTCTGGACCGACGTGGAAGAATATTTTCAGAGCACGCTAGAATTGATCGCGAGGGCGACGACGCTCGCCGGTCCCCTGGCGGTCGGCGAGCGGGCCGCCGAGCACGACCTCGACTACCACACGCATTTTGAGCGCCGCATGCGGCTGCATGACTTGCCCGTGTATCGTTCGGAGTTTCGCAAGCCGGTGGTGAGTGGTGAGTGGTGAGTGGTGAGTGGGCGGCCAACAACTGGGTACTGCGTGCTGAATACTGAATACGGAGTACGGAGTTCTGAGTACCGAGTAACACTCAACACCGACCTCCGACCTCCGACCTCCGACTTCCGACCTCCGACTCCTGTCCCCTGACTCCTGTCCCCCGCCCCTCATGCTCCTGGCCCTTGTCGAGGTCAACCTGCGGTCGGCTGAGCTGTCGCTCCAGACGCTCCTGGCGATCGGCGGCGCACTTCTCTTGATCTGGCTGTTTGCCGTCGGGGCCAGCGTCGGCAGCTTCCTCAACGTCGTCGCTTACCGGCTGCCGCTGGGGATCAACCTCGTCTATCCCGGCTCGCGCTGCCCCCACTGCGGCCACCACATCCGCATCTACCACAACATGCCGGCCATCGGCTGGTTTTTGCTCGGCGGCAAATGCCGCGATTGCAGCACGCCGATCTCATTCCGCTATCCGCTCGTGGAGATTCTCGTCGGAGCGGCCTTCGTCCTGGTGGCCGTCGCGGACGTCTATCTGATCGATCGCGGAAATGAAGCGTCGATCGCCGGCATTCGCGACGCCTTGACGTCGTGGGAGCCGTGGCCGCTGTGGACGCAGTACGTGCTGCACGCGCTCCTGCTGGCGACGCTGATTGGGGCGTCCCTCGTCGATTACGACGGCCACCGCACGCCGCGGCGGTTGTTCGCGCCGGTGCTCATCGCCGGGCTGATTGCGCCGCTGGTCTTTCCGGAAGTGCGTCGCTGGCCGGCGTGGGGATGGTCGGACGATAGCTGGTTCACTGGACTCGTCGATGGCCTCGCGGGGCTGGCGGCGGGCGCACTGGCAGGCGCTGTCATCGGCGGGGCCTTTCGCCTGTTTTCGCCCCCGCGCCTCTGGCCGCCGTTTGCACCGGTGGCAATGCTCGCCAGCGTCGGCGTCGTGCTGGGGTGGCAGTGGACAGTCTTGGTTGCGGCGGGAAGCCTGCTCTACTGGTGGTCGGTGCCGCTGGCGTCGCGAGTGCGGGGAGCAGCACTGCCGATTCCGCTAGCGGCAGTGATTGCCGTGCTGCTGCTCCTGTCGCTGCTGTTCGTCGCCATCGCGCCGCGCGAAATGGGCTTGTTGTTGTCCCCCGTTTCGCTGGCTCTGCTCGGTTTTATTTTTCCGCAGCTCGCATTTCTGGCCGCCGCGCTGGCGCCGGCCGCATTTTTCACCCGCCCCAAACGCAACTTTGCTCTGGAAACCCAACGAGAGACAGATGCCATGACTGCCAAGCGACAACTGACGGAGCAGCAAGCGTCCTCCAGCTACATCCTGGCGTTCGAGGATGAGACGATGCTTCGGCGGCCGGAGCTGCGGCCGGTGCGGATGCAACTGGAGCTGCTCAAGCCGGAGCTGGTGCTGGCCGAGGAAAATGTCGATTCGACGATCGTCGTGTTCGGCTCGACGCAGACCGTCGAGCCGGCCGAGGCGCAGCGACGGCTGGCCGCCGCTCGCGAAGCGCTCAGCCACCAGCCGGAAAACCCGGTGCTGAAGCGAACCGTCAGCCGCTGTGAGCGGATCGTCGCCAAGGGCCGTTTCTACGACGCCGCCCGCGAGTTCGCCCGCATCGTCTCATCCGCCTGCCAGATCGACGGCCACTGCGACTACGTCGTCATGACCGGCGGCGGCCCCGGCATCATGGAAGCCGCCAACCGCGGGGCACACGACGTCGGCGCCAAGAGCGTCGGCCTGAACATCACGCTCCCCGAGGAGCAGGCTCCCAATCGCTACATCACGCCCGAGCTGTGCTTTCAGTTCCACTATTTCGCCCTCCGCAAGATGCACTTCCTCCTGCGGGCCCGCGCCCTGCTCGTCTTCCCCGGCGGCTTCGGCACGATGGACGAATTGTTCGAGGTCCTCACCCTGCGGCAGACCAACCGCATGCAGGAAATCCCGGTGATCCTCTTCTGCCGCGAATATTGGGAGCAGGCGATCAACTTCCAGTTCCTGGCGGACGAAGGGGTCATCGGCGACGCCCACCTGAAGCTGATTCAATACGCCGAGACGCCGCAGGAAGCGTGGGACCTGATCGCCCGGTTTCATCAGCACACGGGGATGGCGCACGCGTAGGGATCAGCGAGCCGCGGGGTTTATCCCCGCGGACTGATCGGAGGTCGGAGAGCAGAGAGCAGAGGTCAGAAGGGAACTGCGACCATGGGTGTAGCGCTCGACCTACGTTTGATTGACCACCAGCGAATCGTTGTAGACGGATTGTCCATAGTGAACGACGCCATCCGTAAGGACGACCCGGAAGTCCTCCGACGCTACCTTGGCACGCTTCCAGTCGAGGTAGACGATGTGTTAGTCGCCCACCACCGTTCACAGTTGGCACAGCTCCGCAAGATGAAGGCACCAAAGGAGATCATTCAGATCGCAGAACAATCGTTGCGTCGCGTGTCTGGCGAACCGTACCGACCTCCAGCGTTCGCCGCGGCTAACTTCGACGAATTGCGAGAGCTGCTGGGGACGTGGTGTTGGATGAATCACTGCTTCAGCCTAGACAAGGCCTGGGCTGAACTTAACTGGTTTCTCCAGCCGCGGGACGCGACACCGGAGCCGCCTCATTATCCCATGCAGCCACGTGTCGGCGATCCGACCCAAACTTTGTTTGACAAGGCAATTCATGGCGCCGAACAGTACCCATGCGATCAATCTGGACTGCCCATTATCCGCACGCTCGGATCGCGACATGCCGACTGCGCAGGATACAATCCACCCGCAATATCGGCGGCAATCCTCGAAAGACTCGAAACCGTGGACGCGACAACATGGCCTGGCCTATTGTCGAAATACGTCGCAATGTACCAAAGGGCATTTCCAAATTTCGATTCGGAAATGGTTCAGGAAATTGCGGAGGGCGATTTGGACGCCGCCCAGGAACTGTTTCCCGTACTGAAGGCCGCATATCAGCGTGCGGTGAATCTTGGTTTTGGCGTAAGTTGCGAGGTGAGTCTTTAGGCGCGGCGGATCGCCGCCCGGGTGATTGGACGCGGGGATGAGAAGCAGAAGAGCTAATCCTTTAGCGCTTCGACGACGATCTCGCTCGGCGGCCGCTTGTCCCCCTTCCCCCGGTCGATTAGTGTCAAATCCTGCGACCGCACGAGCTGTCGCACCAGGCCGTCGCGTTCGCCGGTCTTGTCGGGCTCGATGACCGACGGATGGATGACCACGCAGTCCCACTCCGCAGTGCCGAAGCTCAGCGACCAGTTCATGATCCAGGCGTAGCTGCGGATGAACTGCTCCGGTGAGTCGGCTGTCACATTCCGAGGCACGGCAATCACCACCAGATCGGGCTTGAGCCTCCGCACGCGGGCTTGGGCGTCCTTTTCAATCTCAGGGAGCGATTTGCCTTCCACCGGCCAGGGAATCACTTCGAATTGCGTGCCGCCAGTCGCTTCCTGGAGTGCCGCGCCAATCGAGGCGTCCAGCGGCGGCATCGCCAGAACCTTCACCGGCATTTTCTCCTTTACGAGTCGAGTCGTTTTGACAAGCGCCGGCGTCGGCGGCGGAACATCGGCCAGCGAGACGTCTTTGCCGCTGATCGATTTGGCGATGATCTCGGCCATCCGCTTGTGGCCGTGCATGTTGGGATGAATCTCGTCGCTCAACAGCAGCCGCCAGGCGAGCGCGTCCTCACTGCGGAGCGCCTCGAGTGCCGCGTAAATATCGCAAACGGGAATGCCGCGATCTTTGCCGACGGCGCGGATCGCATCACAGTAGGTCACCAGCTTTTCGGTCGGCCGGCCAGACGTGGTAATCACGTTGTTCGGCGTGCAGAGGAGCACCTCGGCGCCGGCCGCCTGGCACTGGTCGATGATCTTGTTCAGGTTGGCGCGATAGTCCTCCAGCGGGACTCGCACCATGTCGTTAAGTCCGAACATGACGGTGACCAGCGTCGGCTTGTGCTTCAGCACATCCCGCTCAATCCGCTCCAGCGCGTTGGTCGTCGCGTGCCCGCTGACGCCGGCGTTGATCATCGCCAGGTCGGCCTGCGGATACGCCTTCTTCAGAGCAATGCCGAGCATACCGGTGTATGCCCGCCGGCCCCCAGTGTGGTAATACACGCCGGTGACGCTGTCGCCGAAGCAGACAATCGTGACGGGCTGGCCGGACTCGAGAGCCTCATGCGTCCGCGGCAGCTGGCCTTCTTCCCCCAGGGACGTGCCGCCAAAAGCCAGCAGCAACGAGAGGACAAGGATGATTCGTTGTGCAGCGACAGGATGAATGGCAACGAATACGAAAAGTGCAACGAGAACGTTCCGAATGTCAAATGGTTGGTTCATTGAACTCGCGCAGCAAGAGGTTCTTTCGCGTCAGGGAGCTTCCGGCCATCATAGCCGCTTGTTGCGCCGCGAACCTCGCCGCCACTCGAATTGCGTAAGATAGACTGGACGCTGAGTCAGGGCCTTATCAGATGATCCCCGATCAGTGGAGTACCGTAATCTATGTCATGGATCACACCTGTGCGTCAGTGCGTAGAATCGCTTCGGAACCCAGATGATCAACACAGCAGTCCCCCGGATGAATCGCTGGGATACCTACGCCGACTCTCGGGACTTGACTTCGGGCATGACGTTGAGGCGTGGGAGCGGTGGGCGAAGAAAAACGACCTTTGGGAGTATCACTCATTGGTTCAGAATGGGCGCTCGTCCGATCGTCCTACGCACGAGTGAGTAACGAAAGCCATGTGCCCCAATCTCAATGCGCGGGGATAAACCCCGCGGCTCGCTATGCCCTGGCTCTTCCTCCTCCTCATCGTCCTCCCCTTTGTCGAGCTGTGGCTGCTCCTGACGATGGGCAGTTACACGAGCGTCGAGTTCACGCTGGCGTTCGTCATCCTCACCGGCATTCTCGGCGCCGTGCTGCTCCGCTATCAGGGGCTCTTCGCCTGGCGGAACGTCCAGCGCGATTTGCGCGAAGGGCGAATGCCGACCGATTCGCTCCTCGACGGCGTGATGATCATCGTCGCCGCCGCGCTGTTGATCACGCCCGGCGTCCTCACCGACTTCTTCGGCATTACGCTGCTCATCCCGCCCTGCCGCCGATTCTACCGCTGGCTGCTGTCGCGGTGGTTCAAGGCCCGGTTCAAGCTGCACACAACCGTTTCATCCACGAATGCGGCAGCCGGCCGCTCGCAGGTCATCGATTCCTACGTCATCGAGCAAGCGCCGCGCGACGAACCACCGCGGCCCCAATGACAGCACCTCAATGCCGCGGACTCTGCCATAAACCCCGTCTTTACGGCCAATTGCGGCAGCCTCCCCAACATAATGATTGACAACCTCGCCGCGATGCCGATACTAGCCACTACGCTGCGGCAATCCCGGACGCTAGTCAGGCGCAGCTTCGCGGGCAGCAGGAATTCCGAATGAAGACGATGGAAACCGCCGGCATGAGCGAAGCTCCTCACCCCATGGCCGGCGAGCTGTCGGCCCAAGCGATCTACGACAAGTGCTGGGCCCTGGCCCGCAACTTGTGGTGGACCTGGCATCCGGAAGTCATTAACCTCTTCCGCGACCTCGACCCGATCCGCTGGCGGCAGCTCGACCACAACCCGGTCGCCCTCCTCCGCGAGTTCACTCCCGACCGCCTGGCGACGCGGGCCGCCGAGATGGTCCTTTACAGCCGCATCAACTACGCCCACCGCCGCCTCAAGGAATATCTCGCCAACAAGCAGACCTGGGCCGCGACGAATGCCGGCGTGCTGGGGGGCAAGCCGGTCGCTTACTTCTCCGCCGAGTTCGGCCTGCACGAGTCGATCCCCATCTACTCCGGCGGTCTCGGCGTGCTCTCCGGCGACCACGTCAAAAGCGCCAGCGGCCTGGGGGTCAATCTCATCGGCATGGGGCTGTTCTACGACCAGGGCTACTTCAAGCAGCAACTCGACGACAACGGCTGGCAGTCGGAGGAATACCTCGACACCAAGGTCGAAAACCTGCCGGTCGAGCCCGCCCTCTCCGCCGACGGCAAACCGATCACCGTCCGCGTCGATACCCGTAAAGGTCCGATCCTCGCCAAGCTGTGGTTCATGCACGTCGGCCGCGTGCGGCTCTTCCTGCTCGACTCCAACGTCGATGGCAACAGCCCCGAGGACCGCGAACTCACCAGCCGGCTCTACGGCGGCGACGAGCGGACCCGCATCCGCCAGGAGCTCGTCCTCGGCGTCGGCGGCGTCAAGGCTCTAAAAGCCCTCGGCATTACCCCCGGCGTCTACCACCTCAACGAAGGGCACAGTGCCTTCGGCCCGCTGGAAGTCGTCCGCGAGCGGATGCACGACGACGGCCTTTCCTTCAACGACGCTCTCCGCGAAGTGGCCCAGCAAACGGTCTTCACTACGCACACCCCCGTCCCCGCCGGCCACGACCGCTTCCCCGGCGAGCTCGTCGAAGAACACCTCGGCCCTTTGCGCGACCAGCTCGGCATCAGCTACGACCAGCTCATGGGTCTGGGGCGCGTCGAGCCGCAGAACCCGAGCGAACCGTTCACCATGACGGTCGTCGGGATGAAGATCTCCCGCCGGGCCAATGCCGTCAGCCAGTTGCACGGGCATATCTCCCGCCGGATGTGGGCCCAACTGTGGCCGTGGCGCGTGGAAGAGGAAATCCCCATCGGCCACATCACCAACGGCGTCCACATCCCCACGTGGCTCGCCCAGCAGATGATGCAGCTCTACGATCGGCACTTCGTCGCCAACTGGATCTTCCGGATGGGCGAGCCGGAAGTCTGGCAGTCGATCCACAACGTCGATCCGGGCGAATTGTGGGAGACGCACAACGCCCTCAAAAATCTGCTGTTGGCTTTCGTTCGCCGCCGCGCCAGCCGACAGTGCCGCCGCCGCGGGGAGAGCGACGACGCGGTGGAAGCCGCCCGCAACGTCCTCGACCCCAACGTGCTGACGATCGGCTTCGGCCGCCGCTTCGCCACGTACAAGCGGGCCACGCTGCTGCTCACTGACCCCGAGCGCCTGGCCAAACTGGTGAGCGACCACGAGCGGCCGGTGCAGTTCGTCTTCGCCGGCAAGGCCCATCCCAAGGACGAGCCCGGCAAGCGCCTCATCCAGCAGATCGCCAACCTTCGCAAGGACCCGCGGTTCGGCCACCGCATCGTCTACGTCGAGGACTACGACATGAACGTCTGCCGCCACATGATCCAAGGCGTGGACGTGTGGCTGAACAACCCGCGGCGGCCGCTGGAGGCCTCCGGCACCAGCGGGCAGAAGGTCGTCCTCAACGGCGGCCTCAACCTGTCGATCCTCGACGGCTGGTGGGCCGAAGCGTACGACGGCTCCAACGGCTTTGCCATCGGCCACGGCCGCAGCCACGTCAGCGACGAGGCCACCGACAAGCGCGACGCCCAGTTCCTCTTCCAGGCCCTGGAGAACGACGTCGTCCCCGTGTACTACGAGCGCGACATCGACGGCCTGCCGCGGCAGTGGATCAAGCGGATGATGAACTCGATCAGCACGCTGGCCTGGCGGTTCTCGGCCCACCGCATGGTGATGGACTACACCCGCAACTGCTACGTGACCGCCGCCGGCGGCCTCTCCTGCGACATGTCGGTCCGCTAAGTAGTCCTGCCGCCCCCTCTCCTCCTGGGAGAGGGCCGGGGTGAGGGTGTTGCTCCCCACTCTCCTCTCTCCTCTCTCCTCGCTCCCTCTCTCCACTCTCCCTCTCCCCGCCCGTCCCTGCCGCTGAACTATGGTACAATACCCCTTGCCATCCCCCCGTCCTCCCGGAGCCTTGCCATGATTCGCGTCGCCATCGTCAACGAAACGGGGAAGGTGCTCATGCCGCAAGAACTCCCCACGGCCGCCGAGCTCCGCGCCGCCGCCTCCCAAGCCACCGCCCTGTCCCGCGAATGCGAACGTCTGGCCAAGCTCAAAGAGCCGAAAGCAGCCGCGGCGGGAATGCCGTATTTGACCTAGCGGCGAGTTGCGTCGATTCCAGCCATCCGAAGCAAGATGGCCCCCTCCTCTGGCGACACAATGGCTGACGCCGTCCCCCTCGGCTGGCCCCTGTCCCCTCACGCCGTCTTGGCGGGAACTGTCGCTTCGTCGTGCTTGACCTGATGCGTGAAGCCGGTGCCGCAGGTGCAGCCGTAGACGGAGAGGGTGCTGACCGGGTCTTTGCGCGATTTGTCGGTCCAGCGGTGCTTCTGGCTGACAAGCTTAACAGTCGTGCCGCTGCACCGCGGACACTTGGGTACAGGGTCATACGCCATGGGGTCCTCCGCCAATCTGCAAAGGTAATTGGGATTCGGGGCCTAGGCCAAGATTGGTTTGCGCCGAGAATGCCAATGAGACCCGGCCCGCGCCAATGGCGGGCCACGCTGGCCGTGTCAGATGAGAGACCAGCGCAGGAAGCCTACGTCATGGGGCGGGGAAAGCAAGGGAAAGCGGGGCCAGGGGACAGGGGGCAATGCCGAGCTACTAAAGCTCTGGCGAAATCCCCGATGGGCTGTCGAACACCTGCCTGGCCGGTGAAAAGTACGTCGCCCTTGGCGAGTATGCCACCGGAAAGCCCGAAAACGACGACCAGCACCTGTTCGTCGTTCGACGGCACGAACTTCACCAGCCACGGAGTTGCTCTTTGCGCAAGCTGGTGGTCGGTCCACGGGAACGATTGACATGAGCGACCCGAACATTAACGCGAATCAGATCGACGATCAGTGCCACATGGTAGGCGGCCCAGTCGATGGACAAACGATCCCATTGCCTCGAAGCCAGACGGAGTACGCATTGCCCGTCGAGGCCGCCTCTTTGCTCGAGGAACTGGGAGAGATGCTGGGGGACCTGAACGAGAAGACAGGTTGAAAACCTGTCCTACGCCGGCACCCACGCCCGCAGCGGGTAGTCGTCGCGCTGGGAAAAATCTTCTTCTAGCGCGGACATGATCGCCAGGATGATGTCTTCGCGCCAGTGGAGAGCGGCGATTTGCACGCCGATGGGCAGGCCCGCAGAGCCGGCGTCGGTGGCGGCGGCTTGGCGCTCGGCCGTGTCGCGGGCGAAAGTGCGGCCGGTCTCTTCCCCAGCACGGACGCGCGAGATAGAAAAGACGCCGGCCGGAATGCCGAGCAGGTTGGGGACCATCGCATAGCCGGCGGCGGGGATCAGGTCGATGGCCCGCTGGTGCTGCGGCGCGGGGAGAGCGTGCGGCGGCGATAAGAACGCCTGGTAGCCGGCCTGCTGCATGTCGCTTAGCCAGCGGCGGACGAACGCATTGCGGCGATCGATGAGCTGCCAGTATTCATCGGCCGAGCGGGGGCGGGCCTCGACCGTCACAGCGGCCATCCACCGCTGCCCGGCCAGCCGCAGGCCGGCCACCACCGCGTGCCGCAGCGAGCGGTTCATCCCCGCCACCGTCCGAATCCGCCGCACGCGCCAATCGAGCTGGCTCCCCTCCGACAGCCGCCGGGCTCCCGCGCCGCCGTCGGCGCCGAGCAGGCCAAAGTAAATCTCCATCGCCTCGCCGGTCCAGTCGGGTTTGATCTCCTCCACGATCGCGCCGCGGGCGGCCAGGGCCTCGGCCGCCTCGCGCACGGCCCGAACGATGGCCCGCGAGGCAGGAAAATATCCGTCGTCGGTCCAGCAGGCGATCTTGAGCCCCTTGAGCTTCACGTCGCGCGGGCTGGCCAGCGGGGCCAATTGGGTATCGGGCTCGCTGCGGCCGTCGCTGGCGTCGGCCAGGACGCGCAGCGCCAGATCGAGATCCTCGACGTGCCGGGCCAGCGGGCCGGACCGCGAAATCACCCCTTCCATGCCGCGCAGCGTCCGCCTGGAGCCGCTGCGCGGCAGGAGGAAGGAGGTGGTCATCAGGCCGTGAATGCCGCTGAAGTGCGCCGGGACGCGAATGCTGCCGCCGAGATCGTTCCCCAGGCCCAGGGGGGAGCCGCGGGCGGCAATGAGTGCCGCTTCGCCGCCGGTGCTGCCGCCGGGGGTGCGGGCGAGGTCCCAGGGATTGTTGGTGCGGCCGTAGACCGGGTTGTCGCACTCGTGCCAGATCATGATCTGCGGCAGATTGGTCTTGGCCAGGACAATGCCGCCGGCGCGGCGGAGGCGGCTGACGAGCGTGCCGTCGGCGGGCAGGAGCTCGTCGCGGAGGTGCGCTAGGCCGATGCAGGAGGGCGTGCCCGCCAGGTGAAAGCACTCCTTGATCGTGATCGGCACGCCGTGTAGTGGCGGCAACGACTCTCCCGCGGCACGGCGGACATCGGCCTGGGCCGCTTCCTGGCGCGCCTGGTCGTAGAGCGGGATCGCCACCGCGTGCACCTGCGGCTCGATGGCCGCGATGCGGGCCAGATACCGCTCGGTGGCTTCGGCGGAAGACAATTCCCCGCGGGCGATTTGCCGCGCCAGCTCCGCGGCACTCAGTTCTAGAAGCGGGTCATGCGGAGGGGAAGCATCCATGGCAGTTCAGAATGACCAATGACCAAGCACCAATGACCAATGCTCGTGAATCCCATTGGTCCTTGGGATTTGGTCATTGGTCATTCCTTCCACATTTATCGCTTCACCGTGGTCAATCCGGGCAGCTTCTCCTGCAACTTTTTGACCCCCTCCTCGGTAATCATCGGACAGAAGGTGACGATCAGTTCCTTGAGGTTCTTCATTTCGGACAGATTTTCCAGCCCAGCGTCGGTGAGACCCGGGTTGCTCCCCAAGTGCAGGAACTCCAGGTCGGTCAGGCCCTTGAGGTGAGCCAGGCCCGCATCGGAAAGGTTCTTGCACTTGTCCAGATTGAGCCGCTTGAGCTTCTGGAGTTCGCCAATGTGCGCCAGCCCCTCGTCGGTCGTGGTCGAGAACCAGAGGTTGAGATCTTCGAGATTGGAGAGCTTCTTCAACTCGGCCAGCCCCTTGTCCCCCACGGCGGTTTCCGACAAGTCAAGCTTTTTGAGTGCTGTCAGCCCCGCAAGATGGATCATGGCTCGGCTCACGGCCGATGTGCTGCGAAGATCGAGTGATTCCAGCTTCGCCATGCCTTTGATTTTTTCCAGTGCGTCCACATCGACGTTGTTCGAGCCGTACAGCTTTAGATCGGTTAGATTCGGTAGTGCCGCGATCTGGGCCAGCCCATCCGGGCCAACCGCGCTTTGCTCCAATGACAGCGATCGCAGCTCCTTGGCATCGGCGACGTAGGTCAGGACGGTGTCGGTAATGGTCGGTCCCCACAACCGCAGGCTCCGCAGCTTCGGAAAGTTCTTGAGCACTGCCAGCCCTTGCTCGCTGACGAAATTGCAGTCCTGCAGGTCGAGCAGCTCGAGGTGTGACATTCCGCGAATGGCATCCAGGCAAGCATCGTCAAACTTCGTTTGGGCAGCGCGAATACGCTTCAGCGTCTTGATCTCCGCCAGGTACTGGTATCCCTCGGCGCTGATGTCGCAGAGCTTCAGCGTAATGTCTTCCAGTTTTTTCGCACCTTTGAGGTGCACCATCCCCGCGTTGGTGATCCCGCTCTGTGTGAGATCGAGCGTCTTGAGGGCCGGCATCTTGGCGACCGACTTCATTCCTTCGTCGGTGACGTCCCGCTTGTCGGCAGTCAGTTTTTGCAGCGTGGGGAACTCGGCCAGTGCCGCCAGATCGGCGTCGCTGCCGGCGGGCCCCAACTCGACGGTGGTCAGCTTGCCGGCCGGGTCGAACGTGACGACCCAGGCATCGGTCTGGAGCGTATGAGCCGCGTCGCCGGCACTGCCGGCTTTGACGGCCGGAAAGGCTTCGAGCTTCTTCGCTTCGGCCTTTTCTGCTTCATTCGCACTGGCCGACTGAATCTCGCAGCTCACCAGGACGTGATTTTTGTCGAAACCCAGGCTCCAGAGCCCCGTCGCGACGGTCACCGGCGCTTTGGGGCCAGCGGCGGCCTCAGCCGCGGTCGAATCGCTGCCGGTGCTCGATCCGCCGCTGTCTTCCTTCTTGTCCGTAGACGGAGTCGAAGTGGGACAGCCGCACAGCACGAGTGCGGCGGCGAGGACGAGCAAGGAGAGCGTGCGTAGAACCAATCGGGCGGGCATGTCGGGCGACTCCGCTAAGCTGGCGGGGGACTGGCATCGACCGCCAGCCTACTGAAGCCCTTCTCGGAACGCAAACCCCCTGGCATTGGCGAGCAGCCGCTTATGCGGCGCGCAAAAAAGCGACCCTCTCCCTGGCGGCACTGGGGGCAGTCAGTGGCCGGTCCGAAGAAGAGGGCCGCTCATTGGGCGGAGTCTCCCCGCCCATTTTTCGCGCCTGCGACGTGATGATCATCGGATGCGCGTTGCCGCAACTTGGGGCCATCCGACAGTTCGTTGCGGTTTCCGCCCTCTCGCCAGACGCACGGTCCGATTGTAACGGCTGCGCCGGAGGTAGCAGCGAAACATTCCGTTGGTGCGTGCGATGTTTTCAGCGCAAGTCCAGTCGCCGCACTGTTTCCTCGCTGCCGGATGCCGCGATTGCTTGTCCGCTTCGGCCCCCCTTACAATTGATGGAATCGGACGACCGGACCCGCTCCGAGTCGTCACGCCCAGGCACGTCCGTCCGCTATCCGCAGGAGTCTGACCATGGCCACCGCTACCCAACCGCGTCCCATCGCCAAGAGGCCCCGCATCCAGCAGACCGAGTGCTTCATTGGCGGCCAATGGCGGCCGAGCGTCAGCGGCAAGACGTTCGACACGATCAACCCGGCGACGGAGGAAGTGATCGCCCAGGTCGCGGAAGGAGACGCGGCCGACGTCGATCTGGCGGTGAAGGCGGCCCGCAAGGAGTTCGAGGAAGGGGAGTGGAGCAAGATGGACGCCCGCGACCGCGGCCGCCTGATGAACAAGCTGGCCGATTTGATCGAGGAAGAGGCCGACGAGCTGGCCGCCCTCGAATCGCTCGACAACGGCAAGCCGGTCCGCGACGCTCGTGCGGCCGACGTGGCGCTCACGATCGACTGCTTGCGGTACTACGCCGGGTATGCCGACAAGATCCACGGCCAGACGATCCCGGTCCGCGGCAATTACTTCACCTACACGCGCAAAGAGCCGGTCGGCGTCGTGGGGCAGATCATCCCCTGGAATTTCCCGATGCTGATGGTCGCCTGGAAATGGGGGCCGGCACTGGCCGCCGGCTGCACGATCGTCATGAAGCCGGCCGAGCAGACGCCGCTGACCTGCCTCCGCCTGGCGCGGCTGGCCCAGAAGGCCGGCATTCCTGACGGGGTGATCAACGTCGTCCCCGGTTACGGCCCGACGGCCGGCGGAGCGATGGTCAAGCATCCGGGCATCGACAAAATCGCCTTCACCGGCGAACACACGACCGCGCAGATCATCATGAAGGAAGCGTCGCAGACCTTGAAACGGCTGACGTTCGAACTGGGGGGCAAAAGCCCGAACATCATCTTTGCCGACAGCGATCTGGATGCGGCTGCGGCGGGGGCGCACTTCGGCCTGTACTTCAACCAGGGGCAATGCTGCTGCGCCGGCAGCCGGGTGTTCGTCGAGGAGAAGGTCCACGACAAGTTCGTGGACAAGGTGGCGTCGATGAACAAGTCGCGGAAGCTGGGGGACCCGCTCGACCCGGCGACCGAGCAAGGGCCGCAGGTGGACAAGGCCCAGTTCGACAAGATCATGAAGTACATCGACCTGGGCAAGAAATCAGGCGCCACGATGGTCACTGGCGGCAGTCGGTTCGGCGACAAGGGTTACTACGTCGAGCCGACGCTCTTTTCCGGCGTGAAGGACGACATGCCGATCGCCACCGACGAGATTTTTGGCCCGGTGATGAGCGTCCTCAAGTTCAAGGACACGGACGAAATCCTCGCGCGTGCCAACAACACGTTCTACGGCCTGGCGGCGGCGGTCTGGACGCGCGACGTGGGCAAGGCGCACTACCTGGCCAAGAAGCTCAAGGCCGGCACCGTGTGGATCAACTGCTACGACGTCTTCGATGCCGCCGCGCCCTTTGGCGGGTTCAAGATGTCCGGCCAGGGTCGCGAGTTGGGTGAGGAAGGCTTACGGGCGTACACGGAGACGAAGACGGTGACGGTGGCGCTATAGGCAACCGACGAAGCGCGATGAGCCGCAATCCCTACCACCCATCGTCGATCAGCCCGAATGACCTGGACGCTCGGGGCGACCGGCCTAGACGGCGCCCCATCGGCATCTCAATCCCCTCGGTTCTTCATCTTGCGGGCGGTTTGGCGTTCGGCGCGCTGTGGATGTGGATCTCAAACTTCGACGACAACGAGCAGTGGTTAGCTGAAATTGGCTTGAGCGTTCCTGCCTTTATGGCGATTGGCGCCGTGTTCACCGTATTGGCAGTCGCCAGCGGCATTGGCATGTGGCTGGGAGCCAAATGGGCGTGGTGGCTGGCGAGCTTCTATTACTTCTCGATGCTCTTAGGTAATCTTTGCGAGATGCTCTTGATACTTCCACTGAAAGCGAGATTGCTGGATTTGGACGAAATCGGACTCGAGGCCGCTCGACTTGGAATGCGCACCGTCATCTTGTTTTTATTTGTCACCTACCTTTTCCGATCCAAAGTGCTTGAATACTTCGGCCTCGCCTCAATGCGCAAGCTCAAGGCAATCGGCATTCTGTTTGGGATAACGCTCCTATTCCTTGTG
>DATKDU010000080.1:0-5238 GCA_035512595.1 Pirellulaceae bacterium
TGCCGCGCCGGCGGCAGTTGGCTCATCACGAACTTCTGCCGGTCGGTGACGAAGTCGAGCTGCTTCTCCACGTTCGTCCCCGGCACCAGCACCCGCACGTTCAAACGCCCGTTGGTGCCGTAGGCGAACGTGACCTCGACAGGATATCCCTCCGGCAGTCCCGGCGGCAAGTCGCGGATGAGAGCCTGGCCGACCGTGATGCACTCGTCGGGATTGAGGCTCTCTCCTTCCAGCACCTGGATCGCCAGCGACGTTTGGCCCGCCATCTTGGTGACGAATTTCTTGCATTTCGCGGCCGGGAGCTGGGTGTTCTTCTTGATCAGGATCGAGTTTCGCTTGATCTTCGTCGCCTGGTCGATGCCGCGGACGCCCAGGCTGTGAGCGTTGACGTTGGTGACGGTGAAGTTGGCCGCCGATGGCTTGGGGCCGCGCTGGCCGAGGAGAAACGCCCCGTACAGCGCCGCCCCGCGGGCCACCGCCTCGTCCGGGTTCACCTTCTGCTCGGCCGTCACTCCGGAAACCTGCCGCAGCATCTTGGCGACCATCGGCATTCGCGTCGAGCCGCCCACGAGCAGGATGCGATTCACGTCCTTCCACTTGCAGCCTGCCGCGTTCAAGAGTTGCCGCACGGTATGGCTCGTCCGCTGCAAGAGGTCGGCCGACATCGACTCGAATTGCGTCCGCGTGATGTTGACCTCGGACTTGTTGCCAAAATGCTCGATCGCCAGCTTGGCCATCGTCCGCACGGTCAGGGCGTGCTTGGCCTCCTCGGCATCGATCAGCAGCTTGTGGTAGCTGACCGGGTGCTCGCGGGCATCGGTCCCATGCTGGCGGATGAACTCCGCCGCCGCGTAGTCGGCGAGCCGCGCGTCCCAATCGTGCCCCCCCAGCCGCACGTCGCCGTCGGTGGCGATCGTCTTGAACTGCCCCGGCGCGAGATCGAGCAGCGTGGCGTCGAACGTGCCGCCCCCCAGGTCGTAGACCAGCACCCGCAACAGGTCTTTGGCCTGCCCCTGCGGCGTGAGATATCCGAGTGCCTCGCCGAACGAGAGTGCCGCGGCCGTCGGCTCATTGACGATGTCGAGCAGCTCGAGCCCGGCCATCTGCGCCGCGTCGGCCGTCGCCCGGCGGCGCGTCTCGTCGAAGTAGGCCGGCACGGTAATCACGACCTGAAAGCGGCCCGGGATCACCTTCGCAGCATCCGCCTGCAATTGCCGCAGGATGCACGCCTGGATCACCTCCGGCGGCATATAGCTCCCCATGATCGGCCGGGAGTAAACCTTCTGCCCCATGTCGCGCTTGACCAGATACGCCACGCGGTCGGGCAGGATTGCCGCGTGCTTGCGGGCCTCCTTGCCGACGATTACCGCGTCGTCCTCGAACAGGACGTAACTCGGCGTAAGGATCTCCCCGAGCGCATTAGGGACCATCTTCGTCCGCCCCTCGTCATCGACGTATGCCACGGAGCAGAGCGTGGTGCCGAGGTCGATGCCGACGGAACGGATGGGGGAGGACATCAGTGGCGGCCAGAGGATGCGATGCGGCGGAGTTACCACGGCGCATTATAATCGGCCGCAGCAGCGATGCCGAGTTAATGTGCCAAACGACCGTACTGTTTCTCACACAGAGGCACAGAGGCACGGAGGAACCGAGATCGCAAGAACCGGCGCCATGACGCTGCCCCGCTGGAACCATCAATCCGCAGGCTTTTTTCCTACGACCAGTACGACTTCGTGGCCGTTGAGCCCTTCCGCCACAATTGCATATCGGATCGACGCTCTTCCACTCAACGCGGCGATCAGCGGCCGCAGCTTGGCGATGATCTCAAGTTGTCTGGGAATATCGATCCCGATGCTTTGCCGAAGGGATTTCTCACGTCGACCGAGGATCTGCTTCAACCGCTTCATTTTCTTGCGAACCTGCTCAAGTTCCGCCCGGTCCGCCACAAGGCTCTTGTTTAGCGCCTTTTCCCGTTCCTCCAACTGACTGAGGGTAAAGTCAAACTGCCTAACCTTGTTGAGATGATAGATTGACTCGAGCCGCAGCACGAACTTTGAGTTCGCATGCAAATAATCGAACCGGACCGTGATCTCCGCACCAGGGTATTCCGCGAACTCAACGGTAGTGGACCCGCCAATGCGTAACGTGTCGATGCCGTTTCGGAATGCCGCTCCGCCTGCAAATCCATCTAATCGCATTCGCAAGCGAATCGAGTCGGTCCTTGGAAGGTCACTCACTGGGAATTCCACGATTTGAGGGCTTGTTTTGAGGTCCACGATAAGTGAGTCTGTTCCCAACGGCTCGCGCAATTGGAAGACCCGACTCGATTCACCATGCTGAATCACGATCTGACAGTTCTGTAGTTGACGACGAATTACAATCGCCTCGGCTGTCGAATCGGCCCAAGCGAAACGCCAGTCGGCCCCGTCCCGGCGCAACGATCCAACTTCCGTTATCGACGACTCGTTCGCGACATCTTCGGCGTAACGAATGATCCAGCTTTGCCCGTTTGCTGCTGACTCAGCGAAAAACGCTGCCGAAGTTGGGTTTTCCGCGGCACTTGTCTCAATCGACACGCCCAGCGTCTCGTTGGGGGACTCCGTCAGCGACATGACGGTGGTTTCGTCCGTTGAAAGGAAGTTCGGCAATCGCCAGAATTCAAAGGAAACGAGGTCCTTGCCGCTACGATCTGGTGGCGAATTGGCAATTGGCGGATCAACCAACGGCGTCGGCGCCGTCGACGGCGCCGATGGTCGTACGTCTCCTGCCGTATCGACCGCGGGCTGGGGGTCCGCTAGGGGCGGTCGAGTGGTTGCTGGAGTTGACGCAAAATCCGGCTTTTCGTGCCGTTGCCGATTCGCCGTTCCGTCCGACCGCTGCACTCCGGGTTTTCGTTCGAGACCAGGAGCTGGAGGATTTGCCCGAGGTAGAATTCGATCGAGATTCAGGATGATTGCCAGGGCAATTCCGATTCCAGCAATGCCGCCAAGAACAACGGTGAAAATATTCGGGCCTGAAGGCGGGCGACGTCTGGAAGAGCCGTGCTTATAGAGTGTTCTTGGAGCCGGCTGAACGTCTCCAATCGGAGGCGGTGCGGAAGTTTGCGTCACCACTTGGTAGGTAGGTAGGGAACCAACGTGGGGTGTGGTTGGCGTCGCGGGTACTACAAACACCAGACGGCATGCGGGACACGCCACAGTGGTCCCGGCCAGAGAACCGTCATTCTCCATTTCCAAACCGCAATGGGGGCAAGCGAATTGCGGTAGTCCAACCCGCGCCGGGACCGGAGGTGGAACGGGAGGTGGCTCGGGCGGCGTGGATGCGCCTGATTCACGGACCGAGGGTGTCGCTGTGCGTTCCCTGTCGGCAGCAATCAATCGCGAATCGAATATCGCCTTCTGAGTTGGGTTGAGCAAACAGTGGCTTGCCGAGGCAACTTCGTTGAGCAACTGCTCCGCGAGAGTCGCACGAGGTCCCACTTGCATCGTTCGCAGGTGCGCCATCCGCTGATCGGCGGCATTCTGAATGACTTCAGGATCGCCCTCGTAAGCCGGCAGACCCAGCAGCCGGTAATGATTGGGCGGTTGCTCGCGCGCGGGGATTCCCAACCACTTGAAATAGGGATCGAAGTTTTCGGCCATCGATGCGCCCCCTCGTGCCCGTCATGGCAAGTACCGTCATTTTGACGGGGACCGTCGAAAGAGGCAAGCAATTTGTCTAGGCGGCTGACACTGTGTCACTGTGCCTTCGTGCCTCTGCGCCGAAAAACAAAGCAGCTACTCATCCAACCGGTTGACGAGTTGCTGGACCTCGGCATCGAGGGGGAATGCCGCGTAGCTTTCGAGCTTGATCCGCTCCTGGCGGAGGGCGAATCGGCGGGCGTCGGGGGTCGCCCCGTCGGCAATTTGCTTGTCGAGGTCCTTCATCACCTGCTGCGCCGCCGCGCGGCCGGTCTCGTACGCCCTGACTGCTTCAGCACCCCGGTTCGCCACGGCCGTATCGAGGGCTGACAACACGCCGACCGTCGGCCGGCGGCGCTCGGTCACCGCTTGGGCCGCGTAGTCCCGCAGCGTGCCGCACCACTCGAGGCTCTTGAGGCTCGTCTCGGGCCACGGTTCGCCGCTCTTGCGCGGGGCCTTCAGCCGCGAGACCATCTGCGTCAGATCGGAAATGCCCTCCGGGTAGGCCTGCTGCTCAAAATTCTGCCAGGCGCTGAGCTTCCACGGCAACGGCTCGGCCGTCAGCGTGGCCTTCAGCTCATCGACGAATTCCTTGGCGGCGGTCACCTGCGCCGCGTCCTTGGGATCGGCGGCTCGCCAGAGCATGATCGCGTGCATCAGCTTGGGTTCCGGCTCCTTAGGCGCCATGGCTGAGACCTGGCTGTACAGCTCCGCGTCCTTGGCCGCGTTGACCTGCGGGCGGGTGAGATCGGCCGCGATCAGCCGCAGGGTTTGCTTCGCTTCGTCGGCCAGCCGCGGCGGCGTGTTGTCCGGAAGGAACAGGGCCGGCGTTTGCGTCGCGCCCAGCTCCGCAGACGCACCCGCCAGGCTCATTTTGACGTGCTCAAAAATCTCAGCCGTGGCCACGTACACGTCTCGCTCGCGGTCCGCCTTGCCGCCGTAGCCTTCCGCCAGGAACCAGGCCAGCGCGCCGTGCGATTTCGCTTGGAGCGCACTGCCGCGCTGGCCGGCGCTACAGCTCGCCAGCGCGGTGACGGTTTTCAGCCCAGGCGCGCTCTTGGTGCCGACGATCGTGGCGATCATCTCGGCGCTCGACGGCTGCCGCTGGGCCTGCTCAGTCGTCACCGTGTGCGTGGCGTCGAGGATCAGCAGCTTTTCGCTGGCCGGGCAATTCTCCAGCAGATCGACGAGCCACTTGAGGCGAATCCCGGTGACGTCGATCCGCGAGAGGGCGAAGTCCTTGGGGGCCAGGTAGACGACCTTTTCGTCGTTCTCGAAGGCATGGCCTGCGTAGTAGACGACCAGTTGCCGGGCCGAGCTGATCCGGGACAGGAAGGCCGGCAGGGCCTGCTCGATCCGAATGCGGCTTTCGTTGACCAGGGCTAAGGTCTGATCGGGAGAGACGCCGTACCGCTCGCTCATCGACTTTCGGACCAGCTCCACGTCGCTGGCGGCATATCCGGGTCGAGTCAGCGTTCCGTCGTCGTACGTTTCATTGGCGATGACCAGCAGCCACTTCTCCTTGTCAATCGGCCGCGTCGCTTCGATGAAGAGTGCC
>DATKDU010000081.1:0-17983 GCA_035512595.1 Pirellulaceae bacterium
GGACGGAGGTCGGAGGTCAGCGGTCGGACACGGATGAAACAGATTGGCACAGATCGGTCGCTCGCCGCCGCCGATTTCATCTGTGACGATCTGCGGCATCTGTGTCCCGGTCTCCTGCACGCTGGTTTTTGGCGCAGACGCTATGGCGAAAACGCGCTACTCGTCCTCTGCAACAGCTCTTTCTCATCGGGCAGTTCGTGACACCACATGGCATCGCGAATCTTGCCATCTTGAAACCAGACAATCCACCCGGCGCCGCTTTGTTTCATGCCACCCGTTCCCAAGCCGACCTCATCGAGCCAGCCGCGGAACGCGTCCGGCATTGGTGAGTCGAAGCCCGAAAGGTCGATTCGCAGCCAGTGGATCTTGGGCGCACTTTCGTTCTCTATCCAGTCGTTGTAAAGCGCGGCGAGCTTCGGCCGAGTCTCTTGGCAATCCATCGACCACCAGCCGTCTGTGAAGAGTACGACATTGCCGGTGGCAATCTCCCGCCGCAATTCGGCAGGAGACTTCACTTCCCGAAACGGCACATGTCGCGGCGCCCAATGCTCATGCACTTCCAGGTCGGGGCGCGACTGCCTGAGCCGCTGAACGGCCGCCGAGCGCAAGACCGGCGGCGTCACCGTCAATTCATGAACTGCGGGAAGTCTCGCGATCTCGGCCAGCAGCTTGTCGGGAACATCGTCCGACCAGATCGTAATGTCCTCCAGCGTGCGGAAGTAGCTGTTGCTCAGGCGACGCCTCACCGAACCAGCCTGCTCGTCGTCTTCGCCGCTCCTTGAATAACCGTTCGCCGTGCGCTCGTCGGCATACCACACATACCCCTCCAGGCGCAGCACTTCCCCGATCACGTAGCGCTGACGTTCGGCCTGCCGGATTCGATTCCCTAATAGCGCGAAGAAAACTGCCGCGACAATGACCAGGAGACACAGCGTCCGCATCGAGAATTGGAACCACGATCGAGGTTCGGCCGGCGCTGGCATTGAATCGCTATTCTCCGGATTCGTGCGCTGCGGGTGAGGCCGTAGCAGCCGGGGAAGGAGAGGTTCGCTGGCCCCGAATGTACTTGAGAAGCTCCTTCCGACGTTTCCGCATCAATTGGACTCTCGCGCCAACGTCGGAAAGATTCCGGCTCGGATGTGCGGAAAAAACTCCGAAATCAAATAGAGAATCGGTCAATTCTTTGAGCACTGTCTGAATGGGGAGCGCGCCGATTCCGTCGCTCTCCCAGCTTGCTGCGGCATCATCAATGACTTCGAGCAAGTACGACTCGATCGCGTTGATTTCGTCCGAGCTCTGTCCGCGCGACAGCCGTTGCAACTCAATTGCCGGCGTGTCAACGAGTTGACGCCAATTGGAAAACTGGGACTGACGTAGAGATGCGACTAGCTGCATTCGTGCGCTCTCGGACATCGGTCCGAGCAGCCTGAGCAGGGCACCAAGTACGGCGACCCTGGGGAATTGCGCGTTCGCACTTCGGCACCACAAATCGACGACATGCGTGAGAAGTTCCTCTGCGGACAGATGCCGATAGAGCCACTCTCGATCGATCGTCCAGTATGGGTTGCCGTGATGTCCGAGACACTGTGCCATGGCGACAATTCAACTCGGGAACGCAATTCAAGGCATGACGCGAATCATTTCGTTCAAGTTCACTCCAATTATCGCAAAACTGCCCTATCCCTCCCCCTGACAATCCCCTATACTTACCTCCGGTCGGTTTGACGACGCAATCCGTAGCGCTAGTTCTTCTGAATCTGCCCGCGGCCTTTTGTTCATCGCCTTTCCACCTGGCGGGCCGCCAATCTGGTCCCTTTCGATTCGACCCGGAAAGCAAAATCGGGTCGTGCTACGGTTTTTTGCGAGGATTCTAGTATGGGAATGAAGCTTTATGTCGGTAACCTGAGCTACAACGTCACGAACACGAGCCTGGAAGAGCTGTTTGCTCAGTACGGCTCGGTGCGCAGCGCCCAGGTCATTCAGGACCGCGACACGGGTCGCAGCAAGGGTTTCGGCTTCGTCGAGATGTCGGACGACAATGCCGCCCGCGAGGCGATCAAGGCGCTCCACGAGAAGGAGCACGACGGCCGCAACCTGACGGTCAACGAAGCCCGCCCGCGCGAAGAGCGCAGTGGCGGCGGCGGCTACGGTGGTGGTGGCGGCGGCAGCCGCGGCGGCTACGGCCGGCGCTAGTCCAACACCAGGCAGCCGCAACCGGCTGCAAGTGTTTGCTGAAAAATGCGAGCCGGAGCGATTCTGAAAAGAGTCGCTCCGGTTTTTTTGTTTCTCTAGCGCCCGCCGGCCGCCGCGACGGGCGGAATCAGTACTTCCGGCTTTTCCAGCACCAAATAATGCCCGTGGTCGGCCGTCACGATCACGGCCGTGTCTTTCCAGCGGCCCTGTTGTTCGGCCCACTGGCAGACGGCGCGGAAGGCCTCATCGCCGGAGAGGGTCGCGCCGATCGAGTTGTCCAGGTTGTTGGCGTGGTTGGCCCAATCGACGTCGCCGGACTCGATCATCAGCCAGAAGCCGTCGGGGTCGTGGGAGAGAACTTCCAGCGCCCCTCGCGTCATATCCGCCAGCGTCGGATTCTCCGCGATGTCCTCCGGCTTGTACGACTCGGCCGACTTCGGCCCTTCGGTGCCCGAGTTGAAGGTCGGATCGTAATTGCCGTCGGCAGTCTGAAAGGGGAGGTGCCCGCCGACTGTGCCGAAAAAGCCGAAAAGCCGCTGCTTCTTTTCGACGGCGGCGCGAACGCCTGCTGCCAATGCCTCGCTGCCGCCAGTGCCGGCGGTTCGCTGGGCGATGACGTACTTCCCGCCGCGAGCCGCGTCGATCGTTTCCTGATCGGCGGCAGTCAGATACTTGTTTCCGGCGACAAAATTGTCCCCCTGCCCTTTGTCCTCCTTGGCGTTGATGCCAAAGCCGCCCCCGAGGAGCACATCGACCCCCAGCAGCGGCTGGCTTTTGTGAGCCACCGACGGCAGACCCAGGAGGTCCCGCGTCAAATCCTGATAGTCGTCGCGGTGGACGTTGTTGGCGTAGCCGCACGCCGGCGTGGCGTGGCTAATCGGCACGCTGGATACGACGCCGATCGCGTATCCCCGCCTCTGGAGGTGCTGGCCGATCGGCTCGACCTGCCTCCCTTCGAAATCGACGTTGATGGCGTCGTTGTAGGTCTTGATCCCGCAGGTCAGCGACGCGGCGGCCGAGGCGGAGTCGGTGTAGGGGTGCGGCCGCTGCCGGCTCTTGCCCATCAGGTACTGGCCGTCCACGTCGCGAGCCCACGGCGTCTGGCCGCCGAGATGGAAATCGTAGCCGCCGGCCGTCGTGCCGCCGGGGTTCTTGATCGTCTGACTGTTGACGTCCACGTCAGTGCCGTCGTTGTGCGGGGCGGTGACACAAAAGCCGAAGTCGGTTTTCACGCCGCGATAATCCTGGAAGGAGAGCCCCGTGCCGCGACCTTCGTCGTAGACCTTGCCCGACTTGTAGATCGCCGCGGCCTGCGTCGTTTGCCAGTCCATGCCGTCAAAGACGATCAGCACGATGTGCTTCTTCCCCGCGTCGGCCGCCATTCGCTGCAGCCGGTAGACGTCGGTCTGGTCGAAGTACTCGGCCTGTGGATTGAGCGACCCCTCCGGCACGCGGCCGTACAGCCGCTCGATTGCCGCCGCGTCGCGGTAGACGCTGTTCTTCCCGCGGACAGCATCGAGGCCGATGCCGAAGGTGTAAACGGGGATCAGCCGATTGCTGTGCGTGGTCCAGGTGGAGTACTTGCCCGCGTCGATGCCCCAGTGTCCCCAGCCGGCCGTTTTCGACTGCGCGGCCGCTTCCTGGAGTTCGCGGAGGTGATCGCCCGCGATCAATGGCGCAGCCAGTGTGAAGAAAAAGAGAAGCGACAGCCCAGGCAGGCGAAACATCGGCGGGCTCTGCGTAACGGTGGGTAGAAGCGGCTATGCTGAGCATAATCTACCACGCCCCTCGTTCCCACGGTCCGCGGCCCACAAGCCCGACGCGCCAGCGATGGAAACGGCCGTTTGGCTAGTAGACTCCTGTCCCTCGCTGGCGCGTCGGGCTGGTGAAGGAAAAGGACAATGAAACGCATCGTCTTCCTCTGCGTCGAAAACTCCAACCGCAGCCAGATGGCCGAGGCCTTCGCCCGGATGATCGGCGGCATGGAAGCCTATAGTGCCGGCTCGCGGCCCAGCGGCCGGGTCAATCCCAAAGCCATCGCGGCCATGCAGGACCTGGGCTACGACCTGGCGGCACACCGGTCCAAGTCCCTGGCAGATCTGCCGGATGTCGAGTTCGACGCGGTGGTGACGATGGGGTGCGGCGACGATTGTCCCACGCTCCGCGCCCGGCGGCGAATCGACTGGCAGATTCCCTGTCCCAAGGAAATGCCGCCGGCGGAGTTTGCCAAAGTTCGCGACCTGATTGGGCAGAAAGTGCGGGAGTTGCTGGCGGAGCTTTCGTAACGATGTCCGACGCTGACGAGATCGTCCAGGCCGAGTTGGCGGACGAGCCGCTAGAAGTGCGCCAGCCGCCATTGTCGATTAGCCACCTGCTGCTGTGGATACTCGGCAGTGCGGTGGTGCTCGGGTCCTATCGCTGGCTGGCGGAACCGGTCGGCGACGATGAAACGCGGCGGCTCCTCTATCAACTCGACCAATTGGCGCGGAGTCTGACCTATGGGGCCGGTGCGGCGGCACTCTTGATTTTTGCCCGCCGGCTGATTGCCCGCGATGCCCCGCTGCCGCGGCACCCCGGGCATTGGCTGCTCTTGATCCAGGGAATCAATTGGCCGGCGTATTGGCTATTGCTCTTGTCGTATTTCGGACTGCGCGGGATGCCGCAGGATGCACCCCGCGACTGGGAATCGATTCGGCGGTTTGCCTTGGCGAGCATGCTGTATTATCTCTGGACGGCAGGACTCTATGCCGCGGTGCTCGCCTTCCTCCGCGACGCGAAGCGGTGGCGGATGTTTTTCGCAGTCGGAGCGGCACTGCCGCTCGTGCATGCGGTGATCTGGTGCTGCATGTTTGGCGGCTATCAGTCGCTGATCGAGCGGTCGTTCATCATGGTGCGGATCGCCGTCGCGCTGGCGATTCTGACGGTGTGCATCCTGCGCGACCGGCGAGAAGGGGTCCGCCGCGACTGGCTGCACGTCGCCGGGGTCAGCTTCTACATCCTCGGCGTCTTCACGTACCTGGCGATCTACCTGCTGCTGATCTTCCTGCCGCGAGCGAGCTAGGTTTACTTACACCATCACCGTCGGCCGCTTGCTCGCGCGGTGGAAGCCGAACCGCTCCAGGGATTTGTAGACTTCTTCAAGCGTCTTCTCGCCGAAGTTGGCGATCGACAGGAGCTGGTCGGGGGAGCTGTTGAGGAGGTCGCGGACGGTGAAGATTCCCTTTTCCTCCAGGCAGTTGGTCGTGCGGACCGTCAGGCCGATCTCCGCGGTGCTCATCTCCAGCCGCTCGGCCATCAAGCGGGCTTGTTCGTCGGCGCGGCTCAGCGGGATGCGGGTCAGGCTCATGATTCCCTCCGGTGGAAGCTGGGGCGGGGCAGTGCCGGGCTCCGTGCCCGGCATCGTGCGGGCAGCCCTTCCGCCGGCCAGCGGCTCGTGCGGAAGTGCGGAGGAGGAATATAACCGCGCGCGACGAATTTACGAGCAGTTGCGCGGAAATTTTTACAGAATTTTTAGAGAGCTGCTAGCGAGTGCTGCTAGCAAAGCGGAACGCAGTCGCGCGACGCAGCCAGCTCGTGCGTCGGCAGCGAATGACCAATGCCTCCCACTGGTCATTGGGGCTTGGTCATTGGTCATTCTCCCAGTCCCCAGCCCCGCGCCTAAAACACATCCAGCATGAAATGGTGTCCCCAGTGGTACCGCCGCCCCTCGGGGTAGTAGTTGTGCCACTGCTTGTTGTACACCGGCACGCGCATTTCCTGCGGGTAGCGGAAGTAAAGGTCGTTGCTGGAGCGGTAGTACTCGTTCCCCCAGAAGTTCTGCGGGTAGTAGACGTACGGATAGTGGTAGAACCGATTCCAGTCGTGCAGCCCGTACTGGGCGCCCCACACGCGGCCGTAAGCCCGCTCCTGGGCCTGGGCCTCGCCGGACGCGGCGGAACAGGCGGCAAAGACGACGGCGCAAGCTAGCGCCAGCAGCGCTCGACGGATCATGGCATCCCCCTGGGTCCTGGGCTGTAGGACGGCTTAAGAGCCCGTCACTTCACGTTTGCCGCCGCGCAAGTACCTGCGGTGCTGCCGCGGTGGGTCTATCAAAACCATCGGCGCTGGCCCCCCCTGGCATTAAGCGAATATCCTTCAAAACCGGCACGACTGGCCCTTAGCCGGCGGCAAACTTGCCTCCGGGTCCGGTCAACCTCGCTCCGCCAGTGCCGCCCCACCCTGCGGCATCCATTCTGGCCCGTCGGCACTTGCCGAGGCGAGCTGGACCCGCCCTGCCTTTCGCCCCGTCGCAAACCGCATCCCCAACAGCCGCAGGATCAGCAGGTTTCCGAGCAGGCCGGCGGCCAAGCCGAGATTCATGCCGCAGCATTGCTGGATCTGCATCCAGCGAACTTGCCAGGTGGAGACCCCGATGCCCCCCATCAGAACATGAAAGACAAGCGACTCCTCCGCGATGCCAACCAGGATGGAAAACGCCACGGCCGCAGTTGACCAGAGCCACGGCCGACGCGAGAAGGCGGCACGGAAGGAAACAACCACCAGCGGGAGCGCAGGCAGTGCCAGCATGACGCAGAAAAACAGGCACTCGACGGTGAGTTCTCCCGGATAGACCAGTTTCGCGGTCGCCAGCGGCACTCCGAAGGCCGCTGACCATCCGAGCCAGTGCCTCACGCGGAATTGGCCGCGCAGCACGCCGGCTGGCGAGGCGTCCCACGTCAGCCGCCAGCCGAGGAGCTGCCGCAGCGGCAGAAAAAGGGCGTACCAGCCGCCGAGCACGACCGCGCCGCCGACCGAAAGATCAAAAAACGCGTCGCTGGTTCTCCCCAGCGATCGGGCGGCAAAGTGGTTGAACGTGATCGTCACGGCGGCCAGCGAGGCGAGCGCGATGAGCCAGCGCACCGTCGTGCGGCCCGTTCCCCAGGCGCACCAGGCAGCCAGCAGAACGTATTGCCCCTGGCTCAAGTAAATAGCCGCCAGATCGCCGCTGTGCGGCACTGGCGATCGGAAGCGGAAGTTCCACAAGCAGGCAACCAGCAGCAGGTTCCCTGACAGCAGCGCCAGCACGACCGCGATCTGCCGCCCCGCCAGATCGAAACGATCCTTCCGCAACACGGTTCGGTCCTCCATGAGCGGAAGAGAATAGTCCCCATTGGCACCAATGGCGAGGGCAAATGGGTTCGGGGTTCGGGGTTCAGGGACAAGGTCCGGGAGACGGGCTCGTCGGCAAGCACGCTAAACTTTGCGGCCCATTCCGACCTCTCGCCCGCTTCGCGCGACTCGCCGACCCTCGTCAAGGCGCCGGTTTGAATCTCTGTGACGAAGTTGCGGATTGGTCGCGGGCTGAGATTTGGTTACACTCACCAGGGCAACCGGCCCCCCTTTCTGGGGGTTGCGGATTGTGCGCGGGCTTATCCTCGCAGGGGATCTGCGCGACGACCTGTCCATCCCGCTGGATGAAACCACATCTGCCCGCTCGTCGCCGCCCCAATGTCAAATCGGTACAGGGCCTGTTCCCCACGATGTTCGAGCAGCACCATTTCATTCTGGCTTAGCGACATCAAAAACTCGTATTCGCCATCGAGCAGGCGGCCAAGGCGCGACCCGGCGAGCGGCTGGTCGGCAGCACCGAAGTGCTGGAATCGCTGATTGGGAAATACAAGGCAGTCGCTCCACAGCGGCTATGGCATGACCCGCACGATCCTGGCCCTGGGCGCGCTGGTCGGACAGCGCAGCCTGGATACGCTCCGCGCCGCTCTCGGCCACGTCACCAATCGCCACGCTCACGACTGGTGCCAACAGCACCTAGGCCTGACGTTCCAAGCACGCCGCCGCCACGCGCAAGGGAACGGGCGTTCCGAGCCCAAAGTTCAGACCCCTGTTTCTGATGGACAGGTTGGAAGCCTGTCCTACATGGCAGGCGGGACGCCTACCCCACGACCGTCGGGCGGAAAAAATGCCCTGGTACGTCAGGGCAAGCTTTCTTATCGTAACCTCCGTGCCCCGACTGGGATACGGCGAGAAGAATGCGGCGGCGAGCAAAGACCTTCAATGAAATTGCCGGCCTGGTTGTCTGAACGGCCGTTTCGGAGGGCTGTCAGAGTAGAGGCAAAGCTGGTCTGCTGAATTCACCGCCAGAATCGGTCGATTCGTCCAGGCGGAAACCATGTCCTACAAATCCATCATCGCCGTCGTCTTGGTCCTCGTCGGCATTGGCGTCGCGGTCGGGTTTGCCTGGCCGCGCTGGCAATCCCCGGAGGTGCTGGAGTTGGCCGGGATCGTCGAGATCCAGGAGGTGCGGCTGGCCTCCAAGGTTGGGGGGCGGATTGAAAAGGTGCTCGTCAGCGAGTCGGAGCTCGTTTCGGCCAATCAGCCGCTGATCGTGCTCGACTCGCGGGAGCTGATCGCTCAGAAGGACCAATTGCGGGCAAAGCTCGACTCGGCGAAGTCGGCGCTGGAAAAAGCGGAGAATGGCCCGCGGCCGGAAGAGAAGACTGCGGCCAAAGCAGCCATCGATGCGGCGGAGGCGAACCTCGAGCGCTTGAAGAACGGCGCTCGGCCGGAAGAGATCGACGCGTCTCGCGCCGACGTGGCCGCCGCGGATGCCGAGATGCAGGCGATGGACAAGGAGTTGGCGCGGATCAGGACGCTCCGCGAGCGGGGAGCGGCGTCGCAATCGGACTTCGACGACGCGCAGCGGGCTTTCAACGTCGCCAAGGCGAAAGCGGACGCAGCGCGGGCGAGGTTCAATCTGGTCACAGCCCCGCCACGCACGGAGGACGTCGCCGAGGCGAAGGCCCAGATCGCCGGCCTTACCGCGCAGTGGCAGCTTCTGGAGAACGGCACCCGCGCGGAAGACAAGGCGATGGCGCGGGCCCAGGTGGCGGACCTGGAGGCGCAGTTGGCCGCACTTCAAGTCCAACTCGATGAAACGGTGATCAAGGCGGCGGAGCCCTGCCGCATCGAGGTGCTGGTGCTGCGGGAAGGGGATATGGCGTCGCCGGGGCAGACGGTGGTCCGCGTGCTGCGGTCTGACGACCGCTGGGTCAAGGCGTACGTTCCGGAGGTCGAATTGGCCCGCGTGCGGCTGAAGCAGAAAGTCGAGATCCGCACCGATGCGCAGCGGGTCAAACCGCTGTCTGGAACGATCATCCACATTGCCGAGATCAGCGAGTTCACCCCCCGCAACGTGCAGACCCGCGAAGGGCGCAAACACCAGGTGTTTGCCGTCAAGATTCGGGTGGACGATCCGGAAGGGATACTCAAGAGCGGCATGGCGGCGCAGGTGACGCTGCCGCTGAAGTAGCTACGCAAGACAGGTTTTCAACCTGTCCTAGGGAGTGTTCCATGCCCGACAGTGCAACGCTTGCCGCCGCTTACTTTGGCAGCCCCGTCGTCCTCGACGTGCAGGAGGTGACGGTGAAATTCGGCACGTTTACCGCCGTCGATCACGTCAGCCTGATGGTGCATCAGGGGGAAGTCTTCGGGCTGCTCGGTCCCAACGGCTCCGGCAAGACGACGCTCATTCGGGCGCTGTGCGGCCTGCTGCCGCTGGCCGGCGGCCAGGCGACCGTGCTGGGGCGGGACGTCCGCCGGGAAGCGGAAACGATCCGCTCTGAGATCGGCTACATGTCGCAAAAGTTCTCGCTGTATGCCGACCTGACGGTTACGGAGAACATGAATTTCTACGCGGGAATTTACGGGCTGTCATCCCAGCAAGCGCGGAAGCGGAAAGAGGAGTTGATCGAGCTGACCGGCCTCGAGCCCTATTTGACGCGCGTGGCGGGAAAGCTTTCCGGCGGTTGGAAGCAGCGGCTGGCTCTCGTCTGCTCGCTGCTGCACGGCCCCAGGCTGCTCTTTCTCGACGAGCCGACGGCCGGCGTCGATCCGGTCGCCCGCCGCGACCTGTGGGACCTGCTCTTCCAACTGGCGGCCGTCGGCATCACGCTGGTGGTGACAACGCATTACATGGACGAGGCGGAACGCTGCGGCCGCGTCGGCTACCTGTACTTGTCGAAGCTGCTGGCGATGGGGACGCCGCGGGAATTGGTGCGACTGCCGGAGGTGACGCCGCCGGGAACCAAACGGCTGGAAATCCGCGCGCCCAATCCGGCGGAATTGCTGTCGGTGCTGCGGAAGCGTCCCGACGCCCGCGAAGCGACGATCTTCGGCCACTCGATCCACGCGCTGGTCGATGCGTCGTTCGACCCGGCGGTTTGCGGCCCGAACGCCATCGTGCAGGAGACCGAGCCGAATTTGGAGGACGTGTTTGTTTCTCTGGCAAGGGGGCAGGAAGCGTGAGATGAACGTACAGCGCATCCTATCCGTCGGCCGCAAGGAGGTGATCCACATCCTTCGCGATCCACAGACGTTGTTCTTCACGCTGTTCGTTCCCGTCCTGGAGATGTTCTTGCTGGGCTACGCCATCGATACCAACGTCCGCCACATTCGCACGGTCGTGTTCGATGCGTCGGGCACGCAGGAAAGCCGCAACCTGCTCAACGAGTTCGAGAACTCTCAAAGCATCCGCATCGTTCGGATGGTCTATGCCGACGAGGAGATGACCCGCGCCATCGTCGCCGGCGAGGCCCGCGTGGGCATCAAAATCCCGACCGATTACTCGCGCCGATTGGAAGCGGGGGAAACGGCGCAGCTTTTGGTGTTGGTGGACGGCACCGAATCGAGCGTCGCTGCCGAGGCGAGCAACGTCGGCAATGCCTTGGCGCTGCGGGAGTCGCTGGAACGGGTGCTCGGCGTCAAAGCACTGCCGGTCGATTCGCGTCCGCGAATCCTGTTCAACCCGGACACGCGCTCCGCCAACTTCTTTCTCCCCGGCTTGATGGTGGTGATGTGCCAGATGATGGCCACGATGCTGGCGGCCAATGCGATCGTCCGCGAGAAGGAGACCGGCACGCTGGAGCAGCTCTTCATGACGCCGGTCCGCTCGCTGGAGTTGGTGCTGGGCAAGACCCTCCCGTACATGACCTTGACGATCCTGGAGTTCTGCTTCATCGCCCTCTTGATGCGGGTCTTCTTTCAGGTGCCGATTCACGGGCCCTTTTTGACGCTGCTGGGAATCTTCTTTCCGTTCGTGCTGGCGATGCTGGCGACGGGGCTGCTCATCTCCACGCGGGCCGCCACCAAGGAAGCGGCTGGGCAGATCGCCATGGGGACGCTGCTGCCGTCGATCTTCCTGTCGGGCTACGTCTTCCCGATCGACTCGATGCCGACGTTCTTTCAGTGGGTGGCCCGCTGCTTTCCCACGACGTGGATGATCGACGCCTCCCGCGGCGTGATTCTCCGCGGCGCAAGCTGGAGCGAACTGTGGCAGCACGCGGCCGTCTTGTGGGGGATGTCGGCCGTCATGCTCGTCGTGGCTGCGGCCCGCTTTCGCAAGCAGCTTGGTTGACCGCACCGACCCACTGCCAGATACCGCGCCGGAGGCGCACGAAGCTCACCGCACGCGCCAAGACGAGGCCGGTCAACAAAAGCCCCAGCGGCAGCGGCAGCGCCAGCCGCTCGCACCAGCGTTCCGCCATCGCCAACCGCGGGCTGAGGGGACTGCCGACGGGCATGACGACGTTGTCCTCGGCTGACTGCACGATTTCCAGGTACATTGCGACCTGCGGCTCTTGATGGCCGGCGGCGACGAGCGCGTCGCGAATCAGCGGCTCTGCCGAGGGTTCCTGAAGCGACTCGATCCCGATCGGATAGACGACGCCGTAGTCAGGGTCGGCAACTCGCCAGCCGCTGCCGGTCTCGACTTCCAGCACGACGTGCCCCGCCAGCCCGACAAACCGGCAGCGAAGGCCGGCCGATTCCGCGATCGACTTGAGAATCTGCGACCGCTCCGAGCAATCGGTCAGCGAACCCGCCATCAACCGCTCGGCATTCTGCGTCCGCGCCAATGGCGGATAAAGTTTCCCCAGCGACCACTGAAGCCAGTTTTCGGTGACCGAGATGCGGCGGTCATCGGAATGCGTCGTCGTCAGATAGATCGTGCGGTTGGCCTGCTCGAGATCAAAGGGTGCGCCGTCGCGGAGGCTCGCCACGTAGCTTTTCAGCGCGGGATCGGCGGCGGAATCTGCCAGGCTCGCTCCGTGTTTGACGTAGCCGATGACGACCGCTGCCGTCAATCCAAATCCCAGCAAAATCAATACGCCAGCCGCCGCTGCCGCACTTTGGCGCAGCCTCCAGCGATTCGTTCGCAGACTTACCATCGCGGTGCGCCTCTTGCTGGTGGGAGATAATGCACATCCCAGAGGACCCGGCGGCACCGCAAGAAGCACTCGTCCACAAGCCGCGAAAGAGCCGAGCGGACAGAGTTTTGGCCTGGGAACCCTTGATTCCGGCCGCAGCGAGGCGATACGATGACCCCAACCATCGACCCGGGCCTCCGGGGATGTGGCTAGAACCGCCCGAAAGCCACGAACTTTCGGGCGGTTCGCTTCGTTTTTGTCGCGCACACTCACCACAAGGGCAAGCGCTTACCATTCAACGCCGCTGGCCGACAAGAGTCTCGCTCAACCAAAAAATAAGTTTTCTCCCGAAAAATGCGGCATCGCAGGCGCCACGCAACGTTTCGTCGGTTGCCGCGGGAGCCGCTGAACGTTCGTTCGCCGCTGATTCCGTCCTGCTCTTCTTCGGCGACCGCAGTGCCGCGGTATAATTCGCCTGTCTTCGCACCAAACACGTTAGCTCCATGAAACTTCGCGTTGGAATCGTCGGCCTTGGTGACGCCTGGGAAAGCCGCCATCGCCCGGCGCTGCGGTCGCTGTCGGACCGGTTTGAGGTCCGCGCTGTCTGCTGCGAGGTGGCCCACCTGGCCGAGCAGGCGGCTCGCGATTTTGGGGCTGCCAGCGTAGACGGCTTTCGCGCGCTGTGCAGCCGGGACGACGTCGATGCCGTGCTGATCCTCTCGCCACAGTGGTTCGGACCGCTTCCCATTCTCGCCGCCTGCGAGCATCGCAAGTCGGTATATTGCGGGGCGGCGCTCGACATCGACAGCCCGGAAGAGGCGACGCAAATCCGGCAGCGGGTCGAAGACGCCGGCATCGCTTTCATGGCGGAGTTTCCGCGGCGTCTGGCGCCCGCAACGCTGCGGCTGAAGGAACTGATCGCCACGCGACTGGGAAAACCCAAACTCCTCTTCTGTCATCGCCGCTCGACGATCGAACCGGGGCTGGCGGCCCGGCGGCCTCTGAAGCACAGCCCCACGATGCAGCGGGAGATGATCGAGCAGGTCGATTGGTGCCGCTATGTGGCCGGGATGGAGCCGACGTCGGTCGTGGGAATTTCGCACGGCAGCATCGGCGGCGAGGACGGCGATGACGGCGAGGATTACGAGATGATGAATCTCGATTTCTCGCCGCCGGGACAGATCGGGGCTGGTCCCACTGCCCAGATCAGTTGCGGCCGTTATATGCCGATGGCCTGGCCGGAGGCGGTGTCCTTCCGCCCGCCGGCGGCATTGCAGGTGTGCTGCGAGAACGGCGTGGCCTTCGTCGATCTGCCGGCCACGCTGACCTACTTCGACGCGGCCGGCCGGCACATGGAATCGCTGGAGAGCGAAAGGCCCGTGGGCGAGCGGTTGCTGATGCATTTTTACCGTGCTGTCACCAGCCTGGTGCGGAAGGTCAGCGACCTGGACGATGCGTACCGGGCGATGTCGATCGTGCTAGCGGCCCATGCCAGCTTCGAAGAGGGGCGGCGGATCTCGCTGGTCTAACGATCTGGCGACGCGGCAGCAGATTCCGAACTTGCCGCTGGCAGACGCTCCGTGCTACATTTGCGCCGTGGGAGGACGGACGTATTCATCTCGCTCCGCGAGATGCGCCTTACGCGGAGCGTGAGGAGTACGACCCTGGAAGAGGATTCGGCCGAAACGCCAGTTGGCAGCGGCGCGGGAAATCATTGCCGCCGCCAAACACGTTTCCGCCGAGAGCCGCGCGACAAGGAGGTCGCCGTGGTCCAGTTATTTTTCGCCCGCTGGCCGATCAAGTACAAGCTGCTGCTCTGCACAGCGCTGCTGCTGGTGATCGTTGCCATTCTCGCGGTCAGCAGCTTGCACGGCTCCTACGCGTATCGCGAGTTGGCCAAGACCGTGAGCTGGCGGTCGGCAGAGTTTCCGCTCGTCGATGAGCTCACCGGCCGCATTCGCAACCTGGAAAGGGCCGTGCGCCGCCACGAGTCGGAGATCGATCGCATTGCCCTCAGCCCGTTCAGCGCCGTCGAATTCAACCTTCGCGAGCATACCTTTTACGAGGGGCTGATCAAGCTCGACGATTCGATCCGCAAGTATCGCAGCCTGATCGAACATGACCTGCCGCAGTTCGGGACGATCTCCGATCGGCGGGGCGATCGGGCCATTCTGGAAAAAATGTCCGAAAGGCTCGCGGAGCTGAAAAAGCTTCAGTTCCGCTCGGAGCGGTTCATTGATGCAGAGCAGCAGCAGCACCTGGACGGTCTGGCGACCAAAGTGGATGAGATCGAAGAGCTGGCGCAAAAACTTCGCGAGCAGCTCTACAGCCGCATGCAAAGCCTCTCGGCCGAGGTCCGCGTCGAATACCAGGCGTGGATCGGTCTATCGTGGATGTCTGCGGTTGCCGCCGCCGTCGTGCTCGTCGTATTGCTGCGGCTGTTCTATGCCTGGGTGATGAACCCGCTGCAAGTCTTGATCGACGGCTCGCGGCGGATCGCCAAGAGCGACGACTTCGCCCATCGCATCCGCCTGGCGACGCAGGACGAAATGGCCGAGCTGGCCGAGAGCATGAACGCCATGACCGCCCGCTTCCTGACGATCAAGACCGATCAGGAAGAAACGATCCGCCGCCGCACGCAGGAAGTGGTTCGCAGCGAGCAGCTCGCCAGCGTCGGCTTCCTGGCTGCCGGCGTGGCCCACGAGATCAACAATCCGCTGGCTTCGATCGCCCTGTGCGCCGAATCGCTCGAATCGCGCGTCCACGACATTCTTTCCGCAGACGATTCCCGCCCCGCGCAAGAGCAGAACGGCGAAGTCGCCATCCTGAAAAAATACCTGCGCCGCATTCAGGAGGAGGCCTTTCGCTGCAAGGAGATCACCGGCCGGCTCCTCGATTTCTCCCGCGTAGGCAACACCCGCAAGGAAGCGACCGACATGACCGAGCTGGTCCAGGGCGTGATCGAAATGGTCAGCCACCTGGAAAACTACCGCGACAAGCGCATCGAGTTTGTTCCAGGACAGCGGGTCGTCGCCACCGTCAATCCGCAGGAAATGAAGCAGGTCGTGCTCAACCTGGCGACCAACGCCTTGGATAGCGTCGAACCTGGCGGCAAGGTCTCCGTGACGCTGGCCAAGTCGGGGCCGTTTGCCGAGCTGGTCGTTCGTGACAACGGCTGCGGCATGACGCCGGAAGTCTTGAAACACCTGTTCGAGCCCTTCTTCACCCGCCGCCGCGACGGCAAAGGAACCGGGCTCGGACTGTCGATCACCTGCCGCATCATCCACGAACATGGCGGCTCCATCGAGCCCGCCTCGGGCGGCCCCGGCAAGGGGTCGCAGATGAAGGTCCTGCTGCCGCTTCTCGCCGCTGAAAACAAAAATGAAAGACAAATCCAAAAGCGAAACCAGGCCGCATAGCCGTCTGAAACTCCTGTTTGCCGACGACGAAGCCGCGCTGCAGGAGCTGATGAGCCTGGAAATCCCCCGCATGGGGCACGAGGTCACCGTCTGCCCCGACGGCGCAACTGCCGTCGCCGCGCTGCAGCGCAACACCTACGACTGCATCATCGTCGATCTCGACATGCCCGGCATGAACGGCCTGGAGGTGATCCAGCACTGCCAGTCCCTGGCCCCCGAGACCGACACCGTCGTCCTCACTGGCAAAGCGTCGTACGAGGCGGTGCTGCAAGCCCTCAAGCTCGGCGCGTTCGACTTCCTCACCAAGCCCTGCAAGCTGATCGAGCTCAAAGCCCTGCTGGCCCGCGTCGCCAGCAAGCGGGAGTGGGTCAACAAGTACCGGGCGCTCAAGCACCAGCTCGACAGGGCCGAAGGGAAGACCGAGCTCGTCGGCAGCAGCAAAGGAATGGAGCAGGTCAAAAGCCTGATCGAGAAGGTCGCGCCGACGAATTCCACCGTCCTCATCCTCGGCGAGACCGGCACTGGCAAGGAGCTCGTCGCCCGCGCGGTCCATCAGCGGAGCCTCCGCGCGAATATGCCGTTCGTGGCGATCAATTGCGGTGCCCTGCCGGAGTCGCTCATTGAGAGCGAGCTGTTCGGCCATCGCAAAGGGGCCTTCACCGGCGCCGATGAGCACCGCGTCGGTCTGTTCGAAGTCGCCAGCGGCGGCACCATCTTTTTGGACGAGGTCGGCGAGCTGCCCAAAGCGATGCAGGCCAAGCTGCTGCGCGTGCTGGAATCGGGGGAAATCCGCCGCGTCGGCGAAAACCAGGCGTTCGAGGTGGATGTCCGCGTGATCTGCGCGACGCATCGCGACCTGCCGCTGATGGTCGAATCGGGCGATTTCCGCGAAGACCTCATGTACCGGATCAACACGTTCGAGGTGACGATCCCCGCTCTGCGCGACCGGCTCTCGGACATTCAGGAGTTGGCCGAGCACCTGGTGCGGCGGTTCAAGCCGGGGATCAAGCCGGAGGACCAGGTATTCACCGACGACGCCATCGAGCTTCTCAAGTCCCACTCCTGGCCCGGCAACGTCCGCGAGCTGGCCAACGTCATCGAGCACGCCACCATCCTCTGCGAGCGGCCGCCAATCACCGCCGAGCATCTGCCGCAGCGGTTTGCCGCCCGCAAGGGACCGGCCAAGCTCAAGCTGGCCGCGCCGATGACCCTTCGCGACCTGGAGATGCAGGCGATCTACGACGCGCTCGAGCGGCACGAAGGCAATAAGCCGGCCGCGGCCGAAGAGCTCGGCGTCAGCCTCAAAACCCTCTACAACAAGCTCAACCAGGCGGCAGAGACGGAGAAGGCGGCGTGAGTCAGGGACCAGGAGTCAGGGACCAGGAGTCAGGGGCCAGGGGCCAGGGACCAGGAGCCAGGGGACAGGAGACAAGGGACCCTCGTTACGAGGCTCTGCCTCGTAACGCACAAACCCGAGGCTCCGCCTCGCCGGGAGTGGCGCGGTCCGGCATGTTCCGAGCCGCACAAGAGTTAAGAAAACTCGCGCATCAGCGGCAAAGTCTTGCTGCACCGCGAGTTAAGTGCAAAACGGGCCTCCCGCCGCACAAGGGTTAACAAGACCCGGTCCTGCGGCTCCCACGCTGCGCGATAACACTTTTTTCGCGGCCGCCCGGCGGGCGCTTGTGGACGGATGTACCAACCCGGCAGGGACTTGCGCCAACGGGCGCGCTCCGGGTGAATTGCCAGTTGATAACAGTCGGTTTAGCCCCGGCATTCACGGTCGCCTGGCGGGCACGCCCGGGAGGTTTTTTGACAGCAAAGGGGGGGTTCTGTCAAAAAACCTGTCAAGCTGGGCAGCCTCGGCAGTCCGCGAACCTCCCCCTCTCCCTCTGGGAGGGCCGGGGTGAGGGTGCCTCGAGAGGGGCCGGCGGGAGCGTACCGGGACCAGCCCTACGCCACTTTCGTCCGTGGGTCGATGGGAATTAAATTTTCAAAGAACAAACGGGGCGCAAGCCCCCGTGCTGACATTCTACGCACTAACCCGCATTTCTCACTGCGCAGAAGAAACGAGTGGCCTACTTGAGCCATAAGTTGTTGAACTGACGACAACTTGGACTTGAGCAAGGAGGCCACCCGATGACGACAGAGTGTAGCGGACGTTCGTTCGATTTCCAG
>DATKDU010000082.1:0-4262 GCA_035512595.1 Pirellulaceae bacterium
CTGGAAATCGAACGAACGTCCGCTACACTCTGTCGTCATCGGGTGGCCTCCTTGCTCAAGTCCAAGTTGTCGTCAGTTCAACAACTTATGGCTCAAGTAGGCCACTCGTTTCTTCTGCGCAGTGAGAAATGCGGGCTAGGAGGTGATCGGGGCGTTCCGTAACTTCAACGCTTGCGAGTCTCGCCTGCACGTCAACCGCAACCGGCTGGGCTTGAACAAGAACACGCATGACGCGCTCTTCCGCCCGATCTGGTCACCCTAGGGCTGGGCTGTGGACCGCCGCCGCCTCGTCTGGCTCATCGCCGCTTTATGAACTCGCAACAAGAAGTGCTTCACCTGCCAGTTCAAATCGCACTACCACCGCACCCGCCGCGAAGTCTATCCGCTGCTGAGCCGCATTCAGAACATCGGCTACGAGCAGGGCGAGAACGGCAGGACGCCGATTGGTATCGTACGAATCACCGGACGGCTTGGGTGGCCGGCACTCCGTCGTCGGCCACCTTTTCTCTAGATGATCTCCGATGGCAAAGCCACGATCTGGCTGATTCCAATGTAATGCATGCCGCACGAATACAGCGAACCTGTCTAGCCATCGAAGTTGAGTTTGCCTCCGATGCAATCGTGGATCAACTTTTTGGTGCGCTCGACGAACCCCGAATGCAACGTCTTGCTTCGTGTGACGTTCGAGAACAAATATCCGGCAATTCCCGCCCGAGTTCGCTTCTATCACCACCTCTACCAACTTGCAGCCTGAACATCGCCGGTCCTTAGAACGTGCCGCTTGAATCAGTCGCTGGCGAAAACGCGGCACCGATCCGGGGCGTACGGGAATGGCACTGAGTGTGCGGATCGCGCGCAACAAAGCATTTCTTATGAGCGGCGCTGTCATCGGCAGTGGCGCTCATCACTCGACATTGCCGAGAATTCCGGCACTCGCCCCTCCCGTCGAAGCAAGTGTCGAATCCGGCATGACACATGCTAGTTTGCGCACATGAGCATGTCAGCCGATGCAATCCACCACCGATGTGTTGCGGCATGGACCGTCTAAGTTGATTGAATGCGGCGCACTGGAGAGCGACTTCCCTATGCCGTACCGCCGACTTGCCGCAAACGCACTTGGTGCATTCCTGGGGGCGATTGCCCAACCCCGACGGATTCAGATCATCGAGGAACTCAGGGGTGGCGAGAAAGATGTCGGAACCTTGGCCAGCACGTTGGAGATAACGCACTCGGGACGGTTTACAGCGACACCTTCGGACGTATCTGGCTCGTCGCCTAGTTCCCCCGCCATCAGTATGCCCGTTGCTGTCACCGACCGTTAAAAGAAGGCCCACCATGCCTCACACGTACACACCACATCCTGATGTGCGGGCCCGGCTGCAAATGCTCTTTGGTCGTTTGCCAAGCGGCGTTTCAGCCGCATCCGAGAGCGGCTATGACTCGGCTGCGTTCCCAGGTGAATCCGCAGACGAATCGCACCTACTTGACGAGAGTGGAAAAACCAAGCAGTCGTCTGACCCCGAATCGCAAAGCGACCCCGCTGCGGTTCGCCCCGCTCACCGGACCGAACCGTGACGTTTCTGTCCGCTATAGGGGACCGAACCCCCCTGATAACCCAGCCGGCCGGTCAAAGAGAGACAACCGAGAGTTTGGGCAAAAGAGCGGCACCAGGACGCCGGTGCCGTGTCGCGCCCGTGTCTCTCCGCGCCACGGGGCCGAGACAAATCATCGCGATCCCGCGTCGCAACCCGTTGCGATTTCTTGGGATCGAACGAAAAAAGCCGGGGCGGTTGGCCTCGGCCTATCTCGTTAACCCGCGGGTCGGCATGCTTCGAAACCACCGGGTACAAGTTGAGCGGGCGGGATGCGGAGCGGTGACTGCGGGGTTATGACCAGACCTCCAATCAACGGATGGTGTCGCCCCAGCTGCTGCAAATCGAATTCAGTGCAGCACCTGACAACCAGCCCAGCGGGCGTCGGTTCGATACCGACGCGCCTTCGCGAGACCTCGCTTCATCCATCAATTCCGCCAGAACTAAATCGCAATAGCTAAGAAAAACGCACCCGAGTGCCGCCCCGACGGGAGGCACAGGGATGCGCTAGCAGCTGCTTCCCGAAATCCCCCGGGTGGCTCAGCCCGGCCACAGCCGGCATGGCTGGCGATACGGACACGACGCACAACCTATAGCACAAGGCGCCGGATAGAAGTGGCCCGCCTCGATGGCCCGCCAGACCCGCTCGACGGTTCCCTTCGTCCGGGCGACTAGGGCTGGATCCACGTGAGCGGCCTGCGCGGCGCGTGCCGTGCAAGCCGCTCCCGACAGACGTTTTCTTAGGCGGCAGCCACATGGCTGCCGCCAGAGACGATTACCACTAGCGGACTACGCCGCTCGGCCGTAGCGATCGGCCTCGACCTGATCCCAGTCGAGGACCTGTGGCTCGGAAAGTTCTCCCGCATCCGGATCGACGGCCAACATCTGCGGGGACACGATCGAAAAGCCCCGCCGCCGGACTTCGCGGCGTGATTCACCCGTAAGTCGGCTGACTTGACGTTCAAGTTCTGCTTGGGACATGGAAGATTCCTTGGGTCAGGAGGGACCAGAAACAAACGCAGCCGGCCCCAGCGCGCGCCGGGACCGGCATGCACAATGGGGACTCCTTCAGGGCCGGCCGAGGCCCGCTTACCGGGCTGACGGAACGAGCCAGTGGGACTCAAGCCAATGGCGCTCGGCGGCCAGCGCTTCGCTGCGGAGCGGAAAAGGTCCCAGACAGGGACCGCCGACCGGGCTCAGATCGGCCAGCCACTGGCCCTGCTCGTCGGGCTCGACATGGGACGCCCGTGAGATCGTGGATCGGCCAAGAGCCGAAAGATCCACGGCTTCGTCGTACACATAGCGGACTTGGCCGCCGGCGGTGATGACCAATTGCATGGCGGTCACCTAGCGGGGCCGGCGGAGGATGGCGCGCCGCGGCCGGTCGACGAGCATCCCTTCGATCTGGCTCTGGACGCCGGCCAGCTGCGTTGCGATCTGCTGCCGCAGCTGCGTGTCGTCGCGGAGCGCCTGGGGCTGCACGCCGCGAGTAATCTGCTGCGCCTGGTTCACCAACTGATCGAGCTGCTCGCTGGAGCGGACGTTAAGATGGCGAAATCGCTGGAAAAACTCCGACAGGTTCTGCACTGTCGAATCACGGAAGATTTTCTCGCGGCTGTCTTCGCTGCCGCTGAGCCGTTCGCTGAGGTGGGATACCAGCTTGCCAAACTCCTCTGTGAAAGCTTCCTCGGCCAGCCGGATGCATTCTTCAAACCGGGCAGCGACCCGCCGCGATTCCTCTTCGTACAGCTCCGGGCTGAGCTGCTGGAGGTAGGCCGGCGGCTCGCAGTTGGGATACTCCCACGTGACGCCGAACAGGCCGACCAGCGACTCCGGGTAATCGGCCGGGTTGTACAGCCGGCCTAACCTGCGCCGGGCGGCGGCCTTGAGCTCAGAAAAATGGCGGTCAAGGTTGGCCACCGCTTCGTCAAGTTCCTGCCGCAAGCTGGTGAGCTTGGTGTCGAACAGGCCGATTTCATCACGGCGGATCAATCTAAGTCCCGGTTCTGGGTATGGCAGTGACATCCCCTAATCAAACTACACCCGGGAACTCGGGTGCCCGCAAATCATCGAAAGCTGATATAACGTCCGCCTCGCGCCCAATTGTGAGCGTGACAGCACTGCTGGCACTGGCCGAATGGTGCCGGAAACGAGCCAATTCCAGTCAAGGAGACGATGCATGCAAGGAAGCAACGGTCCCCCCCGCGCCCAACGAAGCGATCTCTAGCTCTCAAGAACCTCTGGGAGACACTGCCGGACGTGAACCGTCGAAAGACGGTTCAGGCGCTCGGCAAGATCGCCGCTCGTCAACTGCCCAGCCCGCCAAGAGTAAAGGGGGTGGCCGATGAGCAATAGCGCGCTCCGCGGAGCAACTGTGGGTGACGACCTTGCAACGCTAAACGGCACGCTAGGTTTTGGTTCTCACAAGATCGTGCCGCACCACCGCGAGCGGTTGGCCGTTGTCTACGTACGACAGCCGTACGCCAGGACTTCCAGCGCATCTTCGTCGGCGTAGTTCTCGTAACCCAGGTACTCGGCCACTTGCTTCAGCACACTCCGGTCACGACCCGAAAGCTGTTCGTGCTGCTCTTTGGTGAAAGGCATCTCCGATTCTCCCAAGAAAAGGGTATTGCTGGTTACGGTCCTGGCTGGCGTCCCCCCTTGGCCGAT
>DATKDU010000083.1:0-4218 GCA_035512595.1 Pirellulaceae bacterium
CTGGAAATCGAACGAACGTCCGCTACACTCTGTCGTCATCGGGTGGCCTCCTTGCTCAAGTCCAAGTTGTCGTCAGTTCAACAACTTATGGCTCAAGTAGGCCACTCGTTTCTTCTGCGCAGTGAGAAATGCGGGCTAGGAATGCCGGCTGAGGGGTTCTTTGACAATCCCGGGATTCATATTCACCGAGCCGACGAAAGGAAACTCGGAAATCACCCAGACGGCAAAGCCGCCAACGGCAAATAGATCCCACTTTTCGACGGAAGCGGTCCAAATCCGCGTCAAGCTGAATCAGGGAACGATTGTGGGAGGGCTCACAGGCCGCCTACTGGAATGCCTACATCGCGAAGTCGCTGGATTTCTTGTAGTGCCCATTTATCGAACAGAATTCCGGCACCGCCGAGAAGTTGGACTCGTTCAATCACACTGCGGGACTTGGGCCGCGTAAGTTCTCCCTCGATAAGCGTGAGACAGTGCTCATACGGTGGAATCGGACAAAGTCGGTCGACGACCGCGCTCAGTATCAGCAAATAAAGGATCCAAGCGCCTGTCCAAAGCCACCCAAACGCGAAATAGACCAGAACGATGGTGCCTAATGCGAGTGCGGTATGCAGCCAGCCAAGTACACCCATCCAAATCGGAGTCATGAGGAGCTGTGCATTTGTGACTTCCTGCGGCGCACATTTGCGAGCCAGGAACAAGGTGGTTCGCTGAAAGCGAAAGACGTAGTGGGAGAGAGTCATGTCAAGCATGACCAGCAAAAGGGCGGACCACTGAATCAGAGACATGATTAACGTGTTTGTATGCCGGGATGGCGCAACGATGAAGTTGGTACAGAATATCACCCCACATCCCCCAAATCCAGCGCCTCCCCATACCGCACCATCACCATCCGTTTGAGCTTCGCGTACGCCGGGTTCGCTAACTCCGGATCGGCGGCAATCAGGGCCTGGGCTGCCGGGCGGGCTTCTTCCAGGACGGAGACGTCGCGCTGCATGTCGGCAATGCGAAGAGGGGGCAGGCCGTGCTGGCGGGTGCCAAAGAGGTCGCCGGGGCCGCGGAGGGAGAAGTCGATCTCGGCCAGCTCGAAGCCGTCGGTCGTGCGGGTGAAGGCGTCCATCCGCTGCACAGCATCGTCGGTGGCGGGGTTCGCAAAGACGCAGACGTAACCGGGATGAGTGCCGCGACTGACGCGTCCGCGGAGCTGGTGCAGTTGCGCCAGTCCGAACCACTCTCCCCCCTCAATCGTCATCAGCGTGGCGTTGGGAACGTCGATGCCGACTTCGATCACGCTGGTGGCGACGAGGACCTGCGTCTGTCCGCGGGCGAAGGCGAGCATGGCGGCCTCCTTCTCCGCCGGCGTCAGGCGGCCGTGGAGCATCCCCAGGCGATAGCCGGCGAGTTCTCCGCGCGAGAGGACTTCGAGCGTCTGCTGGACGTTGGCCGCTTCTTTCGATTCGGACTCATCGACCAGCGGCACAATCACGAACCCCTGCCTCCCTTCATTGAGCTTCTTGCGAAAGAACTCCCACCACTTGGCCCGCTGCACGTCGGTGGCCTGGTACGTGTAGACCTTTTGCCTTCCCGGCGGCGGCTCGCGAAGCGTGCTCACCTCCAGGTCGCCGAACAGGGTCATGGCCATCGTCCGCGGGATTGGCGTGGCGGTCATGACCAGGTAATGCGGGTCGAGCCCCGCCTTTTTCAGTGCCGCCCGCTGCCGGACGCCGAACTTGTGCTGCTCGTCGATCACCACGAGCCCCAGCTTGGCGAACTCGACGCCGCTCTTGGCGACCGCGTGCGTCACCGCGTGCGTGCCGATGACGATGTCCACTTCGCCGGCGGCAATCTTCGCCAGCAGCTCCTTGCGCTCGGCGGCCGGCTGCGAGCCGGTGAGAAGGCCGAGCCGCACCTTGCTGGCGGCCAGTGCAGTGGACAGCGTCCGCAGATGCTGCCGGGCAAGAACTTCGGTGGGGGCCATGAGTGCCGCCTGATGGCCGTGGGCGACGGCCAACAGCATGGCATACATGGCGACGACCGTCTTGCCGCTGCCGACGTCCCCTTGAAAGAGGCGGTTCATCGGGCGGCTTTGGGCCATGTCCCTCACGATTTCGTCGATGGCCTGCCGCTGGCCAGGGGTCAATTCAAAGGGGAAGAGTCGCGTGATCCGGGCGTCGATGCGGGCATCGACCGGCAGCGGCGGGGCGCTTTGGCGGTTGTCGAGCCGCCATTTTTTCATGGCCAGCGCGAGCTGCAAAATGAACAGCTCCTGATAAATGAACCGCCGCAGCGCCTCGCCCAGCGAGGCCTGATTCTCCGGCATATGCACCTGGGGCAGTGCGGCGCGGATCGGCCAGAGGTTGCTCGAGTCGAGGAGGTCGTCGGGGAAAACTTCATCGACGTACTGCGTGTGCGTTTCAACAACTCCTTGGACGATCCGCCGCATGGTCGGCTGATTGAGCCCCTCGGTGAGCGAGTAGACAGGGAGGATGCGGCCCGCCGGCGCGTCTTCGTCGGGAGCGAGGAACTCGACCGTGGGATGGGACATTTCCCAGCGGAGCCCCTGCAGCTTCGGCTCGCCGGAGACGAGGACTCGCTGGCCGGGGTTGAAGGTCTGCCGCCGCCAGGGCTGGTTGAAGTACAGGAGCCGCAGGTAGCGGGTTTCCTCGCGAATGAGGACGCCGAGGAGCGACTTGCCGACGCCGGTATTCCGCAGATCGACCTCCTCAACGACGCCGCAGACGCTGGCGAGTTTTCCTTCTTCGAGCTGGTCGATCGACTTCAGCTCGCTCATGTCCTGGTACGCGCGGGGGAAGCAGAAGAGCAGATCGCGCGCGTAATGAAGCTCGAGGCGGGCCAGCAACTCGGCCCGCTCGGGGCCGACCCCCTTGAGATACTGGACTGGCGTCGCCAACTGCTCGGCGGGGGATTTTTCGCGCGGGATTTTTCCGGGCGTGGACATGCCTGGATTTTAGCGGATGGGGAAGAAGGATTGCCGCAGGGGGTTCTCAGGAAGGTCCACGCAAGCCGGGTTGGTTGACCATGGCTTTGACGACGCCTGTTTCCGGCTGGAGAAGACGGGGGAGGGGCTCATGCCCCAGAATTGGGTGCCTCGAGCAGGCCCGCGACCAATGGTCGCGGCTTTACAGGAAGCTTGAGGGCATATCCGGCTGCTGCCAGGCGCTCATGCCGCCGTCCACCAGGAGCATCTGCCCGTGGACGTGCCAGGCGTCGTCGCTGCACAGGTAGACCGCGCCGCTACCGCAGACGTCGCTGTGGGGGACCTGGTGATTAGGCGTGTGCAATTCCATCCAGCGGCGGAACCGCTCGTCCTTGTCGATGATGCTGGTCAGCGGCGTGCGCACCAGGCCCGGCGCCAGGCCGTTGACGCGAATGCCCAGCGGCGCGAGCTCGACGCACAACGTTTTGACCATCATCTCGACGGCCCCTTTCGATGTGTCGTACGCGGAGTGGGTCGGCTCGGCCAGGCGGCCGTTGATGGAGCCGATGAAGAGGACGCGGCCGGCGGTTTTCTTTAGGGCCCAGTGCCTGGCGAAGCGCTGCGTCAGGAAGAAGGCCGAGAAGACGTTCAGCCGCATCGTTCGCTCAAACCGCTCGTAATCCATTTCCAGAAACGGCACGTCGTTATAGTTGCCGGCATTGTTGACCAGGATGTCGATCGCGGGATTCGCGGCAATCGCCTTGGTAAACGTCTCTTCGACGGCCGCCATCGTCGGTCCGGCCAGGTCGCTGGTAATTTGTGGGGCAGGCGAGACGCCTGCCCCACGACCGTGCAGAACAACGCTTGCCCCGGCCCGCACAAAAGCCTCGGCAATCGAGCGGCCGACCCCTTTCGTCGAGCCGGTGATGAGGGCCGCATGCCCCTTCAGGTCGATCACAGGTCGCTCCCCAGTTCCAGATTGCTGTGCGAAACTCCGGTGGCCAGGGCGATGTGTTTGACCTGCTCGCGGAGTTTGGAAACTTCGGCGCGAAGCTGAGCGACTTCCAGCTCAAGCTCGCTGAACATGTCGCGGGTGACTCGTGGGGCAGGCGTCTCGCCTGCTTCGGTTCTGCCTACGGCAGGCGGGGCGCCTGCCCCACCGGCGTACTGGGCCTTCATCTGGGCCAGCTCCCGCTCCTCGTATAGATTGTGGGACACAATCTGCCCGCGGCCTGGCGCCGTCAGCTCGATCATCAGCCCCTTGGCCAGCAGCGAATCGG
>DATKDU010000084.1:0-13291 GCA_035512595.1 Pirellulaceae bacterium
CTCCTTCCCAAGCTAATTCAGTCCCCTCTCCAAGTCGCGACTCCAAGCACATTCGCACGGCCACTTATCCCGCCATCGACCAATGGCAAACTGGCCTTGATGGCCTTGCCAAACTGGCCTGCTTTCTAACCGCCACTGACACCCAATGATCGCTCTCCACTGCCCGCGAGGGATTCAGCCACCCCCCCGGACGTCGATCAAGAATGTGTTTTGACAAGACGCTGCCCCGCCGAAAGCGGCTCCATCCTGGCAGACTTTCAGGGGGGCGGGCCAACGGAGTCAGGGAGCAAAAGCGGCCCGATTACCGGGGTTCGACTGCGGACGGAAAGGCCTGCCGGCCCAGCGGCGCAGGGAAAAAAGGGGACCTGCGGGACCTGCTACTTTCTGGCGGTATTGCCGCGGGCCGGCGCAACAGTCAAGGCACAGAATCATTTTCTGGGCATCTCTTATACATATGGCCAGTAACGACTTACGGCCACTCTTTTGCCGCGGGCGACATTCGCAGTGACCAAAGGTGTCACACCCCGTGCGTCTAATGGGAGGTGCCTACGGTACAGTTGTTCCATCCCAGGAGAAATGCCATGTCCGCCACCTCCCACAGGGAAGCCGAGATTTCCCAATCGATCAACGCCCCCCGCATCACCCCGCAGGACTTTGATCCCCCTCCCCCCGAGCCGGCGACGGAGAATGCCGACGCACCGCCGCCCCGGCGGCAGCCCCGCCGGCGCAACTGGCTGCGGGACCGGGCGGGCCGCGTGGCCGACATGCAGCAGCGCTTGCCCCGGAAAGTGCCGCGGCTGCGGGACATTCAGATCTACGAGTCGGTGGTCTTCGAGAAGATGTCGCAGTACGACGTGGCGGAGATCTTCGGCCTGTCGCAGCCGCGGGTCTGCCAGATCGTCGAGGAGGTCCGCACCTGGAAAGCGACCGTCCCCTGGGAAGTCGCCGGCATGACCGACGAGCAGCAGATCAACCTGGCGACGCACGAAACGCGGCAGTGGCTGACGGTGATCCGCGACAAGGCCCTCGAAAAGGCCGACCTCACCGAAGGGGCCAGCCACCGGATGGTCTACGACAAGAATGGCCAGCAAGTCCACAGCGAGAGCAACAGCCGCTCGATTCCCCCCAAGCCGGGCTTCCTGTCGATCGCCCTCCAGGCGGTGCTCAAGGCGGGGCAGCTCGGCGGCGCGGGGGAGCAGTGGAAGCGCAGCCGAAAACCGGCAGCGGACGCGGCAGAATGCTCCGAGGCAATGACCAAGGACCAAGTCCCAATGACCACGTCCCAATGACCACGGACCAGGCCCCAATGACCAATGACCACGTCCCCAGTCCCGCGTCCACAGCCTCGAGTCAGGAATCCACCACGGACTCGGAGTTGGGGACTGGAGGCTGCTGCAATCCGCAATCCGCAGTCTGCAATCCGCAATCGAACGGCCGCTTATTAAAGAAAAATCCGCCGGCTTTTTCCGCCGCGAACGGAAAGGCCAATGGGCACGCGGTTTCGGCGCTGAGCAAGGCCGCGCAACTCCAAGGATTACGTCGCCGAAAAAATCGCCGAATCGCTTATCACGCCGCCGCCGACCGCCAGGGTCTGTCTGCCGATGCGCGTCGCAGCTTCTTCGCCATGCTGCGGCAGCTCGAGCAGGCCGCCGGCCGCGTGGAGCGGATGGTCCAGATTCAGCTCAAGCGGGACGCCAGGCGAGGAGTGCAGCACACCGGCGAGGCGCTCCAGCAGGAGATCGAATCGGCACGCCGCCGCTGCCTTGCGCGGCAGCTCAAGCTCAATCGCCGCCTCCGCACCCATCCGTACGGAAACGAGTGGGTCTGGCAGCAGTACGACCTGAGCCGCGGCAGATTTCGCTGGCAGGAGGAGGATACGTGAGGCTGGAGTCAGGCTCCCCGGCTTTTCGCCCGTGGATGCGCCCGCTCGTACGCCGCCCGCAGCCCGGCGGTGCTCACGTGCGTGTAGATCTGCGTGGTCACCAGGCTCCTGTGCCCCAGCAGCTCCTGCACGCTGCGAATGTCGGCGCCCCGATCGAGCAGATGCGTGGCGAAGCTGTGCCGCAGCGTGTGCGGGGTCGTTCGCAGGTCGAGCCCGGTCAGCTTGAGGTACTTTTCCAGCATGCGGGCGACGCCGCGGGTCGTCAGCCGCCGGCCGAACTTGTTGGTAAACACCGGCGCAGCGGCACCGCTTGTCTCCTTGGAGGAGAGCCGCCGCTGGCTCAGCCAGCGCTCGATCGCCCGCACGGCAAACGATCCCAGCGGTGCCAGACGCTCCCGGCGTCCTTTGCCGCGGATGCGAACGATCTGCTCGGCCAGCGCCAGGTCGCCGTCGTTGATGCCGACGACTTCGCTGACGCGGAGGCCGGCGGAATACATCGTCTCCAGGATGGCCCGGTCGCGCTGTCCCATGGCCTGCATGGCGGGCGGTGCGTCGAGCAGCTTGCCGATCTCCTCCGTGGAGAGGAAGTGGGGCAGCTTGCGGTCCTTGCGCGGCGTCCGCAGCGGCTTGGCCGGATTGCTGTCGCACAGCTTTTCCCGCATGCAGAACTTGAAGAACGTTCGCAGCGAGGCGGTCCGCCGCGCCACCGACGTTTTGGCATAGCCGGCGTCGTGCATGGCCGCGACGTAGCCCCGCAGGTCGAGCGAGGTGATCTCGCCGGGCGCCGGCGGGCGGCCGTACGACTGCGTGAGGTAATCGACCAGTGCCGTGAGGTCCTCGCCGTACGACTTGATCGTCAGCGGGGATGCGTTCCGCTCGATCGACAGAAACCGCAGGAATCTCGCAGCCGCCGTTTGCATGCGATCGACCGGCAAAGGGGGTCAGGCCAGGTCGTCCTCGGTGAGATCGGTCGGCAGCGGCATTTCAAACCGCGGGCGGGCCGAGAGCGAATGCGCTTCCTCCGCCACTTGCTGTTCGACGTGGCGAATCCGCTGGCTGAGCACCGCGGCATCGTACCAACTGAAGCTCAGCTCGGGGTTCGACGCAAATCGCCCGAGCGTTCGCAGCGCTTCGGAACGACGCTCGTCGTCGAACAGAAAAATGTAGCGTTCTTCCCCTTTCACCAGCGCCAGCACATTGATGTCGGTCGTCACGGAGTGCAATCTCCTCGTGGGGCCATGAAATGCAGGCGCGGCTGTGCTGGCATGCCTTCCCTGGTGAGCCAACGACTTGCGCTGGCGCTCCGCACTGCCAATTCTGGCGAATTCCATTTCGCTCTCCCGCCGTTACCGCTCATATCGGCTGATCGGCCAGCGCCAGACTACTCGCGCCTCTCCCGCCCCACCTCTCGCTGCCAACGTCTCAGTCACATGCAGGTGGCAGCAGAAGCGGAGGAAGTCTTCCGGCCGCTGGAGGAAGCCTTCCCAACCGCCAAAGCGGGCGTCCTCGCGAAAATCGAAATAACTTTCCAGCCGCTGCGTGAAGTTGGAGTCGTTGCCGTGGTAAACGCGAACGTGCGAGATGATCGGGTCGTACTGCGGGCGCAAAGCGGGACGATGGCTGCTGGGCGGCGGCGGAACGAATCCGCGCGGATCAGGCCAATCCGCCGGCAATTCCCCCGCCGCTGCTGCATGCTGGCGCGATTCTGCCGAAAGTACCGATTTGGCTGCGCGACTGGCGGCGGAAGGCGAAATTTCTTCGGCGGAATTTTCTTCGAGCGGAAGCGACGGCGTTTGCGTCTGGAGCTGCTGGCGCGCCAGCTCGAACTCCGCTTGCTGCACCAGCGAGCCGGGGATGAATTCCTCGTCGGACGTTCCCCACGGCAGTCCGTAGCCGGCGGGAATCGGATGAAACCCCGGATTCGCCGCGTACCAGTCGACGGCAATGCCGATCCGCGGCGGATAGTACGGCGAATACTCGGTGATCGATCCGACGAGCACCGCATCGACGTTCATGAGCCGCGCCAGCTTCTGAAAATCGCCGGCGCTCCGCGGTTCAATGCCGCTGGCTGCCAGCATCTGCCGGGCCACGCCGACGGGCATCACCTCAAAGCCGGGGATGGCTTGCAGCTCGTTATAGTAAGCGGCCGCGACCGCTTCGCCGTCCACCGACGGCTCGGTGCTCTGATTGAAAAACGGCAGCACGGCCACGCGATGCAGTTGGGGAAACGGATTGTGGAACTGCGGCTCGTGCAGCTTCTGGGGAATGGCGGCGCAGCCAGATGCTAGCGTCAACCCGCATAGGAGCGCGGCAAAGTGTCGCAACTGGTGAACCGCAAAAACCATGGCGTCCTTGCCCAGTGCCGAGGGCTGCTGCTAGCGGAACCAGGATGGGTCCGCAAAGTCAGCGCAATACGGCGCGACGCTGTTATCGTCAAAGTTTGTGCAGGTTCTCCAGTCAAAGGAGAACAGTGGGCAGGACACAAGTGACAGGGCACTTTCTGGAGGCGTTGATCCGGCCGTCAACTGATCACCGCCGCCGAGTGGCGTCATTGCCTTGCACGGGATGGTTAGCTGCCGTCGCGGGCGTGGAAGTGTTCCATCTGCCGTTCGTCCCATTCGTGTGAAGCGGATGCGTCGGCAGGTGGCGGAAATCCGGTACGACAACATCCAACTCCATCCGCGAAGTTGAATATCGCGTGTGGATAGGAGTTAATGAAGAGCGCCGCCTTGCTTCCGTCTATGGACCACACGATATGCACTTGGGACGGCTTGTCTCGGTCCACCACGGACTGCACGTTGTAGATGTGCAACGCATCGATGATTGGATTGTCGGCTTTTTGCGCGTCCAGCGCGTAGAAGTACCCGGTATCGCCGTCATCTTCGAAGATTGCCTGATATCGTCCAAGCGGCGAATCGGATTGGACGACGATTTCGACGCCCACATGGAGCGTTTCTTTGGTTACCGCGCTGGCAGCGAGTCTCGGCGGCATGCGGTCGGCTCCTGCAATTGATGGCTTTCGGGACGGACTAGACTCAGGCGATTGAACGCCGCAGCCTGAGGCGACGAGTATAAAGAAAATGGGGAAGCATCGTCTCATGGCAGCTACGTCACACCAGCCCCTCCATTGTCCGGATCCCGATTGGCTCGCGGCAGTGAAACGGCTCGCCATACTTCACGCCGATGCACTTGCCCCAGTAGGCCGCCTCGTCGCGGAGTTGATCGAGGAACGTAGGCGGATCGGTCGAGCGGCCGTCGATGAACTGGCTGGCGTAGCAGCGGATCGACGCCAGTTTGCGGTCCCAAAACTGGCTGATGTCCAGGATGAATGCCGGCTGGGCGGCGTGCTTGAGGTGGACGCAGTAGTAGTTGTAGATCCGCTGCGGATGCCACGGCTCGCCCGGCATATCGGTTTTGCTGAGCTTGGCCCAGAAGCGGGCGGCCTCGACGAGCTCGGTCGCGGCGACGTGATCGGGATGCGCATCCACCCAGTACGGGGCGAAGAGCCACTTGGGGCGGAGTTGGCGGATCGATGTTGCCAGCGCGCGGCGGGCATCGAGCGTTGGCTCCAGGCTGCGGTTGGGCAGCCCCAGGTTGCCGCGCCAGTCAAGCCCGAGAATCTCCGTCGCCGCTTGCGTCTCGGCGGCCCGCTTCTCGAGCGTGCCAAACGGCGTCGGCTCGCCGCTGGTCAGATCGAGCACGCCGACCCGCTTCCCCTCCGCCTTGAACTTGAGGATCGCGCCGGCCGCGCCGAGCTCGGCGTCGTCGGGGTGTGGGGCGATGACGAGGATGTCGAGCATTCTGAGCTACTCCGTGGTTGCCTGCCAGGTGCGAAGCTGGCGGGCCAGACTGCCAAAGCCACCGTCAAAGAGCTGCTCGAGCAACGCAAGCGAACCGGTGGCGACGATTCGTTCCATTGCGGCACGGATGACCTGGACTTCGCGATCGAGCGACGGTCGCTCCGAACCGTATAGCCGCTGTTTCAACGTCGCCGGACGGTAGGGAAACTGATTATGCTTGCGGGCGTTATTCCAGGTTGCTTCGCTGACGCTATGATCCTCGCCGCACAAACACCAGGCTTCGAGCGAAGGAATTGCCAACCCGACCGCCGAGTGTAAGGGCCCGCGCCCTTCGACCATCGCCAAACTTGATCTGGTGCGGCTCACGAGTTGCTGAAGCTCACACAGGCGGCAATTTGCTACTGCCTGCCCAGCGACTTCATGTTGTGGAAAGTGGGCAACGGTTTGGTCGGAATCGACGACGGCAATCAGGCCAGCAGCGTCGGAATGGTAATAGACCTCTTTCATCACCGCCGGGAGGATTCGCAGCACGGCATCGACCCCGCCCGTCCGCGCCTTGCGGCGCGTCACCTCAATCGGGACGCCTAAAACGGCCTCAGCCAGAATGTGCACGCCCTCTTCGTCGGCCGGCGATTCAGAAAGGATCGCGACTTTCATAGGTGCACCGGCACGCCGCCGATCGCGCCGCTATTCCACAGCTCACCGAGAGGAGCATCCTGGAGAATGGCCGTAATCTCCTTGAAATCGGCGACACGCTTGAACTGTACCCCCTGATCGTCCTTGGAAGCCACGACGACTTCCTCCGGATGATCCTTGAACAAGTCGAGAAAGTACGGCGAGTGCGTGGTGGCGATGATTTGGACCGGATCGCGCTTCTCGCCGTGCTGCTCCGGGTAACAAAGCCGGTACAGGGCATCTTGCACGCGCCGCATCAGCCACGGGTGCAGGCCGTGTTCTGGTTCCTCGATGCCAATCAGCGTCGGCGGCTGGGGCAGATGCGCCAGGGCCAAAAAGCACAGGCTGAGCATCGTCCCGTCGGAGAGCATGCTTGCCGGCAGGATGCTTTGGTCAGCGCTTCGCCGCAGGGAAATCGCACGCTGGCCGTTGACGGGAACCTCGAATGTGACTCGGTCAAACTCCGGCAGCCAAGCGGTTAACTCGCCATTGAGAGCCTCGAATCGCTCGGGATGCTGATCGCGCAAGCGGTCGAGGACGCCAGCGAGGCCGTATCCATCTCTCGATAATTCGATGGCAGGTGTGAGCGTGACAGACTCGCGGGCGCGGTTAGCGTTCAACGCGAATACGCGCATCTTCGCTGTGAATCCTCGAACGAGATTGTGCCAGTGGGATACGTTCTGGCTAGGTTTGTCATTGTGGAAGCAGGCGACCAACTGATTCTCGAAATGAACACGAGTGACGATGTCGCCAGGTGGCTCCGACCAATGCAATGACATCCATACATCGCGAGTGATTTCACCATTGGCGATTGTCCGAAAGTGCGCAAGATCCGGAGGAAACGCCCTAGCGCACGCCTCAACTGCTTGCAGCACCGTCGATTTGCCGGAACCATTCGGGCCGACGATGATCGTGCAGCGACCCAATGGCAGCTCGCAGTTACGCAGTGCCTTGAAATTCCTGAACTCAATCGTCTTCAGCACGTTGATCCCCTCGCACGAATTTGAACAACCGCTCCACTCAAAGAGCTAATTCAGTATACGACGCCGGGGCATCACTTTCCGATACCGTTCCATTCGGTTGTTCGCCGGCGCCCATTTCCCTATACTCGCAGAAAGCTCCTTTCTCGCCCCTTTTCCCGCCTCCGGCATGGCAGCCACGACTCCTTCGACCGCGTCCCGATTGCCCCGCCCCCTGTTCCTCGGCATCGACGTCGGCGGCACGAACATCAAGCTGGGGGTGGTGGATGATGCGGGGCGCGTGGTAGGCAAGACGCACCTGGAGACCGAGGAAGAGCGCGGTCCGGCTGATGCGGTGGTGCGGACGAGGAAGGCGGCCGAGGAGCTGGTCGCTTCGCTAAAGTTGAAGACCACCGAGCTGGCTGCCGTTGGGCTCGCCACTCCGGGAACGCAAGATCTCAAAGCCGGGACGCTGCTGCACCCGCACAACTTGCCGCACTGGTTCGATTTTCCCATCCGCCAGGCCGTGGCGGATGCGTTCAGCCTGCCGGTCGGCTATGCCAACGACGCCAATGCGGCGGCGTACGGCGAGTTCTGGGTCGGCAGCGGCCGCGAGTTTCACGGCATCGTGCTCTTGACGCTGGGGACGGGGGTTGGCGGCGGGATCATCATCGGCGACTTGAACGTCGAGGGGGAGCACAGCCACGGCAGCGAGTGCGGCCACATCATCGTCGATAATTCGCCGCAGGCGCGGATGTGCGGCTGCGGCCAGCCGGGGCACCTGGAAGCGTATTGCTCGGCGACGGCCTTGATCCAGCGCGCCCAGGAAGAGCTCGACCGCGAAAGCGCGACGACGCTCCGCAGCCGCGTGCGAGCCGGCGAGGAGCTTTCGGGGTTGATGATTGCCGAGGAGGCGGAAAAGGGAGATGCGCTCGCCGCCGGCCTGATCGAAGAGCTGGCGACGTGGCTGGGGCTGGGCATCGTCACCCTGATGCACTGCGTCGATCCGGGCGCGGTCATTCTCGGCGGGGCGATGAATTTCGGCAGGCAAGACACGCCGCTGGGACGCAAGTTCTTGGAACGGGTTCGCTCGATCGTCAAAGCGAGGGCTTTCCCGACCCTGGCGGAAAAGACCGTCATTGATTTTGCCGCCCTCGGCGGCGATGCCGGCTTCATCGGCGCGGCGGGAATCGGCCGCTTGCAACACCAGCGCCAATAATTCCTGAACGCCCCGGCGCAAGACAAGCCGCGATGCTACTCGTGCCGCAGCGCTTCGATCGGATCCATCTTCGCCGCGCGAATCGCCGGATAGATGCCGAATACGACACCGACGATGACGGAGATGCCGAACGACAGCGGCAGGGAGCCCCAGACGATTTGCGGCTCAAGGTTACGCACGAACGGCGGCGAAAGTTCGGCCAGTTGAGGAGCCAAATAGAAGACGACGTACCGAGTCGCGACGAGGGCGACCGGTCCCAGCAAGCCGAAGAGAATGCCGGTCAGACCGCCGACCACGGAGAGCGACACGGTTTCCACCAGAAACTGCATGACGATGTGCTGCTGGGTGGCACCCAGGGCGCGGCGTATGCCAATCTCGCGCGTCCGCTCGGTGACCGTCGCGAGCATGATGTTCATGATCCCGATGCCGCCGACGAGGAGCGAAATGCCGGCAATCAGCCCCATCACGACCATGATCAAGAGCCGCCACATGCGGGCCTGTTCGAGCAGCTCATAGGGGACCACCAGCGCGACGTCGCGGCGGATCGGTCGCATGTCCACATCGAGCTTGGATGCCGACGTGTTGGTGGTGGCAATGGCGCCCGCCCCTTCCGCTTCGAGTGCGGCGGCATTGGGATCGAGCGGAATGTTGAGCGTGTCGCGGACCAGGGCCGCCGTCTGCGGCACCAGCTTCACGTCTTGAATGCGGAGCGTAATCTGGTCGAGCTCGACGATGTCGGAGCTCATCTGACTGCCGCGGCGGGTGACGACAAAGTCACCGATCTGCTGCCGGAGCGTGCTGATCGGGATGTAGACGTCGCTGGAAAAATCCTGCGCCGCCAGCGAGCCGCCGATGGCCGCGGTGGGCGTGCGATACTTGAGGATGCCGACGACCTGGAAATAGTCCTTGCTCTCGCTGAGATAAACGCGGCGGCCCAGGGGATCCTGATACGGAAACAGCTTTTCGGCGACGCCGGAGGCGATGACGCAGAAGTTCTTGCGGCCGTCATTGTCGGCCTCCGTGAGAAACCGGCCGCGGTCCAGTTTAAGCTGCGTCACTTCAAAGTACTCGGTCGTGCAGCCGACGAGCCGGCCGTCGATTTCGCGGCCGTCGAAGCTCATCGTGCGGCGGATCTCGCGGATCGGCAAGGCGCTTTTGAGCGTCGGAATCGTCAGCGTGAGCAGGTCGAACTCTTCGCGCTTCAGGCCGTAGGGAACCGGCCCGCTATAGCCCGCCGTCGCTTCCGCCGGCGGCTTGATGCTGCGGACGATGATGTTGTCCGCCCCCAGCCCCTCAATCTGCCGCTGGGCCTCGATGCTCATGCCCTCCGCAATCGCCAGCAGCCAGATCACGCTGGCCACGCCGATGAAGATGCCCAGCACCGTCAGCAGCGAGCGCATGGGGTGCAGGAGCAGGCTCTTCAAACCGAGCTGAAGGGTCCGGAGAAAAAACACGATCAGGATTGCTGGTCAGAGGTCAGAAGCTGGAATTCACGCCACCTGCGGCTTGCGTTCCGCCAGCCGCACACTGGCCTGAACGCGGTTGATATTCGGCTGGTCGGTTTGGACCAGCCCGTCCCGCAAGCGAATGACGCGCTTGGCATGGGCCGCAATATCATCTTCGTGGGTCACCATGATGATCGTCCGCCCTTCGTCGTTCAGCCGCTCAAACAAGCCCAGAATCTCCTCGGCAGTTGCCGAATCGAGATTGCCAGTAGCCTCGTCGGCCAGGATGAAGTACGGGTCGTTGACCAGGCTGCGGGCGATGGCGACCCGCTGCTGCTGGCCACCGGAAAGCTGCGCCGGTCGATGGCCGAGGCGATCCGACAATCCCACCATTGCCGCCAGGTCGCGGCAGCGCCGGCGGCTGGCCGCGTTGACGCGCCCCTGGTAGTACAGCGGGACTTCGATGTTCTCCACGACCGTCAACTGCTGGATCAAGTTGTACGATTGGAAAACGAAGCCGATCCGCGACGCCCGCACGTGGGAAAGCTGGTCGTCGGTCATTCGCGCCACGTCGTCGTCACCGAGGAAGTACTTCCCCGAGGTCGGCTTGTCGAGGCATCCCAGCAGGTTGAGGAGCGTGCTCTTGCCCGAACCGGACGGGCCCATGATCGCGACAAAATCCCCTTCGGGAATCGCAAAACTGACGCCGCGAAGAGCGCGGACCGTCTCCCCCTTGAGGACGTAGTCCTTGGTGATGTTTTCCAGGCCGACCGCAACGCTCATTGTCCGCCTCCAGGAGGTCCGCCAGGAGCGCCGCCAGGGGGCCCGCCGAAGCCGCCTGCTTTGGACTTCTCCTCAAATTGTCGGCGCATTTCCGCCTGAATCTGCACGATCTCGGCCATATCGACAAAGCCGTCGCTGTTCTTGTCACCGGCCAGATATGCCGACTTCTGGCGTTCCTGCATCGACTCGATTTCCGCCTGGGAAAGCTTCCCATCTTTGTCGGTGTCGAATTGATCCAGAACGGCTTGCGGGGTAAAGCCGCGTCCCTTGCCCCCCTTGCGGCCGCCAGGGCCTCCCTTGCCCTCACCCGGGGGTCCGCCATCTTTGTCCAGAACGGCGGGAGTGAGGCCCGGACTGCCAACCCCCTTGGCAAGCTGCACGTCTCCCTTGACGGTAGTCGGCTCCGGCAACTCAGGCAGGTCTAAAAACGACGTGCCGCGCGGATTCATGACGAACCGATCGTCAAGCTCCAGCCCCGATTCGACGACCGCCGTCTTGTCGTTGGTGGAACCGATCTTCACCTCGCGGGTTTCAAATTGTTCGCCGTTGCGAACCACCATAAAGAACTTGCCGCGATATTCCGCCAAGGCTTGCACCGGAACCTGGAGCGCGTCCTGGCGACGCTCGATGTGGATCCGCACCTCGGCATTCATGCCGCTGCGCAGCGAGTCGGGCGGGTTGTTGATTTTGATGAGCGTGGCGTATTTCTTGATGTTGCCGCTCGACCAGCCGCCAGGCTCGGCATACTGGTTGACCTTGACGACCTCGCCCTTGATCAACTCGTCCTTGAGGGCATCGACGCGAACGGTCACCGGCTGACCGGGGCGGACGAGAGTAACGCGCGCCTCGTTGACCAGCGCCTTGATTTGCATGTCGTTGGAGCTTGGCAAGCGAATCAGCGGCTGCTGCTCGCGGACCGTGGCGCCCGCTTCGACGACGAACTCGGCGGACGAGCCGCTGCGGCCGCGATCGAACTTGTTGACGTAGACGACCTGACCGTCGGCCGGCGCGCGAATCGTGCACTTGGCAATCTGGTCCTCGACCTCTTTCTTTTTGTCGAGCTCGATCTGGTGGCTGCTCTCCTCGGCCTTGACCTTGGCCTCCGCCGTGGCAATGTCGCTGTCAAACTGGGTGAGCATTTTGTTCTTGGTCAGCTCGCGGAGCACTTGCAGCTTGCCGTTGGCGTTGTCCAGGTCGTTCTGCGCCTTCTGAACGGCGTACTGAGCTCCCGACAATTGCAGCGGGGTGAGCAGACCCTTGGCGGCCAAGCGCTGTGAAGATTCGTAGGACAATTGCGCGGTGCTGAGCGCCTGCTCGGCCACGAACACCTCGCTCGTGATCGTCCGTTCCTCATTGCGGAAGGTCCCTTCCAAATACTCCTTGCGGGCGATCTTGGCCGCTTCGAGAGTGTTCTTGGCCTGCACGACCAGCGAGTGACTCGTATTGACCGTAATCTCCTGCTGCTTGAGCTCCTGCTCGAGGGCGCTGGAGTCCAACCGGATCAGCACGTCCCCCTTTTTAGCAAGCGTTCCTTCGGGAACGACTTCCAGGATGGCAATGCCCCCGCCACTGCCTCCAGCCCCACGCGACTTGACTTCGCACCGCAGCTCGATCGCGTTGGCGGCCTCGACCTCTCCCTGCTCCAAAACGATGAAGTCGTACGGACCCTTGATCGCCGCATTGAGAATAGGGCCAGAAGCAGCGTCCGACTTGCCGCGAAAGTAAACCCACCATACGGCACTGCCGACGCCGGCCACGACCACCAGGAACACCACGACGATCAACATCGCGTTGCCGCGGCGCGGAATGCCGAGAGCATGTTGAGAAGAGGAAGAAAACTTCATGTCGGACTCCTTGAGGCGGGAGAGGACGAGTCCCACGCGAGACTTTCGATCGCGACGGCACTCTCCGTGCGAGTGAGGGATGGGCGGCGGCACAGTTCAGAGCAAGCCCGCGAATCCCCCCAACGAATCAAAACCGGCCAATGTATTTTAGCCGCCTGCGGCCATGCTGTCACCCGGAATCCGGAGTCGATGCACGGCCAGCGCGCAGGACTGGCTACCGCATCTAACCCCGCACTCGGCGGCAGGTTCCGCCGCGAACGCGCCTCTTCGGTCGTTCGTCGCTTGGGAGGGGAAAAGCGTTCAGCCAAATCATTGAGCAGTGGGGGAAAGTCGCCGGAAACCTGCGGGCTCGCCAACGTCCGGCGTGGTGCTCGCCGGCACAGTTACCGGATTTTGCGGGCTGGTTTCGTAGGGGACCGCTTCGCGGCCGCGGGCCGGGGAGAGCGGACCCGACGTGGCCGGCGTGGTCGGGATCCCACTGTTTGCTCCGGCCGTATATTCAGGAGTCGCGACGCCTGGCAGGGCTCCCTGCGGGATCGGCGCCGCCGGCTCGGGGAGCAGCGGCTCGGGAGGCAGACTCGCCCCTGGGAGCACAAAGTTGTTTTCCACCCGCACCCACGGATCGATCTGCCCATATTCGGCATTGATCACGCCGGGATCGATCCACAGGCCGTCCTGGTCGAG
>DATKDU010000085.1:0-2031 GCA_035512595.1 Pirellulaceae bacterium
CTCGCTCGCCACCCGCCGCGCCTCGTCCCGCTTGTCCATCGCCAAAAGCACTTCCGCCCAGGCCATTTTCCACGCCGGCTGCTCGCCGTCGAGGGCCACCGCCGTTTCGTATTCTTCCGCGGCCAGCGGCCAGTCCTTCAATCCGCGGGCCGCCGCGGCAAGCTGCGCGTGCCCCTCGGCATCGCCCACGTCGAGGTGGATCAGTCCCGTCCCCCAGCGCAGGGCCGCCGCAAAGTCCTCGCGGGCCAGGGACAATTCGGCGAGCTTCTTACGGATCGAACGGGAGTCGGGTTCAAGCTCCGCCAGCCTTTCCAGCACGGCCGGCAGCTTGTCGTTGTCCTGCCGCTGAAGATAGATGCGGGCCAGTCCCTTCAGCCAGCGGTCGGACGCCGGGAAGTGCTTAAGCCCCAACTCGTGCAGCCGCTCCGCTTCCGCCAGATCCTCGACCTGAAGCTTCATCGCCGCCAGCAGGGCCAGGAGATCCTCCTGGGGCTTCTCGGCATTCAGCCCATTTTCCAACAGGCGAAGCGCCGCGTCGGTATCACCGATCGACAACTGAAGTCGGGCCAGGACGTAGGCCGCCAGTGGGTTCTCGGGTTCCAGCTTCTGCGCGGCCAGCGCCTGACGCCGCGCCTCCGGAAAATTTTTGCGCTCGAGCTGAGCCCGTGCCAGCGCCGCCCGGTCGGCAGCCGTCGCACCTTCTTGCTCTGCGGCCTGCTGTAGCTCGGCGAGCGACCGCGACTTTTCGGGAGAGTTGAGTCCCAGCTTGGCCAGGTAGCCGGCCACGTACTCGTTATATCCCTGCTCGTACTCGGCCTGCTCGATGCCGAGCGCTTGCTGGATCGCTTCGGCGGTCGTCTTCCGCTGGGAATACGCCGTCAGCAGGGCGGCAATCGACTCCGCTCCGAACTTTTCGTGGAGGTAATCGACGTGGAGTGCCGCCTGGCAGTAAGCGAGCGACCAGTCTTCGCTGCTGGCCGGGCGGACGAAGCCGAACGTGAGCGAGTCGAGGTCGAACAGCTTCTTGTCGTTGGCCCGCTTTGCCAGAATCTCGTTCCACGTGCGCGGGCGCGGCCCCCCTTCGCTGTGGACCGCCAATCCTTCGGTGAACCAATGGGGAATGCCGAAGTCGGTCTGCTGCAAGTTGAGGACGTGGACGTACTCGTGCTTGAGGACGCGGGCCCAATCGAACTTCTTCTCCAGCTCGCCGGGACTAGTTAGGGCGATCATCCGGCCGGCACACGCGCCGACCGTGCCGATGGCCGGCAGCCCGGCCATCCGGGCGCTGAACCAGCCGTGGCCGCTGGTGTTCTTCTGGCGGCTGAAGATCTCGATCAGCGTTTTGCCGTCAGGGCGAAAGCCGAATTGCTCCACGAGCTGCGGATAGACGTCGCGCTCCAGATAGCGGGCGGCGTATTTCGCCAGCAGCTCGTCGTGCCCGCGGTCGAACTTGATCGCGAAGTGCTCGGTCTCCAGCACCGCGTAGTGCTTCAAGACGTCGAGCACTTCCAGCGTGTTCTTCACGCGGACGTTGAACGGATCGATCGTGAACGCCTCGTCGAGGAGCTGCGCGGCTTCCGCTTCCTCGCCCAGCCGCATCAGCGTAATCCCCAACTTGCCGCGCACGGCGATGAGCTGCGGCATTCGCTGGTGCGCCCGGCGATACTGCTCGGCCGCCTGCGGAAAGCGGCGCATGCGGTCCAGGGCGTCGCCGGCCGACAGGTAGAATTGCCCCGCATGCGGGTTTTGCTTCTCCACCTGCTCGATCAGCTCGCGCGCTGGCGCCGACGGCATTCCATCCGTCAGGCCGTCTACCGTCAGGTACGCCGCGGCCAGCCGGCCGAGGGTCTCCTCGTCGCCGGGCCTGAGCTTGATTGCTTCTTCCAAGACGGGGATCGCTTCGGCCGGACGCACGTCGGCCAGCAGGATGTCGGCCTTGGTGCGAATCGCCGGCATATGCCGCGGATGAATGGCCAGCGCCCGCTCGACCGCAGATCGGGCGGTCGCCAGGTCGAATTTGTCGAGGGCGAG
>DATKDU010000086.1:0-14634 GCA_035512595.1 Pirellulaceae bacterium
CCCCCTCTGCATTCCGCACTCCGCACTCAAACGACGCTTTTCCCGCTCGCTCCGCCTCGCGCTCGTCGATTCCCATCGGTTCCCATAAGCTGTGGCCCATGATCGATCTCCTCGTCTGGCTGGTCTTGCCGTGGCGCGCAAGCGCCGCCGCTATCCATAAGACGCCTGGCCAGTGACACCTTTGGTCACTGCCGCTGTCCGCGGCGGCACGGAATTCGCCGCAAGTCCTTATGTGGACAGAAGATTAGAATTGCCAAAAATCCGGCGAATCGGGGAATATCTGAATTCCCTAGTCCAGGGTCGCCGCCGCGGCGCACCCCTGGGAAGATATGCCCCGGCTTGCTAGATTTTCCGGCACCCCAACGGGGTGCGATTCGATGGTGCAGCGGAAGTGGGACGCCGCAAGTTGTCGTGAGGCCATGAAACGTTGCTCCCGGAGCCGCGTCTTGTCAAAATGCTTGGCGGCACCGGGAGGTTGGACCGCGTGGATGACTCCATGTCGCAAAATATTTGGGCTGACCTCGTTGCACAGATGAAGGCGTGCGGTGTCGCGTTCGATGCCGGGCTGACCGATGCGGAGGTCAAGGTTGCCGAAAGTCGCTTCGGGTTCCGATTCCCTCCCGACCTGCGGGCCTTTCTACAGACGGCTCTCCCCTGCGGCGAACGGTATCCGAACTGGCGGTCGGGTGAAGAGTCTGCCTTGCGAGATTGGCTTGATTTGCCACGACAGGGCATTCTGTTCGACATCGAGCACAATGGATTCTGGCTGGAGGAATGGGGGCCACTCCCGGAATCGGCAAGCGACGCGAAGAACGTCGCCAGCGAGTTGATAGCCGCTGCGCCGAAGTTGATTCCGATCTTCATCCACCGCATGATGCCGGATGACCCGCACTTGCCGGGCAACCCTGTGTTCTCGGTTCACCAGACGGACATCATCCACTACGGATTCGATCTGGCGGATTATCTACGCCATGAATTCCACCTTCCTGGCCGTGAGTCCTGGCCGGAAACCGTCCGTCCGATCCGGTTCTGGGACCTCGACCGTTTTCAAAACGTTCGCTGGGCTGAGGGGCCTTGCGTGTTCGACAACAGCAAGGGGCTATTGCCCTAGCGGGTATTTGGCATTCACTTCAGTCCAGCGGAATCCGGGTATCAGTGATTCAGCGTAAACTCCGCGCTGTTCACCAGCGCCCAGAGGATGTTGCTCCAGGCTTTTTGCTGCTCGCCGGGGGAGGATTTTTCGAGGTGGCCGACGAAGAGGGAGCGCTCGTCATCGGCGGGGAGGCGTGAGAGGGTGGCCAGGAAGAGCGTTTCAACCCGGTCAGAGTCGGCCAAAAACGGCGCTTCCAGGGCGCCGAGCAGCGGGCTGCGGGCCGGATCGGTGGCCTCCGAGGTTTCGCCGCCGTTCATGCTGGTCAGGGCCTGCAAGATGCCCGCCTGGTATTCCAGCGGCGAGCGGCCGCCGGCTTCCATCTTGGCGATGAAGGCGATCCGCCGCGGATCGAGCAGCGAGCTGGCGACGTTGGCGCCGGGGAACATCGCCTGCGGCTGGCGGTTGAGGACCCGATTCAGCGAATCGTAAAGCTGCTCGGCAGTCAGCGTCTTGACCGCCATCGAGGCGAACAGCTCCGGCGGCGGCTCCTTGTCGCTCGTCCAGCGGCTGCTGCGCTGGTAGGCGCCGGTATTGGCCAGCGTGCGGTACAGCTCGCGGAGGTCGAAGCCGCTTTGAACGAAATACTGCGTCAGCTCCTCGAACAACTCGCCGTGGCTGGCCGCATTGTGCGGGCCGATGTCATCGACCGGTTCGACCAGGCCGCGGCCGAACAGGTGGTGCCACGCGCGGTTGACGCCGGCCCGCGGCAGATACGGGTTGTCGCGCGACGCCATCCAGATCGCCAGTTGCTCGCGGCGCGTTCCCAGCTCGTCTTCGCCGGGGGAAATGCCGCCGGGGAACTTGGGGAGGACGACCGTTTCGGTATCGGGAAGCTTCACTTCCCCTTCATCGCGGTCCATGATCCGCCGGACCATTTGCAGCGGCTGGCCGCCCTCCGGCTGCGTCAGGCGGGCGAAGAATGCCGCGTAGCCCCAGAAGTCGTTCTGTTTCCAGGTGCTGTCGAAGGGGTGGTCATGGCACTGGGCACATTCGATCTGCAGGCCGAGGAAAATACGGGCCGTGCTGGCGGCCAGTTTTTCCGGATCCAGGTCGAGCGAGGTGTAGTAGAGGGCCGGGCCGAGCTCATTGCCGTCGGTGGCCACGAGCAGGTCGGAGACCAGGTTGTCGTAGCGGAGGTTTTCGACGAACCGCTGCCGCAGCCAGTTTTGGACGCCGACGACGTTGTTGATCTGCTCGAGATTGAGATCCCCCGGCAGCAGTGTGTTTCGCCAGGTGTTGGCCAGGTGGGTCGCGTGGGCGGGCGATTCGAGCAGCGAATCGATCAGCCGGGTTCGCTTGTCCGGCCGCACGTCGGCCAGGAAGGCCCGCACTTCCGCCACCCGCGGCACCACGCCGGTCAGGTCGAGGTAGACGCGGCGGAGAAACTCGGCGTCGTCCGATCGCGGGGCCGGTTCCATACCGGCCAATTGGAGCTTTTCCGCAATTCGCGCGTCGATCTGGCGGATCATGGCGGCCCGGGCCGCGACCGGATCGGCCGGTTCATTCTCGGCAGCCGGGCAGAGCCCGGACACGAACAACAGCCCCAGCGACATCGTTATGCGGAGTAGCATGGAAACCTCCGTGGGCAAGACAAGGCGTCTGTCATTGTAGCGGCGATATTGGGAAGAACGCAAACCGAAGAAAGGTAGGGCGGGTCAAGCTCGCCTCGGCGAGCGCCGACCCGCCGTAATTCGTAGCGTATTGTGGTGGGTCGGCGCGTCGCTACCGCCCCGCTGGACCCACCTGACGGCCTGCTCCACGCCCACATCCGTCTGTCCCTCGCTGGTACTTCGGGTTAGTGTGACACTACTGAACCCTGAACCCTGAACCCTGAACCCTGAACCCTTGCATGTGCGGCATTACCGGCGCGATCTGGACCGACCCTGACCGGGCTATCGATGCGCAGGTCTTGGCCCGCATGACCGAGGTTCTCCGGCACCGCGGCCCCGACGACGACGGCACGCTCCGCGACGATTTTCGATTGCGACCGCCGTACGAGGCGATGCCCGGCATTGCCCTGGGCTTTCGCCGCCTGTCGATCATCGACCTGTCGGGCGGGCACCAGCCGATGGCCAACGAGGACGAAAGCGTCTGGCTCGTCTTCAACGGCGAAATCTACAACTACCCGTTCCTGCGGCGGCGGCTGGAAGGGGCCGGCCACAAATTCCGCACCGATAGCGACACCGAGTGCATCGTCCATCTCTATGAAGACGAAGGACCGGCCTGTTTTTCCCACCTCAACGGCATGTTTGCCGTCGCCATCTGGGACTCACGGCAGCGGCGGCTGGTTCTGGGGCGGGACCGGCTGGGGAAAAAGCCGCTGGTCTTCCGCAGTGAACCAGGGCGGCTCACCTTCGCCAGCGAGCTGAAGAGCCTGCTCGAGGTGCCGGGAATGCCGCGCCAGGTCGATCCGGCGGCCATCGACGAGTACCTGACCTACCAGTACATCCCGCACCCTCACACGATTCTCAAGGGCTATCGCAAGCTGCCGCCGGGGCACTATGCGACCTGGTGCGATGGCGAGCTGACCGTGAAACCGTACTGGGAGCCGGACTTTGGCTACGAAGCGCCCCTCAGCGAACCCGACGCCTGCCAGCGATTGAGCGAGCTGTTCGAGTCGGCCGTGACAATGCGGATGCGGAGCGATGTGCCGCTGGGGGCGTTTCTCTCCGGCGGCGTCGATTCGTCGCTGGTCGCGGCCGTGATGCAGAAGAACGCCAGCGAGCCGGTCAAGACGTTCAGCATCGGATTTTCGGTCAAGGAATACGACGAAACGAAGTACGCCCGGCTGGTGGCCAACCACCTCAAGACCGACCATCACGAGCTGACCGTCACGCCGGACGCGCTGGCCATCCTGGACAAGCTCTGCTGGCATTACGACGAGCCCTTTGCCGACGCCTCGGCCATCCCGACGTGGTACGTCTCGGAGATGACCCGCGAGCACGTGACGGTCGCCCTCTCCGGCGACGGCGGCGACGAACTGTTTCTCGGCTACCCGCGCTATCGGGCGGTCGCGGTCGCCGGCTGGTTCGACCACGTCTCGCCCCTCAAGTCGCTGTTCGGCGCCCCCATCTGGCAGAGACTCCCCGCCTCCTCGCGGCAGAAGTCGCGGCTGCGGCAGTTCAAGCGATTCTGCGAAGCGATCGGCCGCTCGCCGATCCGCCGGTTCTACGAGTGGACGAGCATCTTCAACGAAATCCGCCGGGCGGAGCTGTACAGCGACGAATTCCTCGCCACACTGCCGAACTCCGACCCGTTTCACTTCGTCGAATCGGCTTGGAACCGGGCCAAGGGGCGCGACGCAGTGACTGCCGCCGGCATTACGGACCTCGTGACCTATCTGCCGTGCGACCTGATGACCAAGGTGGACATCGCCTCGATGGCCCACTCGCTGGAGGTTCGCAACCCGTTCCTCGACTTCCGCGTCGTCGAGCTGGCGGCCTCGCTGCCACTGCACCTCAAGTATCGCCGCGGCCGCGGCAAGCGGATCCTCCAGGCGGCATTCAAGGACCTGTTGCCGCGGGAAATCTTCACGCGGCGGAAGATGGGCTTCAGCGTGCCGCTGGATCACTGGTTCCGGCACGAGCTGAAAGAGCTGGTCCACGACACGCTGCTCTCCCCGTCGGCCCACTGCCGGCAATTCTTCCGCCGCGAGGCGCTCGAAAGACTCGTCCACGACCACGAGCAGCACGTCTTCGACCACAGCGCCCGGCTGTGGGCGCTGGTGATGCTGGAGAAGTGGCTGCGGACGTGGGGCGCGGCGTGCCCAGCAGGTACTCTGTTGGTAGAAACGACGTAGCGGGCGCGCAAGCCCACATTGGATCACTATGTCTGCTTCACTTGATTCCTATCGCGATGTCCTGGCCGAACTTAAACAAACGGCGATTGCATTTCTTCGGCAATTGAAAGCTCTCTCGCCGCAAGAGACGCCGTACGCAATGTTATTTGAGATAAGCGATCAGAGTCCCGGAGCATGGGCCATCGGCGCTACCGAGGAGTCCCTGGCGCGATTAGCTGCCAGGTATGCCAGGAAAGGATACCGAGCGCGCCAGGGTGATGATCTTGAACAGCTTCGGATCGGGCTGCGTTGGGATGCACCCGGCGACGATATGGACGGCTGGTATTGGGGTGACGACTCAAATGATCGCCGCCTAAATGGGATGCTGCTGCAACGATTTACCCAAATGTACGCCGCGGACGAGAGTGGATATGAGCTCGTCCAGCGACTGTGCCTCTCGGCACTTGGCGAGATTGACCGTGAGGGTTGGCTCGGACGGGAAAGGGAGCGCGAGCAAATCGTTTTGGGCATCTCGAACGTAGATCACGACTTCAGCCACTTCCTAGGGGCGATATCTGAAGTCAATCCGCCGTCTGTGATCGAGCGACTTCGTAGCCAACTAGTCCAAGCGGATCAAGTTTGGGACGATATCGCGCGGCCTTAGTTGAACCGGTTTGCCCGAAATCCAAAGCCGCATGTGTCGCGAGCGCGCATCAAAAGAAACCGACGGCCCGCCCACCACTTTGGTTGCGCCTTCCTTCGAGCAGCAGCATCCTGGTGTTCTTGCTTTCTCCCAGCCGCTATTACCGCGCTCCAAGCAAGTAGCTAGAATGACCGAGACGCGAGAATCGCAGGGTTAGCACCACAAGAAACATTCCCCCCAGGAGCGAATTGGGCGGCACCATGAGAGACACCTTGGCGGTTATTCTGGCCGGCGGGAAGGGTTCGCGGCTGGAGCCTCTGACGCGCGACCGGGCCAAGCCGGCGGTCCCCTTCGGCGGACTGTACCGCATCATCGACTTCACTCTCTCCAACTGCCTCAACAGCGATATCCGCCGCATCCTCCTGCTGACGCAGTACAAGGCGATCAGCCTCGACCGGCACATCAACATCGCCTGGCGGGATTACTTCAAGCACGATCTTGGCGAGTTCGTGGACGTCGTGCCGCCCCAGCAGCGGATCGACGAGCAGTGGTACCAGGGGACGGCCGATGCCGTCTACCAGAACATCTACGTGATCGAGAAGGAACGGCCGGAGTACGTGCTGATCCTGGCCGGGGACCACATCTACAAGATGAACTACAAGGAGATGATCGAGTACCACAAGGCGACCGGGGCCGACTTGACCGTCGGGGCGCTGCGGGTCACTCCCCAGGAGGCGACGCAGTTCGGCGTGATGGAGGTGGACGAGAGCCAGCGGATCGTCGGCTTCGAGGAGAAGGTCCCCCACCCCAAGACGATCCCCGGCGACCCCGACCACTGCCTGGGCTCGATGGGGATTTACGTTTCCAGCGCCCGCTTCCTGTTCGAGCAGCTCTGTGCCGACGCCAACATTCCCACCAGCCAGCACGACTTCGGGCGGAACATCATCCCCGCGCTGATCGACAAGTTCAAAATTCAGGCCTTTCCCTTCCGGGATGAGAACCGCAAGAGCGACGCCTATTGGCGCGACGTGGGGACGCTGGACGCCTACTACGAAGCGAACATGGACCTGATCAGCGTCGATCCGCTCTTGAACATGTACGACGAATCCTGGCCCATCCGCACGTTCCAGCCCAACCTGCCCCCCCCCAAATTCGTCTTCGGCAGTCGCGGGGAAGGAGACGTGGGGCGCGTCGGCCACGCGATCGACAGCATCGTTTGTGCCGGGACGATCGTCTCCGGCGGCCTCGTCGAGCGGTGCATCCTGGGGCCGCGGGTGCGGGTCAACAGCTTCGCCCACGTGGAGGATTCGATCCTCTTTGAAGGGGTCGAAGTCGGCCGGCACGCCAAAATCCGCCGGGCGATCATCGACAAGGGGGTCATTATCCCCCCCGACGTGCAGATCGGCTACGACCTGGACCTCGACCGCCGCCGCGGCCTGGCCGTCAGTGAAAGCGGGCTGGTGGCCATCGCCCGATCCGATGGGATCGAGCATTTTTTGGAGACGTGATCGAAAACTAGCGGCCAGGACGATCGCTGCATGTCGGCGATTCCAAGCGTTGCGGCTTTCCGGCCCAGGTGCGGAACACAGCTATGCCTGCCATGTACGAGATTCGCTGGCTTCCCGATGGCCCAATCGAGGCATTCGCCGGCTCGCGCGGCAATTACTACGAATTGTCAGCGTCGGAACACCTTGATCTGGATTCTGTCCCGGTATGGTGCAATCGCTGCGCGACGATCACGCATGGCGAACATCTCTCGACGCTGGACGAAATCGATGACCAGATCCGCGACTTGAACGACCCGACGTCGGCAGCGTATCGCAGGACTCGCCACGGCATGCTGGATGATATCACTGGAAAAGGCGAAGAGTTCCTTCAAAAAAGACTGGCGAAACTGGAGCTGCGCAGACGTTGGCGACAGTCACGAAGGTCACCGCCAAAGTGTATCCGCTGTGGATCGACGGAAATCGTCGAGCTTCCGATCGGTAAAGCGGTCCCCAATCCGTTCGGCGACGGCGAGATTCAAGTTGAGTGCGTTGGAATGTGCAGCACGGTTTTCAACGAATGCCCCCGAAGGAGACCGCATCCCCAGGGATTCAAGCCCGACCTATTGGTCTCATCCTGAGTTGCAACGGCTGCGGCGGCACTCCACGTCGTGAGTGGCTAGAAACGAACGAAAATCCTGTCATACCAGGACGCGTACAAGCGGAAGCAAAATATGAACCGCGGATTTCGCGGAGGACGCGGATTCAAGATGATCCTATCCGCGTGATCCGCGGTTTTATTCTCTCTTGCTGACCTACCGCCGGTCGCCATATCCGCGGCCGCCACCACCACCGCCGCCGCCGCGGCGTCCGCCTCGGTCGCCGCCGCCACGATGGCCGCCGCCGCCGCGATCGGAGCGGCCGCGATAGCCGCCGCCGTCGCCATCCCCTTCACGGCGCGGCGGACGCTCGCCCCCTTCGGGAGCAACGTTGGCCGCGTGCTCATCGGGCAGGCCGAGTTCCTCGAGTGCCCGCCGGCGGCTGAGCTTCACCCGATCGTGCTCGTCCACGTCGATCACGATCACCTTCATCTCGTCCCCCACGCGGCAGATGTCGCCGACGGTCGAAACGTAGCCAACCGACAGCTCGCTGATGTGGACCAGGCCGTCGCGCCCCGGAGTGATCTCCACGAACGCGCCGAAATCCTTGATGCTCGTCACGCGGCCGGTGTAGATCTTGCCGACCTGCACCGTGGCGGTGAGGGCCTCGACCTGGGCCAGTGCCGCATCCGCCCACTCGCGGTTGGTGCTGGCGATGGTGACCACGCCGCTGTCCTCGACCTCGATGACCGAGCCGGTCGATTCCTGGATCGAGCGGATCGTCTTTCCTCCCGGGCCGATCAAGAGGCCGATCTTCTCCGGATCGATCTGCGTTCGCAAAAGACGCGGTGCGTGCGGCGAAATCTCCTCCTTGGGGCGCGGAATCGCCGTCAGCATCTTGCGGAGGATCTGGATGCGGGCGTCGCGCGACTGCTCGAACGTGGCCTTGATGATGTCGGTGGTGATCCCCTCGATCTTCAGGTCGAGCTGAATGCCGGTGATGCCGTTCTGCGTTCCCGAAATCTTGAAATCCATGTCGCCGTAGTGGTCCTCGTCGCCGATGATGTCGGTCAGGAGCCGCCAGTCATTGTCCGACTCTTTCACCAGGCCGACCGAAATGCCGGCGACCGGATTGCTGATCGGCACGCCGGCGGCCATCAGGCCGAGGGTGGCGCCGCAAACGGACGCCATCGACGAGGAGCCGTTGGACTCGAGGATGTCGCTGATGCAGCGGATCGTGTAGGGGAATTCTTCCGGGCTGGGGAGGACCGGCTTGACGCTCCGCTCGGCCAGCGCCCCGTGGCCGATTTCGCGGCGGCCGGGGCCGCGGATGGGACGCACCTCGCCGACGGAAAACGACGGAAAGTTGTAGTCCAGCATGAATTTCTTGCTGTACTCTTCCGCCAGGCCATCGACCCGCTGCTCGTCGCGCGAGGTCCCCAGCACGATGGTGATCAGGGCCTGCGTCTCCCCCCGCTGGAACATGGCCGAGCCGTGAACGCAAGGCAGCACATCGACGGCGCACTCGATGTCCCGCAGCGACTTGTAGTCGCGGCCGTCGGGACGCGTGCCGGCGAGGATCAGGTCGCGGACGACCTTCTCGGTCAGCTCCGACCAGACGGCCTTGAAACGGGCCGGATCGACGGCGCCGTCCGCCTTCGGATCGGGAATGATCGCGGCCAGCGCCTTTTCCTTGACGGCATCGACCGCCGCGGCGCGGGCCTGCTTGCCGGTCACCGCCTTGGCGGCCTTGAGCTCCTCGTAGTAGCTGCTTTTGAGCCGGTCCAAGAGGCCGTCGTCCGGCGGCGGGGTGAACGGCGCCTTCTCAGCGCCGACCTTGGAGGCCAGCTCGCGCTGGAGGGCGCACAGGTCGCGAATCACATCGTGGGCGAACAGGATCGCATCGAACATCTCCGCTTCGGGCATCTCGCGGGCAAAGCCCTCGATCATGGCGACCGACAGTTCGCTCCCCGAGACGATCAAGTCCAGGTCGCTCGTCTCCAGATCCTCTTGCGAGGGGAAGGCGATGAATTGTCCGTTGACGCGGCCGACACGCACCGAGGCGATCGGCCCCCGGAACGGCAGCGGCGAAATGAACAGCGCCGCGGCAGTCCCGTTCATCGCCAGCACGTCGGGATCGTTCTGCTTGTCGTAGGCCAGCGTGATGCTCTGGCACTGGACTTCGTCGCGAAAGCCGGCAGGGAAGAGAGGCCTGATCGGCCGGTCCATGAGGCGGCTGGTGAGCGTTTCCTTGGTGGTCGGGCGGCCTTCCCGCTTGATGAATCCGCCGGGGAATTTTCCCGCGGCAGCGACCCGCTCGCGATAGTCGCAAGTGAGGGGGAAGAAATCGAGCCCCACGCGGCCGGGGCCGGAAGCGACGGCATTGAGCACGACGCTGTCCCCATACTGGCACATCACGGCGGCGGAAGCCTGTTTGGCGAGCAGGCCCGTTTCGAAGGAGAGGACGTTATTGCCGATTTTCTTTTCGACTCTGACTTTCACTGCGGTTTACCTTGTGACTGCGTTTCCCTGCTTCGTAGGACAGGTTTTCAACCTGTCCCAAGAAAAAAGTTCCGTGCACGCGAACGGCTCCGGCGGCGCACGATGGACTGCCGCCATTGGACAGAGCAAGTTCGGGACAGGTCAAAAACCTGTCCTGCGGCCGAGCGGCTGGTACGTGAAAAGATTCGCGGCGTCGTGCCGTTACTTGCGGATGCCAAGCTTGCCAATGATGTCGGTATAGCCCTGCGGATTGACGCGCCGGAGATAGTCCAGCAGCTTGCGCCGGCGGCTGACCATGGCCAGGAGCCCGCGGCGGCTGGCGTAGTCCTTCTCGTGGGTGCGCATGTGCTCCGTCAGGTTGTTGATCCGGACGGTGAGAATGGCGATCTGGACTTCCGGCGAACCGGAGTCCTTTGGATCGCGCCTGTAGTCCTGGATCAGACCGGTCTTCTGCTCTTTCGTGACGCTCATTGGCGTTTTCGCGATTCCTCCACGTGCCGAGCCTGGGCCCAGCCACGGGCGACGAATCTCCTTCCTGCAACTAGACTTAGGGAAACTAACCTGTTATCCAACGTTAAAACTAAGGGGGTCAATGTACCAGGGCGGGCGGGAATTGCAAGGCGGGCAAACCATGTCCAAGGTCCCAAGTCCAAGGTCCAAAGTGCGGGATCGATACGCACTTTAGCAAAGACTTTGGACTTGGACTTTGGACTCCATCAGAACCGCTTCTACCGCCTGTACCGTAGCGATCGTCGCCAATGCCAACCTTCCTGGCCGGAAGCGTTCGCTACGGCCTTGCGACGATTGGGGGGCTTATGCACGATGGGTTGAGGCCCCCATGGCAGACAAGAAAATATCCCGCTCGCGCCGCCCCCCTGCAAACCGCCGGCGGCGCATTGACTTGAATTGGACTGAACTTCCGGACAGTGAGCTGCTGAAGTGGCGGATGTGCGATCTGGGCCTCAAGATCGAGGGGACGATTCTCGAGGAGCGGATCGCCAAGCTGGAAGAGGAGCTCGAATACCGCGAGCTGACCTTCCGCCCCCACTACTACCTGGCCGACGAGTGGTTCTCCCCTGACGGCGTCCCCGGCGTCGCCATCCCCTTCTACCTGGCTCACCCGCGGCTGATTCGGCTCGAGCGGAAAATGATGCTGGAGGTCGAAGGGGGGCCGGAGGACTGGTGCATGAAGATCCTGCGGCACGAGGCGGGGCACGCCTTCGACACGGCCTATCGCCTCCACCGACGCCGCGACTATCGCGAGCACTTCGGCCGCTATGCCGCTCCGTACCCGGATACCTACAAGGCCAAGCCGTACAGCAAGAGCTACGTGCTGCACCTGGAGCCGTGGTACGCCCAGGCCCATCCGGCCGAGGACTTTGCCGAGACCTTTGCCGTCTGGCTCAAGCCCTTCTCCCGCTGGCGGTCCCACTACGAGGGCTGGCCGGCGATCAAGAAGCTGGAGTACGTCGATCGGCTGATGCGCGAGATCCGCGGCACTCGCCCCAAGGTGCAGTCGCGGGAGCACGTCGATTCGCTCAAGGACCAGAGGAAGACGCTCGGCGAGCATTACCAGCAGAAGCGCCACCGCTACGGCGTGGACCACCCCAAGTTCAACGACCGCGACCTGCGGCGGCTGTTTTCCGACTCGCCGGAGCATCGCCGCTGCCCGTCGGCAGCCGGCTTTTTGCGGCAGATTCGCAGCGAGATTCGCGGCGTCGTGGCCGAAGGGACGGGCGAGTACCAATACACGATCGACCAGGTCCTCGGCGATATGATCGACCGCTGCCGCGAGCTGAACCTGCGGATCGCCAAGCCGCTGTGGCAACTGCGGCGCGAGGCGCTCGTCATGGTGACCGTGCAGACGATGAACTACCTCCACGCCGGGCACCACCGGCTGGTGCTGTAGGGCGATTGCCTACGTCATTGCCAAGCCGCGAGCATCCAGCCTCCCTATGCCGACCTGACGGGAAGTGTCCAGTCTTCGCATTGCAGCCCAGGGTGTTTTGCGTGATTACCCTGAAACTGCGCGACAGCGCGACCGCGGCAATTCGCAAGTCCATCGTGCCCACGCGCACGCGCTGACTTTGCAGGTTTGCGAAAGTATTTGCGGCCGGCTCATCAAACGGGAGGACGTTCATGCGACCGAATTCCGTCAACAGTCGTTCGTACATGGCGTAGCCATGAATCAGGTTGATGGACTTACGTGCTCGGTTGAGGTAGGCATTCCAACCGACCGCCTGCTCCTGGAAGCTGACAATGGTCACAAACACGGTAATCGGATCAACCGCGTCCAGCCGCTCACGCAAGACCTGGTACTCGTTTCCTCGCTGTCGCTGGAGGATGCCTAGGATGTTGGTGTCGAGGACGAGCACGAGTCGTCTCCGGCGGGACTCTTATCGAAATTGGCCAGTTCGGCCTCGCGCAGTTCGCCGCAAATTTGCAGCACGGTATCCCACTCGGGAAATTCCTCCATCGAGCCGGCAACCTGGTGGAGCCAATTGGGATTGGGGCTGCGCGACGACAGGGACTGCACCTGGCCTCGAAGCAGATGCAATTCCGATTCGAGCGCGGCGACGCGTTGTTCGAGGGAAACGGCAGACATGGCAATTCTCCTCCAAGACGAACCACTCCTATTGTACTGCATGTTCTGGCTGGACGAACCGGTTCCCGCCAACTGAAGTGCCAGCTCCCCAAACTGCTGTCGCCAAATACGCCGCCGCGCGGTTATTCTGACAGCTTGAAAGCTGGCTGCGGCGGCGGGTTTGGTCACCGATCGCGGGAGTGCGACTGCCGCACGGACAAGGAGCGTCCTATGAAGAAGGTGGGAAAGAAGCTGCGAGTGCTGGCGCTGATGCATGAGGATCTCGTGCCGCCGGAGACGCTCAACGGCCACAGCGAGAAAGAGATTCAGGAGTGGAAGACGGAGTTCGACGTCGTCTCCAACCTGCGGAAGATGGGGCACGAGGTGCGCTCGCTGGGGGTGCTCGCCGACCTCGGCAAGATTCGCGACGCGATCGAGGAGTTCAAGCCGCACGTCGCCTTCAACCTGCTGGAGGAGTTTCACGGCGTCGCCGTCTATGACCAGCACGTGGTCAGCTTTCTGGAGCTGATGAAGCAGCCCTACACCGGCTGCAATCCCCGCGGCCTGATGCTCAGCCACGACAAGGCCCTCTGCAAGCAGATCCTGACGTACCACCGCATCCCCTCGCCGCGGTTCGCCCTCTTTTCCCGCGGCCGCAAAGTCCACGAGCCCAAGCGGCTCAAGTATCCGCTGCTCGTCAAGTCGGCCACCGAAGAAGCGTCCCTCGGCATTTCGCAGGCCTCGGTGGTCAGCAACTTCGACAAGCTCAAGGACCGCGTGGGGTTCATCTACGAGAACGTCAAGTCCGACGCGCTCGTCGAGGAATACATCGAGGGGCGCGAGCTGTACGTCGGCATTCTCGGCAATCAGCGGCTGAAGATGCTGCCGATCTGGGAGCTGCACTTCACGAAGACCGACGATGTGCCGCTGATCGCCACGGCCAAAGTGAAATGGGACGCCACGTATCAGAAGAAGATCGGCGTTGAAACGCGGGCGGCCATCGACCTGCCTCCTGGTGCGGAGCAGCACATCTTCAAGCTGTGCCACCGGGCTTACAAAGCGCTCTACCTGACCGGCTGCGCGCGGATCGACCTACGGCTGAGTGCGGAGGGGCAGCCCTATGTACTGGAGGCGAATCCCAATCCGAACCTGGCCCACGGCGAGGACTTTGCCGACTCGGCGCAGAAGGCGGGGATCAAATACAAGGACCTGCTGCGGCGGATCATAGGGCTGGGAATGGCGTACAAGGCGGCCTGGCAGGGGAGCGAGTAAACAGGCCTCCGACACTTTTGGCGGCAGCGAACCGATCAATCTTTGTTCGGAGGGTGACTGCTGGGATTGAGACTGCGCCAGAGCCAAGCCCCCGCCAGTCGCACGAGGAAGAAGCCGCCCAGCAGGGGCCAGTACAGCGAGTACAGTGCGCCGAGAAATCCGCACAGGATGATGGTGGCCCAGAGCCGGTCTAACATCATTTGGTTCGGCGGAGGCGGAATCTCCCCCAGCCAGATGCCGATTTCCACGCAGGCGAGCAAGGCGAACAGGGCACCCCAGATCGAAAGGAGGCGATGGAACCAGATTACAAGGCTTGCCTTCGGGGTTTGCGTTTCGATGATTGCAAAGTCCTTTGGCGCAGCATTGTTGCGCTGGCGCAACTTCCGCCGCTGGTCGCGGCCCTGATAGCGAAATAATCCGAGGCAGAACACGCCCAATCCGGCAACGACCGTCAGCACTCCGACGATCGTGACTCCGGTCTTGCCCGCCACCAGGTTGATACCCGTAAACGTCGCGTAGAACAGGCCGACGCAGCCCAGGCTGATGATCAGTTGGACCAGGCGTGAATGGCGATTTAGCCGATGTATTCGGAGAAAGATCCGATCCAGCCGGCGAACGA
>DATKDU010000087.1:0-10864 GCA_035512595.1 Pirellulaceae bacterium
CACAAGCTGAGTTGAACATTCGAGGAATGGATAAGCCATGAGACAACTGACCACCGGCCATCTGACTGAACTGCTGGCGGACCACGAGCCGCCGTGCGTTTCCCTGTACCAGCCGACGCACCGTAACCACCCCGAGAACCAGCAAGACCCGATCCGCTACCGGAACCTCCTCGCGGAGATGGAAAACTCCCTGCGGCAGGAGTACCCGACGCGGGAAGTGCGAACGCTCCTGGAGAAGTTCCAGACCCTGGCACGCGACGACCGCTTCTGGAACCACCGCACGGACGGACTGGCCATCCTCGGTTCGCCCGACACGTTCCAGATCTTCGAGTTGCAACGCACCGTCCCGGAATTGCTCGTCGTGGCCGACAGCTTTCACACGAAACCGCTCCTCCGTGTGCTCCAGTCGGCCGACCGCTACCAGATTCTTGCTCTGAACCGCCACGAGGCCAAGCTCTACGAAGGCAACCGTTACGCACTAGACCCTGTCGAGTTGACGAACGTGCCTTCGACCATTACGGAGGCGCTGGGGGAGGAACTGACCGAGCAGCACCTGTCGGTCGCTTCCTACGGAGCCGGGGCAGCCCGTGCGGCCGGTGGCGGGGCGACTCCATCGATCCACGCGCACGGGGACAAGAAGGACGAGGTGGACATCGACCGTGACCGGTTTTTTCGTTCCATCGATCGGGGGATCCTGGAGCACCACTCCCGCCCTTCGGGGCTGCCGCTGATGCTCGCAACGCTGACGGAGTATCACGCGCCGTTCCGCGCGGTCAGCCACAACCCCTTCCTGATGGCGGACGGGATCATGAAAAACCCCGACGCCCTGGACCTCAACCAGTTGCGTGCCGAGGCGTGGCGGATCGTGGAACCTTTCTACCTGGAACGCCTGGCCAAGCTGGTTGAGAACTATCAGATCGCCTGCTCGCGACAATTAGGGTCGGACGACTTGGCGCAGGTTGCCCAAGCCGTAACGGCGGGTCGAGTCGGAACCTTGCTGGTCGAGGACGACCGGCAAATCCCCGGCAAGATCGACCGCAAGACCGGCCAGATCCAACCGGGCGACCTCTCACACCCTGAGGTCGGTGACATGCTCGATGATCTGGCGGAAACTGTGCTGCGTATGAAGGGCGAGGTTGTTGTCGTTCCTGCGGACCGGATGCCCTCCACCACTGGGCTAGCGGCGACATACCGATTCTAAACGGCGGCAGAGCTAAGGATTCACGGCTGTCACCGTGCGGTAGGTCGGGAGCACCGCCGAATCTACGGGGTTCCGGTCAAGTGTTCCGCGCTTCCCCGTTGTTGGCAGGCAGAGGGGTCGCGGCGGCACCGTCTCGACTCCAGTCCGGACGTCGCCTCGGCAGTCGTCCAGCGCGCTTGTTCACGCGACGCGTTAGCCTGGTTGTGCGGTGGCTAATCGTGCCAGTAGTGATCGTCACGCTTCCCATGATTTCGGAGCTATCGTGGCGAACCGGTTCCGGCACGTCTGCCGAGTGCGAACGTTTGAACCGTGAAATGGCCAGAGTGGAAACGTGATTACGACGAGTGGGGAACAAAACCCCGGCAGCGCGCGGGGCAATTTGAGCCACATTGCGATTGTCGGACTCGGTTTGATTTCAAGGAAAAAGCCCATCGCCGGAAACGAGAACGGGCTTTTTCTAAAATCAAGTCGAGAGAACAGGACGGCGATTGAACTGTTTCTGGCCTGTTTGGCAAGTTGGGACTGTCAGCTACTTAGAATTCTTCGGCAGGCCTGCCAGATCAAGAGCAATCCGGCATGAATAGTGCTGCGTGGTTAGATACCGGGCAGCGATTGGATAGTCCGAAAGGTCGCACGTCTTACGCCGGGAATCAGTCGTAACCAAGCCGGGCGTCCGGGAAGTTTTACATCTATTAATGGAGGAGTGACAAATGGAACACTCTAACCAAAACCGCCTCCTGGGCAATGCGGATTCTGATGGCCCAAAGGCTGTCCTGCCAGGTGGTTATCACAGCCGCGGCGTACCAGGCGAGGAAGGCGCTATGCGAAATCGCATGCGTGTCCTGAAAGTGGATGACAGAAGCCAACGGATCTACAATTCTCAGCCGCTTAAAGGAGCGACGGACGCTAAACAGGCTTCTGCTGCCCGCCTCGATCGAGCGGTTCGAGAGGCCAACGAGGCTGCCGGCACGCGACAGGACGAGGAGCGATCCGACCACACCAAGGACAACCAATCGGCAGTTGCCTACGTCATTGCCAAAAGGGGAATAGGTGCCCTGGATACGCCAGTCTTTCATGCCGGCGACTCGGGCGAAGAGGAGGTCGTTGTGCTGTTCACGAGCCGCCAAGTAGCGCAGGAATACATAGATCAGGCTGGCTGGGGTGAGTCTGACGAGATCGGCGAACTCGGGCTGAGCGAGTTGCACGGGTGGCTGTTAGAGGCAAATAGGCAAGGTATTGACTACGTTACGGTCAACCCCGAACGCCAACAGCATCTGGCCGGCGACCCTCAACCCGTTCTGTTCCTTGACGGCTTGCGCGACGATTCTGCGGACAGCCTCTTACAGGCTGTGACCGAAACTGCGCGAGGACAAGCCAATTCCAATCACAGGAACTAGCCGCTCAGTCACAAACCCAGGAGTGCGCGGGGTTGCTTGGGATATTTCGTTGTTCCTGCGCTCACAAATAAGACAGAGTTTGTAATGCGACAACTCACCACCGACCATCTGACCAAGCTACTGGCCGATCACGCACCCCCGTGCATCTCCCTATACCAGCCGACGCACCGCAACCATCCCGAGACCCAGCAAGACCCGATCCGCTACCGGAACCTGCTCGCGGAGATGGAAAACTCCCTGCGGCAGCAATATCCGACCCGAGAGGTGCGCACGCTCTTGGAGAAGTTCCAGACGCTGGCACGGGACGACCGCTTCTGGAACCACCGGACGGACGGGCTGGCCATCCTCAGTTCGCCCGACACGTTCGAGGTCTTCGATTTGCAACGCACGGTCACGGAATTGCTCGTCGTCGCCGACAGCTTTCACACCAAGCCGCTGCTCCGCGCGCTCCAGTCGGTCGACCGCTACCAAATTCTCGCCCTAAATCGCCACGAGGCCAAGCTGTATGAAGGTAACCGCTACGCCCTCGACCCGGTCGAGTTGACGGATGTACCCTCGACCATTACGGAGGCACTGGGGGAAGAACTGACCGAGCAGTACTTATCGGTCGGTGCTTACGGGGCCGGGGCACCGCGGGCGGCCAGAGGCGGGGTGGCCGGCAGCGGAGCGGTCCCGTCGGTCCACGGGCAAGGGTCAAAGAAGGACGAGGTCGACATCGACCGGGACCGGTTCTTCCGTTCCATCGACCGGGGAATTTTGGAACACCACTCCCGCCCGTCCGGACTGCCGTTAATCCTCGCGACCCTGACGGAGTATCACGCGCCGTTCCACGCCGTCAGTCACAATCCATTTCTGATGAGCGACGGGATTATGATGAATGCCGACGCCCTGGATCTCGATCAGTTGCGCGCGGAGGCGTGGCGGATCGTCGAACCCGTCTACCTGCAACGCCTGGCCAAGCTGAGCGACGACTTTCAGGTATCGCGCTCCCGAGACCTCGGTTCGGACGACTTGGCTCAGATCGCGGAAGCCGCGATAGCGGGCCGCGTTGGCACGTTGCTGGTCGAGGCCGAGCGGCAGATCCCCGGCAAGATTGATCCCGCCACCGGACGGATCAAGACGAGTGGTCTCGCCGATTCAACGGTCCGCTGGGATCTTCGCGAACGGCAACGCAAGGCCGGTCAGACCGCGCCGGCCGGCCTCTCTGACCCCCAGGTCGATGACGTACTTAATGATCTAGCGGAAACCGTGCTGCGAATGAAGGGCGAGGTCGTCGTCGTTCCTACGGAGCGGATGCCATCGGCAACCGGCATAGCCGCCAGCTACCGCTTCTGAATGAATCAAGAAACCTTGACCTACCCATTCCTTAAGGAGCTGGAAATGAGCGAATCGAAGGTAACGAATCTGATCGGGATGAAAATCATCGGCCAACATGGTCGTGATATCGGCGTTGTCGCCGACATGACTGCGGACGTCGAGACGTGGCAATTGCAGACCTTGGAAGTCAAGCTCAACCGGGCAACATTGGACGAACTGAAACTCAAGCGACCGTGGTTCGGAACGCAAACCATTCACGTACCTGTCGGCGAGATTTCGGGAGCGACCGACAATCTTGTTCTCAAATGTCCCCTGGAAAATCTGGAGTTCTCCGGAGGAGCGTCGGCCGCGGTCGACGCTCCCACCGAGGAGTCCGCGCAGGCGGGGGCGTCCCGTGCCGACGACCGCTCCGGTTCATTGGGGTCAGCAAACTAGTTCACGTGGTAGCGTCGTGGGAAGCGAATACGGGCCACTGAGGGAAACAAAATGCACTCACACGTTGAAGCACTTCCACAGCGATCCAAAGTCAAGGGTCGAGGCGCGGCGAACGCTGAGTGGAAACCCGCCGATCTAGCAACGGTAGCGGTGCGACCTCACCCCCAGCCAAACCCCGCTCCACCGGGGCCGCCGCCTCCACGACCGGACCCGTTGGCGCCTAATCCCCAGCCGGGACCGATGCCGGGCCCAAGCTAGCGCCACAAAGTGGGGCGGCGGGATAGAAAAATTCACTCGGTGATTGTTTTCGCCAGCAGACAGTATTTGATGTGCCCACAACGGGTACTGGAGCAAACATGAAGCGGCAAGCGACCGCACGGCGCTTCGACCCGCGTGAGTATACGTGGCGTACACTGGTCGGCCATTGCTATCGCTCATTGCTAACCGTGGCGATGATCGGTTGTATTTGCGGCGCAATGACATCGTCACTGATGGCACAGTCGCCAGTCGGCGCGGCCGACGGTCCACAGGAAGTCTCAACCGCTGAAAAGGAAGACCTCGCCCCGGCTGCTGCGAAGGTGGACGTCAAGCCCGTCGCACATGATGAAGAGATTCGCAAGCGGCTGCAAAGTGTCCTTGATGCCACCGGCTGGTTCACCGACCCGCGAGTCGAGGTTCGAGAAGGAGTCGTCTTCCTCAACGGCCGGGCTGAGACCGGTGATCTCAAGAAATGGGCCGGCGATCTGGCACGGAACACCCAGGATGTGGTCGCCGTGGCCAACCGGATGGAGGTGCTCGAACCGTCGGTGTGGGACTTCAATCCTGCTTGGGACGGGTTGCTCGTCCTCTGGCGCGACTTGATCCGCTCGCTCCCCTTTTTCTTATTCGGGCTGCTCATCCTGACGCTGTCGGCGGGCGCCGGCGTGCTGGCGACACGAGGAGCGCGGACGTTCCTGCGCCGAAAGGTACGGGCGAATCTCCTGCGTAATGTGATGGCTCGGGGAATGGGCGTGCTGGTTTTCCTGTTCGGCGTCTACATCATTCTGCAAGTCTCCGGCCTGACCCAATTGGCCCTGACGGTCATCGGCGGCACCGGCCTGATCGGTCTGGCCGTCGGCATCGCCTTCCGCGACATCACCGAGAACTTCCTGGCCAGCCTCTTCCTCAGCATGCAGCGGCCCTTCGAGACGGGCGACCTGATCGAGGTCACCGGTGTGACGGGGTTCGTGCAGCAACTGAACGTGCGCACTACGATCCTGATGAGCCTCGACGGCAACCTGGTGCAGATCCCGAACGCCAGCGTGTACAAGAACAACATCCGCAACTTCACGACCAACGCCAATCGGCGCGAGGACTTTGTCGTCGGCATCGGTTACGACGACTCGATCAACGAAGCCCAGGAGATCGCACGGCAAGTGTTGGCGAACCATCCGGCCGTTCTGAACAATCCCGAGCCGTCGGTGCTGGCCGACAGCTTGGGGACGTCGACGGTGAACCTGCGGGTCTACTTCTGGCTCAACGGCCGCGAACACAGTTGGTTGAAGGTGCGCTCTTCGGTGATCCGGCTGGTGAAACTCGCCTTCCAGAAACACGGCATCTCGATGCCCGATGAGGCCCGAGAGGTTGTCTTTCCCCAAGGCATCCCGATCACCATGGTCAACGGGAAACCGGGGACGCACGATATCGGTCCGGGCGAGCGGCTTCCTGCTCAACCGCCGCGTGACGAACTGGATGCGGCATCCACGAAAGCAGAAGGCGGGTTATCCAGCGAAGCCGGCGTCATCAAGGAACAGGCCCGGCATGTACAGCCGTTGAACGACGGGGAGAACCTGTTGAAGGCTGTTCCTGGCCCGGCCTCCACTAGTGAAATGGTAATAAAGCAAAATCATCATAGCAAAGAACCCGGCAGAGGATCATGAAACCGCCTCCTTAGGGGCAAGAGATGCTACCAAGGCTTTAATTCGATCCCGCAGTCGTCGTTTTCTGATTCCCTTTTTAGCGCGAGGCGCGATTGAAAGCGACGATCGACGACAACAAGAGGCCGCGAACGTGGGCCTATTAAGAGATCACGATGCACGAAGGAAACGAAAACATGTCGGACGCTGCCGACGGAATGCTGCGGCTCGCAAAGCGGACCGCGACCGTGTGCGCGGTGGCCGCCTTGATGATCATCATCTTACTGGGTATTGCCAGTGCGATCGACGTGGTGCTCATCATCTTTATCGGCGTGCTGTTCGCGATCGTGTTGCATTCTCTGGCGAAGCTGCTCGGTCGGTACACGGGGATGGGAGAGAAGTGGTCGCTCTTTGGCGTGGTGGTGCTACTACTGCTGCTGACAGTTGCCGGCGGATGGCTACTGGTTCCGAAAATTGCCACACAGGTTGAGCAGTTTCGGCAAGAGTGGCCGGAATCGCTGGCCAATTTTCGTGAGCGGATGAACGCTACCCCCTGGGGAAGCTGGCTCCTTCAGGTGTTTGATGCTGGCCAATTCTTGCCACAGCCGCAGGCCATTTTGTCGCGCACCGCCGGTGCCGCGACGTCTGCCTTCGGTCTGGTGGGGGTATTGCTCATGGTGTGCTTCCTGGGGCTTATGCTTGCGGCGCAACCGCAAGTTTATCAGCAAGGATTGCTTCGCCTCATCCTGCCCGCGCAACGTGTGCGAGGCAGGAAGATTCTCGGAGAAATCGGCTCCTCGCTCCAGTGGTTTCTGTCCGCGAAAGCAGTCGCCATGGTGGTGGTGGGAGTAGTGACCTGGTTGGGGCTGCTTCTGTTGGGGATCGAACTGGCGGCGACATTGGCAATCGTCGCCGGACTGCTCACGTTCATCCCCAACTTCGGGCCCATCATTTCCGCCGTGCCCGCCGTGCTGCTGGGGCTCATGCACGGCCCGCTGACCGCCCTGTGGGTGGTGCTGCTTTTCATCGCAATTCAACTCATCGAAAGTTATCTGGTCACGCCGCTGATTCAGTATCGCGCCTTGTCACTGCCGCCGGTACTCGTGATTGCAGCGCAGCTTGGCGCCAGCGTCTGGATGGGTGTCCTGGGCCTGGTCGTGGCAACGCCGCTGTTAATCGTGGCGATGGTGCTGGTTCGAAATCTGTACCTGGAGGGCATGTTGCAGGAAGGGGCGTCAGCGTCAGCAAGTGAGGGGAACTCGCCGTGATCTCAGCAAGCAATTCAATCTCTGTCGAAACTTCAATGAGCCAAACTCATGCAGGCAAATAATTGGCAGGTGATCCCGACACTGCGGCATTGGTGGCAAGAGACGCGGGCGAGCTTCTGGTTCCTACCCGCAATGATTGTCCTGGGCGCCGTGGGGCTTGCCACTGTCCTGATAGGCGTCGACGTGACTGTCGATTTGCCTGTTGTCGAGCGGTGGCCGCTGCTCTTCGGCGCCGGTGCGGCTGGTTCCCGCGGCCTGCTCACCGCCGTCGCCAGCTCGATGATCACGGTGGCCGGGGTGGTGTTCTCCATCACGATCGTGGCCCTGTCGCTGACGTCCAGTCAGTACACGTCGCGGGTCCTGAGCAACTTTATGCGCGACCGCAACAATCAGGTGGTGCTCGGCGTGTTCGTCGGCATCTTTGCCTACTGCCTAGTGGTGCTCAGGGTCATTCGAGGCGGTGACGAAGGGGCGTTTGTCCCGTCGCTGGCCGTACTGGGCGGGTTGATCCTGGCGTTCGTCGGGATCGGCTATCTGATCTTTTTCATTCACTACATTTCAATGTCCATCCAGTCGTCGAGCATCATTGCCGCGGCCGCACGGGAGACCATCGCTGCCGTGGGTCACTTGTTTCCCCAGGGGATGGGTGATGACGTTGAGGAAGACACGGACGGCGACTTGGCGGTGTCTCTCCCGGAGCAGGCTTGGTTTGCCGTTCCGGCACGAAAGAGCGGTTACATTCAAAGTATCGACGGGGACTCGCTGCTAGTTTTCGCCCGAGAACGCAAGACCATCGTGCGCATGGAATGCGGCATCGGCGAGTTCGTTGTCGAGGGGACTCCGCTGATCTCTGTGGCCGACCCGGCTGGATTGGACGAAGGCACAGCGGACGAGCTCAACGCGGTCTACGCCATCAGCCCCCATCGCACGGTGGGGCAGGATGCCAGCTTTGGCATTCGGCAACTCGTGGACATCGCCCTGAAAGCGTTGTCGCCTGGTATCAACGACACCACGACCGCGGTGATGTGCGTGAACTACCTGGCGGCGATCCTTGTCCGGCTTGGATCGCGACGAATTGCGACTGTCCGCCGCTTGGACCAAGGGGAGCTGCGTGTCATCGCCCGAGGCCCGTGCTTCGAAAGCCTGTTGGCCGAAGCCTTCGACCAGATCCGGCAGAACGCCGAAGGCAACGTCGCGGTCCTGACGCGACAGCTTCAGGCGCTGGAAATCATCGCCGGCCAGACGGCGAACACCCGGCGGCGGCAAGCGCTGCGGCAGCAGGCGGACTTGATCGCCGGCGTGGCCGAGCGCACGATTCCCTCGCCGCACGATGGTGCAAGCGTCAAGGCCGCCTCGGTGCGCCTATCCCAAGTTCTCGACGCGCCGAGCGGGCGGCCCCCCGGTTCCCCATCAGGAGCTTCCTCAGAAAGGCCGTCGAGCGGCCTCGTTCACGAAACTTAGGGACGGGGCACCAGCCTTTCGCCGATACGCCAGTCTGCAATCAAAAGATTGTGTTGAACCCTCCGGAAACACCAGATCGATCGCAAGGCATTGCGGATAAAAGAGAAACGGCTCGTCGTGTCACCGGGCGGATTAAATGCAGCCAGTAGCGGGCGAAATTAGCAGCCGGGGTGATGGTTGGGTTGATGATCGCTGGAATCGTTACGACTGGCAAGTCTCGGTGGGCTGCGCCGGCGACTTTTTCCGCTTGCCGGCAGCCGTCGAGCCGGCGGGCGAAATGGCCGGTTTTGAATTGTCGGCGTCTTCCACAGCGGCAGTCTCTGGTTCGATGCGGGCCTGATTCCGCAGCCGGTAGCTCTTGCCGGTGATGGCGATGATTGTGGCGTGGTGCAAGAAGCGATCGAGGATGGCCGTCGCGCTGGGGACGTCCCCCAGCAGCTTGCCCCAATCCTCCAGCGGGCGATTGCTGGTCATCATGGTGGAGCGGGTCTCGTACCGCCGCATGACGATCTCGAACAAGAACTCCCCGCTCCTTTTCGGCAACTGCTTCATTCCCATGTCGTCGATGATGAGCAGGTCGGGTTTGAGATACCGGCCCAAGATTTTCTCCTGTCCTTCCAGCGCCTCGTCGTGCAGGAAGTCGCGCACGACGTCGAAGATGGAGCGGTACAGCACCAGAAAGCCTTGCTTGATCGCCTGGTTCCCCAGGGCCTGGGTCAGGAAGCTCTTTCCCGTCCCCGGCGGGCCGACGAAGAGCACGTCCCGTGCTTCGCGAACGAAGCGACAGGTGGCCAGATCGAAGATCTGCGCGCGGTGGATCGAGGGGTTGAACGCGAAGTCGAATTCGTCCAGCGCCTTCAGCTCTCGGAATTGGGCCGCTTTGACCCGCCGGTCGATCTGCCGCTGCTGGCGGACCAGCAGTTCATCCTGAACGATCAACTCCAGGAACTCGGCGTGGCTGAGCTGGTGGCCGGCCGCTTCCTGGAGACGCACGTCCAGCGACTGGGCCAATCCCGAGAGACGCAACTGGTGGAGGGCGGTTTGCAAGCGATCATTCATGAGGGGGCTCCTGGTCCGGTGAAAAAGAGGGAACTACAGTAGGGTCGTCTGGTGAAACGGAGCCGGGCTCTGCAGAGGTGCAACCCGGCAAGGGATAACCAGGCCTGGGCGGTGATCTCACCGACGAGCCCTGCGGGACGCTGCCTGCGGGGCTTTTTTCGTGCCCGCTCTCTGGCGAGATCATTGTCCAGTCATGCCTCCCAAAACCTTCGCCCACGGAGGGGCGATCCGTCTGGCGATGGAGCGCCTGGGCGACCACGGCGGCATAATCTTCCAGCGGGCGGATGATCGGATGCTCGTCCAGGAAGGGAAGCGGCTCTTGTCTGGCCGTGTGCCGCTTGAGCAACTGGCGGATCGACCGCAGCCGCCAGCAACTGTGCGACAGGGCGATTTCGCAGGCATTTTCCAGGGACTGGCTGCCGTGCTTCTTTGTCAGTGCCAGCAGTCCTTGCAGGACGCGCGTCCCTTCGATGCCCCGCGCGTGCAGCATGGCCTGGGCCCACTGGTGGGTGTGCAGACCGATCAACTCGATCTTTCCCAGCAGGTACGACGCACCACGCTCCAATCCGCTGATCTTTTCGCGCGCGATGTGCTCGGCATGGGTGCTGAATCGCCCCTGCTCGTGCCGCACGTGCAAGGCAATCTGCTCGAAACGATGGTTGAAGATGCGGACCAGCCGCATGTCCCACCGCACCCAGACCTCGCGCCCCAGATACTCCGGCGGCGCCGAGTAGTACGCTTTGGCGACCTCGACGTGCCCATCCCGGCTTACTTTGCGGCGCGCCTCGTGGAAGCAGGCGAAGCGCTCCCGTGGTAGCGCGAGGAGGGCCG
>DATKDU010000088.1:0-11810 GCA_035512595.1 Pirellulaceae bacterium
TCGTAGATCACCAGGGCCGTTTCGATGTCGGCGGCGATGCTGCGGGTGCCGACCGTGTCGAAGTCGCACTGCATGAACTCGCGGTAGCGGCCGCGCTGCGTGTTCTCGCCGCGCCACACCGTGCCGATCTGATACCGCTTGAACGGCAGCCCCAGCTCACCGGCATGCTGGGCGACGAAGCGGGCCAGCGGCACGGTAAGATCGAATCGCATTCCGAGGCGATTGCCGCCGCGATCCTCAAAGTTGTACATCAGCCGATCGGACTCTTCCCCTCCCTTGCCGCTGAGCACCTCGAAGAACTCGAGGGCCGGCGTGTCGATGGGGACGAAGCCGAAGGAGCGATAGACCTGCTGGCAGAGGGAAATGAGCCGTTCGCGCGGAATCATCCCTTCCGGGAGGAAGTCGCGAAAGCCCTTGGGAGTGCGCGGCGTGATCATCGGCAAAGATGCTGTGGCGGGTGTCGAGCGCAGCGAGCAGGACACGCCGGGAGAACTTGCAGTTCGCGTGCCGCGGAGTTTCCTGAAGCGCCGGCTCGGTCAGGCCAGAATCATCGACCCGGCGTTCCCTAGCGCGGGCTACTTGCGATGCCGAATGCGAGCCCGCATGCGACGCTTCTTACGTCCCAGTTTGCGACGTCCCTTGCCGGTCTTCTTGACGCCCACGATGGTCTCCCTGTGGTGGTTGAATCGGATTCCCAGACGGGCGGAAGGTGTCAACCACGTCCCGCCGCAGCGAAAAACGTACCACATCGGGCGGTCGGGGGACAAGTGCCGTCGGATTGCGGATTGCAGATTTCGGATTGCAGATTGGGGCGCACGCCGATACTGACGTTGGTGGGCGGCGAACAATATCCGCATAATGGTCCCACTGGCCCCCAATCCGCAATCTGAAATCTGCAATCCGCAATGCTCCACCTCCACTGGCGTCCCCATTTCACCACCAGTTGCCTGCACGCAGCCGAGGCGCTGTCGCGCGGGCTGCCGATGGTGGACCAGCCGCTGGCGGAGGCGATCGCAGCACCGTCTCAGGAATTGGCGCGGGCCATTGCCGCCGAACCCATGAGCGGACCTCGACTGTGGCGGTATCTCTTCGGCCTGTCCGCCACCGCAGGGAGCGGCCGCGAGCTGGCGCTGCAAGCGCTGACCAAGACGCTCGGCCGTCAGCGAGCCGAATTGACGCTCCCGCGCCTGGCCGCTGCGATCGCCGGCCTCGAATCAGCCGTCCGACGTGCTTTTCCCGACCTGATCGGGGAGCTGGACCTGCGGATGCGGCCCCTCCGAGAGCAGTGGGAAGCACGCGGACCGGGAATGCTGCACGGCATCGGCCTGCGGACTGACGAATCGCTGATTGCCCAGGAGGCACAAGTCCTTATTGTCCAGCCGGCGCTCGGCGGGGGCGGCCAAGCGCACCATTCGGCCAATGCCGTGCGGATCGAAGCGGTTCTGGCCAATCCCCACGCCGAACTGCCCGAAGTCGTTCGCCTGGCGTGGCTGCTCGCCCAGCTCCAGCTCGACCTGCCGGCCTACAGCGACCGGATTCATGCCGAGCGACTGCCGCACGTTGCGGCCTTCGCCATGCTGATGCCGGTGCTGGAAGCGGCCCAGGAAGTGGAGCTCGTACACGCTTCGCCGGCGCTGCTCAAGCGGGCGATTGCCGCCTGGCATTTGAGCGTGCCGGCCGATCTCGACGCGCCGCAGGTCGTGCTCCAGTGGTGGGAGACCTATCGCGACTCGCGGCCGCCGTTTCCCGTCGCCCTGACGGCACTCGACCAGATGCTCCTCTGAGCTGCCGCTTATGCGCCGTCTCGCGGGCCGGCCGCCTTGCGCAAGCGATCGGCAATGGCCGTGCCGACGCCTCCTTCCGCGGGAAGGATCGCCAGGGCCACGTCAAACCCGGCGTCATCGACGGCCCGCAGCACGGCATAAAGCTGCTGCGCGAAGGCGTCGGCCGCTATGGGTACTCGGATTCGAGCCTCTTGCGGAATGGCCGCATCGGGCGGCCCGCCAATCACAACCACTCGCTTCCCGGCAGCCGTCAGCGCCCCGTAGCGAGCCGCTACTTCGTGCGGCATGACGATCTCCACCTTCGCCTGGGGGGCATAGTGGCTGGCCATTCTCCCGGCGGCACGCGGCGAATGTTCGTTCGCTTCCGCCAGCGGCATTCCAAGCGCCGTTTCGATCTGCTCCGCGGTCACATTCCCCGGCCTGAGAATAGCCGGCGCTCGGCCGCCGAGATCGACGATTGTCGATTCCAGTCCGACCTGGCAATCGCCGCCGTCGAGGATGAGATCGAGCGTATCGCCGAATTCCCGCCGGACGTGCTCGGCCGTCGTCGGGCTGACCCGGCCAAACCGATTGGCCGATGGAGCAGCAATCGCGCTACCAAAACGCTTGAGCAATTCCTGGGCGACCGGATGTCCCGGCACGCGCAGGCCGATCGTGCCGAGACCGCCTGTCACAGCGTCCTTGGCGCGGCTGCTCCGCTTGAGAATCAGCGTCAGCGGCCCGGGCCAGAAGGCTTCGGCCAGCTTCCAGGCGGCGGGGGGAATCTCAATCGCCCAGTCCTGGATATCGCTTGCCTGAAGTAAATGAACGATGACCGGGTGATCGGCTGGGCGCCCCTTGGCCGCGAAGATCCTTCGCACGGCCGCTTCCTGGTCGGCAGCGGCCCCCAGGCCATAGACCGTCTCTGTTGGGAACGCGACGATGCCGCCTGCGCGCAAGATCTCGGCGGCACGGATGATGTGGCGGTCGATTGGCTCAGAAATCGTCACGCCGTTGATTCTACTTCACCAATCTGACGCTGCGACGGTGAAGGAACGCTCGCCTACGGTCAAATCACTTCCTTCAGCGGCTGGACGCCGTCGTCCACCAGGTACTGGGGCCGGCCGCGGAGGTCGAACTCGCGGATGGAGCGGAGGTTGAGACCCATGTTGGTATAGAGGGTGGCCCACACTTCCTGGAAGGTGACCGGCCGCTCGACGGCGTGCTCGCCCAGGCGGTTGGTCGCGCCGATGACCTGGCCGGTCCGCATGCCGCCGCCGGCCAGGAGCGCACAGCTCACTTGCGGCCAGTGATCGCGTCCCGCGCCGCTGTTGATCTTCGGCGTCCGGCCGAATTCGCCCCACACCACAACCGACACGTCGCGGTCGAGGCCGCGCTCGTAGATGTCGCTGATCAGGGCGGCCGTCGCCCGATCGAGCAGCGGCCCATCCTGGCGGATCGCCTGGAAATTCTGGCCGTGGTGGTCCCAGCGGCTGAAGTTCAGCGACACGACGCGCGCGCCGGCTTCCACCAGCCGCCGAGCGATGAGGAAATTCTCCGTCATCTTCGGTGCGCCGTCGTCGCGGAAATTCTTGTCCCCTGTGCCGTACTTCTCGCGAATCTCGACCGGCTCCTGGGAGATATCGAGTGCGTCCGCCAGTGCCGAGGAGGTGAGAATGCCGACGGCTTGCTGGGTGAACGAGTCGAGCCCCTTCATCTTGCCGCTGGTGTCGATTTCGCGGCGGAGCTTGTCGAAGCCCGATAGCAGGCTGTTACGATCGGCCAGCCGATCGAGCGTGATCCCCTGGAGGGTCATGTTGTCGGTCTTGCTCGTCTCGCTCTTGCCGCCGACGAGCTTGAACGGTGAATGGGCGATGCCGAGAAAACCCCCTTCGCCGTCGTACCCCCAAGGTCCGTGATCGGTCTTGTAGCACATCGACAGGTGCGGCGGGATGCTCTGGTTCACCGGACCTTGCAGCTTGCTGACCCACGATCCCGCCGCCGGCCAGCCGCCGGCCGGGGCCGGATTGAGCGCTCGCCCGGTCATGCACTGGTACGCATCATGGCCCCCCGTCGCGCCGACCATCGTGCGGATGAATACGCACTTGTCGGCAATCGCGGCGATTTTGGGGAAAATCTCGCCAATCTCGATGCCGGCGACGTTGGTTTTGATCGGTTGAAACTCGCCGCGAATCTCGGCCGGCGCATCGACCTTGATGTCCCACATGTCCTGATGCGGCGGCCCACCCGGTAGAAAGACGTTGATGATCGCCTTGTGGCTCTTGCCCAGCCCCGCCCGGGCCTCGGCCGCCAAAAGCTGCGGCAATGCGATCCCCCCCATGACCATGCCGCCGATCTTAAGGAAGTCGCGGCGGGACTGGCCATCGCAAAAGCGGCCGGAGCGGGTCGGCTTGCCGAAGATGGTGAGCATGGGGTAATCCTTCAGGTGGGTGGGGAACCGGCGGGTCCGGCTGCTTCCGTTGGGAAGTGCCGGCGGCGAACTAACCCGAATCGTATCAAAGGTGCTTGATTGGATCAAGCTTTTTATCGGCCGGGCTAGCACGTGGGGCCAGGAAAACTGGGTCGTCAGGCCGGTACACTTTCTCCAGGCGAGCTAACCGTCCTCCTCCAGTCGCGGCTGCCAGACGAAAAAGACCATGTACTGCGGCGACCAGAGAACGAGCGCGCCGACCCCCACCAGCAGGATGGCGGCCGCATCAAAGAAGATCTCGGCTAACTGCACAGCGCCGAGGAACATGGCCATCAAGAGGACGTTGCCGAGGAACAGCCGCACGGGACGCGCTTGGATCGGAAGACACTCGCTAAACAGGTAGGCGAACCACGGCCCGACCAGAAACAGCATGAAGTAATAGTAGACCAGCGGCCGCCACCCCGACTGGCGATAGACCGCCAGGACGACGGCAATCATCGCCATGACGATCATCAGCCCCTGAAGGGAGAATTGCAGCAGGGGGCGTGATGAAGTGCGTCTGGACATGGGATCAAATGACCAATGACCAAGTCCCAATGACCAATGACGGATTTCTTCCATTGGTCATTGGGGCTTGGTCATTGGTCATTCAGCGCATACGCCCTGCGGTGCCTGGCCGCCTTATTTCTTGGCCAGCTCTTCCTTGATCGCCTTTACCACTTCCGGCGCGTCGGGAGCGGTCCGCGGGGCAAAGCGGGCGACGACCTTGCCATCCTTGCCGATCAGGAATTTTTCGAAGTTCCAGGAGATCTTGCCGGCACCCGTGGGCTTGGTTTCCACGGCCGTCAGGTGCTTGTAGAGGGGGCAGGCCGTCTCGCCGTTGACGTCCACCTTCGAAAGAAGATCGAACTTCACGTTGTACGTGCTCTGGCAGAACTCGACGATCTCCTTGTCGGTTCCCGGCTCCTGCTTGCCGAACTGATTGCACGGCACGCCGACCACGGCCAGTCCCTTGTCGGCAAATTTTTCATGCAGCGCTTCGAGCTCTTCGTACTGCGGCGTCAGGCCGCACTTGCTGGCGACATTGACCAACAACACGACTTTGCCGTCGTACTTTTTGGCCAGATCGACCTCTTTGCCGTCGATGGCTTTCATCTTGAATTGGAGGGCGGACACTTGCTTCTCCTCGGCAAACGAGGTGCTCACGCAGGCGGCAACCACGCCGGTCAGGAGCATCGTGGACCATTTGGTCATGGGGGGCACTCTCCGGTGGAATTCAGGGGCGGGAAGAATCGACCGCCTTATCCTACCAGCGGCGTCAAGGGGAAGCCACGTACCAGTGCAGAGTGCAGAGTGCAGAGTGCAGAGTGCCTGAATTCTGCACTCTGCATTCTGCACTCGAATCACGCTGCCGCCCGCTGCGCACCTATTCCCCGCAGCTCGCTGGCGATCGCGCCTCGCAGCGTCTCTTCCATCACCGCCAATCCCCTGGCTGCCGTCACGCCGTCCAGCACCCGGTGATCGCAGACGAGCGTCACCGGCATTCGCCCCAGTTCGTCCAGCGGGCCGTAGGTCACGCAGGCGGTGAGGAAGTGGGGCGGCCGGCGGTTGTAGCACCCTTGCGACGCCAGCACCGACATGCCAAAGGTCCCCAGCCAGCAGGCGCGGCGCGATGGCGAGACGTTCATTCTCCCCCACCAGATCAGCCGCCGCAAAAGGGAGGGCACGCCGCTAAACTGAAGCTGCTGCCGATAGACTTCGCGGACGTCGCCGGTCGTACCGCGCAGGAGCTGCCTTTGCAGGCCGGTCAGCGGCGTCGTTTCCGGCGAGAGGAGCCGCAGCCAGAACAGCCGGTCCTCCCCTTCGTACTGGCGGTTGACGGCCACCATGGCCACATTCTGCTCGTGTTCAAAGAGGTGGGGCCACGGCCAGGCGATGTAACTGCGGCGTAGCGGTGGGATCTCCCGCGCCGCGACGGCAAAGGCCTTGGCGAACAGAGCCACCCAGGAAATGCGCTGCGGGCAGGTGTCGCGGGCCGCGGCCAGCGCCCCTAAATCCATCTGCCGCTCGACGGGAAAGGTCGGCACGCGCTGCGACAGGCGCAACAGATCGAGCACCAGAGCGCGGGATCGTCCCAGCCGGCGGCGTTGTCCTGACGAGTGCGAGGGCTTCATGCGAGGCAGGGTCCAGCGAAGTTCAACGATGTGGCGTCAGCAGTTCCACGGCGGGCTGCCATACTCTGGCCAAAAGAGGCTTCCCTGACAAGAGCAACGCTCCGGGCGCTGCAATGCCGCTAGCGTTAGTGGCCGGCGTTCTGCCCTTGGAAGGGGTGCCCGTCGAGTTGGCGTCACTTGGTCTGCCCGGCGGCGCGATAATAGTCTAGCGATCCCCTCCCGGCGGCGACCGGATGCCCGGTGATAGCGCCTCTGCGCACCCCCCACAACCTCGACTTACGGCGACCGGCGAGCGGGCGGCTTAGGCATAACCTTTTGTATACACTTGCCTTGCGGCGCTGCCGCCGGGCATCCCCCGGACGCAAGTCATTTCAGACCTCTCGTCGATTATAGCGCGTTTGCGCGGGCCGAAACGGGCGCTCGCCGCCGATGGCGATAAGAGGATATAAGACCCCCTGCCGGGGATCCATCCGGATGCCGCGGCGTGCGTGGGCGAAACCGTCAAGGGGAACGGCTCCGCCCTAGCCGGTTTTCCGCCAGTGCCGAGTTTCCAACACAACCAAATTGCCAGAGAACAACCAGTGCGCAGCGGCCAGCGGCCGAAATGGCAGACCGCCAGGTCGCTCCGCCAGCCCCATGCAACTGCCGGGCCAATTGTATACATATGAATATGCATTGACAATCAGACATTTTTCCGACTCCCAGGCCGGTCTCAGAAACCGTCGTTGGTCTTCGCCCCAGCAGGCATTCGGGACCCGCGGCAACCGCTACGGACGGTACAATGTCGCGAGCAGTTCCCAACATGCCCAGCGCCCTGGAAATCCTCCGCGACCCCTACCTCCAAGTGACGTACCTGTTCGTCACCGGCGTGGCGGCCATCTATTGCCTGATCGGACTGTGGGCGGCAACCAGCCGCCGACACTGGTCCCTGCGGGCAATCATCCCCTGCCTGGCCCTGGCGGCCCTGATCCCGATCCGCGCCCACGAGCCGCTGAATTTCTACGCGCTGATCATGGCGGAGATTGTGCTCGCGATGACAATCTGGCGCTGGTGGCGCGGTGTAGGTCCCGCCTGCCGGGCGGGACCTGAGTTGCCGAGCGAGGCGGATGCAAGGTCCCGCTCGGCAAGCGGGACCTACCAGCGCTTCCGATTCAGCCTGCGGGATCTGTTCTTGCTGATGGTGGTCGTGGGCGTTATCGCCTGGATCGTCACCGGCTTTGCGAGGGTGCCGCTGTTGATCGAATGGCCGGGAGCGATCGGCGCCTCGTTCCTACTTGCGGCCCTGACGATTGCTGCTTGGAATTTGGTAAGCGGCCGCCGACCGCTAGCCGCTGCGCTGTGGCTGGCGGCAATCTTCGCGGCGGCCATTGCTACGGACATTTTCTGGCTCGGAGATTGGCTGGGCGCTTCATTGTTTTTGCAAACGGCGGCTTTTCGCGATGAGTGGACACGCGACCTGGTGCTAGTCCCCTTTCTTTACGGCGAGTTTGCCTTGCTGCTCCTGTTCGGAATGGGACTGGCGCGGGCCGCGTTTTCGATTCCCGATCGGCCGCGGCGAAGGTTAGCCGCCTGCGTATTACTGGCCACCGTCGTTTTGGCGGCGGCAGTGCCGCTGGCGACGCTCTATTGGCGCATGACAGCGCGGCCCGACTTTCCGCCCGCCGTGCAACTCTCCGAAAACGTGCTCCCCGAGGTTTTGCGCATCGGAGCGCCATTGGAAAACGCAACGCCTGCCCAGACCAAAGCCATTTACGAGCAGCTTCTGCCGCTGCTGGAGCGCGCTGGCTATGTGACCTTCAACGAGATGGACGCGGCTAGCGATCCGTTCAACTTGGGACACGACGACACGGCCATTCAAGTGATGAAAATCGCCAGGGCGCTGGAGCGGTATGGAGAGTCGCTCGAACTGGCCGGCCAGCACGAACAATCGGCGCAGGTGTCGTTGTCCCTGTTGAAGCTGTCGCGCATGGCCGTCCGCGGCGGTTTTGAGATGGATGTCGCCATAGGCATTACCGCCGAAGGCATTGGCCGAAAGCTGCTGGTCGCCTCCATTAAGCGGCTGTCGCGCAATACTAAGGTGGAAGCCGTGCGGCTCCTTGCCGAGTTGGATGAGAATCGCGAGCCGATGGAAGTCGTCGCCAGGCGCGAGCACGCCTATGGCTCGCGCGGAAGGCGGTGGCGAATGGCTCTGGAGTACCAATTGCCGTATGAGTGCTTGGGACTGGCGCCCCGGTCGAGCAAATACGTCAATTCGCACATCGCCCACATTAACTTTCGCGAGCAAGCTGCCCGCCGGCTGCTGATGACCGAACTGGCCATCCGACTGTTTGAGGAAGACGACGGTCGATTGCCGCGGTCGCTTGACGAGCTGGTTCCCGGCTACCTGACCGCCATTCCGCTCGATCCCTACGGCAACCTGGCTCCCGGCGTCCATGGGCACGTTCCACCGATGGTCCGCGGCGACGTGCCTGAGCGGGCCGTTACTTACCATCCGCAGGGGGATGAGTTTCTCCTATACAGCATTGGGCAAGATTGCAAGGATAACGGTGGCCGTCGGATGTTGCGCGGCGAAAGCTTCCTGACCACGGGGGTAGACTGGGACGTCGAGTCGCTCCACTTTAAGTTCAAAAAATGATCCGGCCATGCGGTAGTAGATTGGGCGCAGCAACCAGTCACAGACTCCTCATGTACCGGGCTGCCTCCAATCCACGATTCCCCTTAGCCGCGTCCCGCACCCCCTCTTCGTTAGCTTCGTTTCCTTCTGTTCCATTCCTCCCGTTCCTGCTTCTGGCCTTCCTCCTCCTCATCGGTTCGGGAGCGTTTGGTCAGGCCCAGCCGTCTGCCGATGCCAGATTCCTCGCCGGCCTGCGGCAGCGGCGGCTGTTTGAGCTGGCGGAAAAGTATGCCCGCGACAAGCTCGCGGAGCAGACGATCAAGCCCGTTGAGCAAGCGGACCTGTCGATCGAGTTGATTCGTACCCTGGCCCAGCATGCGGCATTCGCCCGGCCGGAGGAACGCGATGCCTTGTGGAAGGCGGCCCGCACCACGGCTGCGGACTTTCTTCGCACAGACGAAAAGCATCCGCGGCTGATTCTGGTCCGCGTGCAGGATGCACTCACGCCGCTGTTGCAAGGAGAGCTGGCTCGCCAGGAACTGGAAGCGGGAGGTGCGCCCGCCGGCGGCGTTGATGGGGCCAAGGCGCTCGTCCGCGAGGCGACGCGACTGCTGGAGGCGCTCAGCAGCGAGCTCGACCGCGAGATTCCGATCCGCCGCCGCGCCACGCTCAAGGAAGGAGAACTTACCGGCGATGAGTTGTTCTCGCTCCAGCATCATGTTCAGCATCAGCTCGCCCGCGCTCAGCGGAATCAGGGGCTGCTCTATGAGCCCAAAAGTGTTGACCGCACGAGCAGCCTTCAGCAGGCGCGGGAAACGCTCCAGCAAGCGCTGCGGCAATCGACCGACGATCCGAAGCTGATCGCGCAACTGCGTCTGGACCTGGCCATCTGCCAGCGGCTGCTGGGGGAGCACGAGGGCTGTCAGCAACTGCTGAAGGAGCTGGAACCGCCGGAAATCCCCACTGCCGTGCGGCTGACTGCCCGGGCCGAGCTGATCCGTCTGGCGATCGACCGGCAGCAACTGGCCGCCGCGCAGAAGCTGGTCGAAGAGGGGCGGCTGATCGACGGACAGGCATCGGCGGAGCTCGACCTGGCGACGCTCGAAATGTGTCTGGCGCAGCTACAGTCCGCTTCATTGACCAATGATAAGCCGGCAATCGAAAAGTGGCAGAAGCTGGCCGCCCAGCAGGCGCGGCTCCTGACCGAGCAGCACGGCTCGTACTGGGGACGCCGCGCCGATCAACTTCTCGTGCGCTCATTGCCGCAAGGTTCGATTGGCAATGCCGAGCTGCTGATGCGAACGGCCGACAGCTTGTATCTCAAGGGCGAGTTCGACCAGGCGATTGCCGCGTATGATCAAGCGGCCGACAAGGCGAGCCGTGCCGGCGACGACAAGGCGGCGCTGGAGCTGTCGTACAAGGCGGCGCTCGTGCAGGAGGAGCGGAAGCTGCACCAGGACGCGGCGGACCGGTTCTGCGCGCGGGCCGTGCAGCTCAAGGCACAACCGGCGGCGGCGGCAGCTCATCTGCGGGGCGTGTGGAATGCGGCCCAGGAAGTCCGCCGCGATGCGAGCTACCAGCGGCAGTACGAGAAGCTGCTGGTGGAGCTGATCGACACCTGGCCGGCGAGCGAACCGGCGCAGCAGGCGCGGCTCTGGCAGGGACGATTGCACGAGAGCCGCCAGGAGTGGGGTAGGGCCGCGGCCTCGTATACCAGCGTGCCTGCAGAGTCGGAACATTTTTCAGCCGCCGTGGCTGCCGCCATTCCGGTCCTGCGGAAGGAGCTGGCCGCTCTCGCCGCAGGGGGCAAAGACGTTCAAGACGAGGCGCGCCGGGCCCTGGCCTACCTGCGCGGCGTCGTGCTCGGCCCGCAGATGCGGCTCCCGGACATGTGGAATGACAGTCAGCGAGCCGCTGCTCTGGCCGCGGCCGAAATCGTGTTCGATTACCTGCCTGGCGACGCCGCGGCAGCCGAGGAACTGCTCAAGTCCGGAATCGAATCGGCAGGGGATGCGCCGGCCGAATGGAAAACGGCCGCCCAGGCGCAGCTCGTTTTGGCGCTTGCGTCGCAGCCGGCCAAGCGCCGGACTGCCGAGCTGATGCTCCAGGAGATGAGCGAAGCTTCGCCGGCGCAGCTCCTGGATCTGCTCGAAGGTTTGTCGGCCGTCGTCAGACGCTCGCGCCCCGACGTGCGGCGCGAAATGGCGGCATTGGAACTGGCCACCGTGGAGCTGCTTCTGCCACAGCGGCAGAAGCTCGACGGAACGCAGCAACTGTCTCTCGACCGCGTCCACGCCGAAGCGCTGGCGGCCGCCAACCGCCGCGACGAGGCGATCAGTCTCTTTGCCGCTCTGGCAAAGAAGAATCCGCTTCACGGCGACATCCAGGAAGCTTACGGCGACCTGCTCTTGGCTGGCCAGGACAAAGATTCGCTCGCCAAGGGGCTTGCGCAGTGGCGGATCGTTGCCGCGCGGAGCAAGCCGCGATCGGAGCGATGGCTCAAAGCCAGGTACTCGGTGGCCCTGGCCCAGTCGAAGCTGGGAGAAAAGAAGCAGGCCGCGGCACTCTTGGAGTATCTGCTGCTCACGCCCCCGGGCCTCGACGGTACGCCGTGGAAGGTGCGCTGCGAAGCGCTGCTGGAAGAGTGCCGGCGTTAATCCGCCCACCCAAACCGGCGGCTGAAGCGGAACGACCGGTGGACGGCATACCAGCGGCGGCGGGCCAGGTTCGGGCTGAAGCGGCGTTTGCGTTTTCCGTCGGGCATGACTCGTCCTCCTGAAAGTGTCTGCCGTACTCAGCGCGAAACGTCGGCCTTTGTTTCAGAAGGG
>DATKDU010000089.1:0-9136 GCA_035512595.1 Pirellulaceae bacterium
CCATTCCCCTGTGGCTCGGCACGCCGGCCGCCTTGTGGGTCGCCTTTTCGCTCTTTCGAGTCGATGTGCGGCGTGACTTCGATGCGGCCGCCAGACGGCGAATCAGCAATCGTCAATAACAGTCGATTCGCAATTGTGGACTCGGTCTCGGCGTCGTTCGGACTGCTGACGGCCATCTCAACTCCATTCGTCCCTCGTCCCTCACCCCACCCGCCACTGCCGCGGTATTCCGTGCTTCCTCCGCCCCCCTGGCGCGTGGACGATCCACCCCAACTCGACGATCCACCCCAGCTCGATTGCGATCCGTGCCCGCGGGGGAGTTCATGTCCGCCCACGCCCTTAAGTCAAATTGCCTGTCGCTGGTCGCGATTGCCCTACTCGGGCACGTGAGGCGTCCTTAGATTTGCAGGCGCTGTTGGCAAATGACAACTCTACTAACTTCGGCTCGTCTGGCGCCTTTACTCAGGCGGCCGGGAGATTTTCGCCGCCAAGAGTGGGTGCGAGTGCGTGGCGGGAATGCTGCTCTCGACGCAATTGTTAATCAACACGGAGTTCGGGATCGAGCGGCAGCGGCTCCGTCTGCCGGACCTGAACTAGCAAGCTAGTTGACGCGCCACCAGTGCCGTTAGAATGGCGAAGCGACGAGGTAAATCTATGGACGTAACCGCGTGGTCAAACGGGAGTGGTCATTTCGGACTCTACATCGGCAAGCGAAATCGAGATGAACATTTCGAGCGTGATTGGTCTGTCGTCGAAATTGAAATCGACAGCCGAGTCCATTTTTTTGAGCTGAGCGAGGGCTTTTGGCGAGACTGCCCGGAAATTCGGGACAGTGGCGAGCCGGTGATCCGGGAGTGGCTTGCCAAACATGGCGGTTTACACTGGGCACCGGGTAGTCCGCCACGTATGACGCTTTTGCCTCTGGCCAGCGGAAGATTCCGGTTGAGCCAGTGATTGCCGGAATTGTCGACTCCGGGGACTTGTTTACTCGCCAGGGCACACCGCCTGCTCCGCGAAAAGCTCGTCCTGTCGGGCGGGATCACGATCTCGGCCGAGAAGCATAAAGGCCGGCTAGTCGTAAGGATTGAATCGGAATCCGGGCTTTCTTAGCGACGCCCGCTTTACGACGATGGTGTGATGACCATCCGCCCGGCTGCCCCCGCACTCCCGATAGATCTCACTTCCCAGGTCTTTAAGGAGAACCCCTTCCCCACCCTGACCCGCATGCGCGAAGCGGGTCCGGTGATCCGCATACGTTTCCCGCTGTTCGGCAAGGTCTGGATGGCCACAAATTACGAGGCCGTCAGCGACCTTTTGCGTGACCATCGTTCGTTCATCCAGAATCCCACGTCCGCCGGCAATCCATGGATGAAGACGCTGCTCCGCTGGCTCCCCGGTACGCTTAAGCCGCTGGCCACGAACATGCTCCTCCGCGACCCGCCCGACCACCGGCGGCTGCGGAGCCTAGTTGAACAGGCGTTTCTGCGGCACAGCATCGAGGCGCTCCTGCCTCGCGTCGAAGTGTTGGCCGACGAGGCGCTTAACCACCTGGCGAGCGAAGCGGCCCGGTCCGGCGGCACAGTGGACCTCCTAGCTCATTTCGCCCGCCCATTCCCGCTGGCGGTCATCTGCGAAATGCTCGGCCTGCCGCCCGCGGACCGGCAGCAGTTTACGCGCTGGGCCTCAAGGTTTTCCACAGCGAGCGGTCTTGTTGGCAGCTTCTGGGGGCTGTTCATGGGCGTGCGACAGATGATGCGCTACGTTCGCTGCGAATACCGGCGACAGTCTCGCGAACCGAGAGAAGGGCTCCTGGCCGCATTGATCCAGGCCGAGGAGGCCGGCGATTGCCTCAGCGAGGACGAGCTGGTCGCAATGGTCTTTCTGCTCCTCGCGGCTGGGCACGAAACTACCTTGCATCAGATTTCGCTGAGCGTGCTCGCGCTCCTTGACCACCCATCACAGCTTGCCGAGTTGGCTGCCGACCGGCGACTGGCCGAGTCGGCCGTCCAGGAACTGCTCCGCTACATCTCGTTCGCGCAGGTTTCCAAACCGCGTTACGCCGCGGCCGACACCGTGTTCCACGGCCAACTGATTCACCGTGGTCAGATGATCTTTGCCTGTCTGGCGTCAGCCAACGCCGACCCGGCCCACTTTGCTGATCCCGAGCGGCTGGACATCCACCGGAATGCTCAGCGGCACCTGGCCTTCGGGGCCGGTATCCACGTCTGCCTCGGTGCCAAGCTGGCCCGCACCGAGATGGCAATCGCTCTGCAGCAGCTCTTCACCCGCTTCCCAAATCTGCAGCTTGCCGCCCCCCGCAAAGCTCTCCGCTACTCTACCCGCCCTGGAACACGGGCGCTTCTGGCGCTTCCGGTGCGGCTCAAGTGACCGGCTTCGCGCTCAGAAGCACCGGGCGCGGGTGATGGTGCGGGTTGAGGTGCCGCAGGGAGAGCGGTAAGCTGCTCGGGGGACAGATTTGGCCGGCCGGTGGATCAAGTCAGGCCGGGCCGGATGAAGATGGTTAAGCCGGCGACTATGTCCTCAACTTTACTCTAATGGTTCGCCGCATCCTCATCGTCGCTTTCTTGCTCCTTCTCGTTGTTGGCGGGTTGATCTGGTTCGCTTACCACGCTGCTGAGGAAGCGTTCCAACGCGATGCGGACGTTGTCAGGCTACGTCACCTGGAGCACTACGGCACGCTGATCGAGGAATATCACGCGAAAACCGGTCACCTTCCATTTCAAGGGAACGCCCGCGTGCCCATTTATGTGCATGTTGCCAACGACCAACAGGCGGAGTATTCACAAAATGGTCCGCCAACTCCACACGAATTTATTTCGGTTGCTGGGTTCATTTCAGAATTGGAAGCTGGACTTGGTCGCCCGATCAAGGAACGCTACGACCCACAATTCCAGCCCGTGGACAAGCCCAACTTTTACGTCTACATGGTCAAGGACGACTACTATTTCTTCGCGGTGCATCTTCACTAGCCCTTTCCATTCGCCAAGAAGGTTGCGGCGAACTATTACAAGGCTGAAATATCAAACGCTGCCAACGAACAGAACGGGGCATCACTTCCGAAAGAGCTGTTTGCATCGCCGGAGTTTTCAACCGCAACCGCAGCATCGATCGCAAAGCCAGGTTTTTTTGCCGATCGCGAAAAACAATACGAACAATTCACCAAACGCGGAAAAAGTTACTGAAGTTGTCGCCTTGACGCCGTCTCGTAACCCGTGCCTGCTGGTGAGGGCTGGTGAGGCCGGAATGACAGGCTTGGCTATGACGCCCACTTGGCTGGCCTCTCGGCAATCGAACCATCCAGCGCGCGATCTGAACGTTGACGCATCGCTGCTCCACAAAATAGAATGACGTTATCGGACCTCGCGCCCGTCCGTCCGTCGTTCTCAGCATCCTGTTGGCTCGTCGGGCGGAATAACAATCAGCCACTCTGGCTCAGCATCTTGTTGGCCGGCGTGAAACCCATCTAGGGATTCGCTGCCGACATGAAGGTCGAACTCTGGCCCATCGATCGGGCCAAACCGTAGTTCCGCGATCCGCGCGTCAACGACTCCGCTGTGGACGCGGTCGCGGGGTCGCGCAAGGAGTTTGGTCTACCCTAGCCCAGGTATCCTCGCTGGCCCGGGAAACTCGACCATCAAAGTGATGCGGCCAACGTCCCCTGCGTCGATGAAACTCGTCGGCCCAATTGCTGCCCAGCATAACCTGACCGCCGTCTGCGGCGGGCCTGGCATTGGCCGTCGAGTTGGCGATGGGCCTCCACGTCTTCACGTATTTATTGTCAGACAACGGGGGCGTCGAGCCGCCTCATACCGCTCATGGGGCACGAGAATCCGGGCAGCGGACCGATTCTCGTCACCGACGACAGCCGCGAGACAGGCCAATTGAAAGTTGATCGTCGCTACTTCCCCGTCAACTCCTTTAGCCGCGCCTGCGCGAGCTCGTAGCTCGTGTCCTGGGAGTCTTCTTTCGCCGACTCGACCTTCTCGTAGCACGCGCGGGCAAACTCGGTGCGGCCGTAGGCTTCGGCAACGCGGCCTATCACCAACCAGTCCTCGTGCTGCAGACTCCGGCCGCGGCGGACCTCCACGGCCTGGACAAGCGACTTCATCGCCTCCTGCGGCTGGTCGGTGTAGGCCTGCAACGTGGCCAGCGTGTGAAGTGCCGCCGAGTCGCGGCCGTTGCGTTCTTCACACGATTTTCGCGCGTCATCGAGCGCCTCGTCGGGAATCTTGGGCAGGAACAGCGCCAGCCAGGCCCTGTTGTTATAGACGTGCGGGGGCGTCTTCCGGGAATCGCCGAGCTGCTTGTAGACATCGGCCGCCGCCGCAAAGTCTCCGATCCGGCTAAGTGCGTACGCCAGCACCACCGGGGCGTCGGCATTCGTCGTGCCCCCTTCCAAAAACTCCTTGACGAAGGTCCGCATTTCGTCGTGCTTCTTCTGGCCAATCAGCGCCTCAATGTGGGCATACAAAATCTCGGGCGTCTGATGCCGCTTGAGCATCTGCTGACACAGCTTCTCGGAATCGACGTGTCGTTTGCTCGCCACGTATCCCGTCAGCAGCGCCCGGTCGATTTGCAACGCCTTGGCCGGGGGGACGTCCCCTTGCCGCGATTTCTCCAGGAAGGCGATGGATGCGTCGATATCGCGGCCTGCGGGACAGACGAATGCATGCGCCGCGAGACGAACGTCATCCGGCTTGTCGCGATCGACCAGACTCCACAGCCGCAGCGGTGCGGGCATGCTGAATGGGTCGAAGAGAAAGCCGCCGCGGCGCTCGTCGTCCGGCTTGGCCCAGTCGAGCCACTGCTGGGCTCCGGCGAGATCCCCCGCGTCGAGCCGCGCCAGTGCTTGCCGCCCGTACGTCGGCATCGCCCGCCCATCCACAAGGAGCCGGTATCCCTCGGGAGTTTTCGCGACGAACCAGCGGCTCTTGACGAACTCGGAATCGACGAGGATCCGGTAGCCCAGCGCATCGTTCCCTTCCACTTTGAATTCCGCGTCCGTCACGCGATCGCGGCAGGCGCGGAGCGTGCGCGTGTCGCTGAAATGGTCGCGAATGGCGCCGATGTGGTCGAGCTGCCCCTTGGCCAGCGCATTGTCCCAGTCGTCGATTTTGGTGCCGGTCATGCGCTCCATCTCCTCGTGCGTCACCGGCCGCGTCCAGGCCAGGGCGAGCAGCCGCTCGACCGCGCTCCTGGGATCTGACTCGGGGAACTTCGGACCTTCGAACCGTCGCATCCTCCGCATGGCCCGGGCGTAGATCTGCTTTCCTTCTTGCGGGGGCGATTCGCCGGCGCAGGAGGCCTCCGCCAACTCCGCCGCCAGGTCGTACCGCCGCGCTTCGTCCAACTGGCCGGCCGCCATGTAAAGCTGCTCACGCCGCTGCTCGTCGTTGGTCTCGCGGGCCGCCAGCGCCTTGGCCGCCGCGGCGCCACGGGTCGCGGCAGTCATCGCCAGGTTCAGCGTGGGCGTCAACCGGGCCTGCGGTATCTTGGCCAAATGCTCTCTCAAATCATCGAAGCGATCGGCCATGATGTACAGCGACATTAACTTGCGCAGCGCCAGTGGATCGGTAGCCTCCTTCGCCAGAATCTGTTCGGTCAGCGTGATCGCCTCGGCGATCCGCTTGTCATCATCGACCAGCGAGTGGCGGGCCGATTGCTGCAACAACTCCACCAGCCCAAGCTGGTACGCGACATTGTCCGCTTCGAGGGCCAGCGCGGCTCGGGCGGCGGCAATCGCCCCCTCGATGTCGCAGCCCGGACGATAATTCTGGCCGATGGCATTGGCGGACAGGATGTTTGCCAGTTGAGCCTGCGCCTGAGCCGACTGGGGATGGGCCTCCACGACGGCCCGCGCTTCCCGGCGAGCCAGTTCCCCCATGCCGGCGGCGAGCAAGGCCCGCGCATAGCGGCAGCGGCCGGCGACCGAAACCGATTGACCGTGCCGCTCGTACGTCGCCAGCGACTCCTGCCACTTGCCATTGCGTAGCAGCACTGCCCCCTCGTGCTCCAGACGGACGACCAGCGGCCACTTATTGCCGCCGCGCGTCAGGTCGCAAGCCTTGAAGCCTTCGCGGCTGGCGTCGAGATCGGCAGGGGTGAAGCGGCCGGGGCCGGTATCGTAATGAATAGCGACCAGGACGGCCCCCTTTTCCTGGGTCGATTTCCAGGAGCAGCGGGCGGGTCCCATCGCCACCTCGCTGTCCTCCGGCAAGTCGCGCACGACAAAACCTGGAGGCAGCACGATCCGATATTCCTGGTCGTAAACGTACGGCGTTGGCAGCACGGCATCGGTTTTGCGCGGCTCGTCGAGTCCAAAACGCTCCGCCGCATCGTCGTCAAACCGGTCGCCCAGCGCGCGGCGCATGCTCGCCCCGTCGTTGTAAATCCAAAACGGCGTATCCCGCAGCACGTCCATCGGGAAAATGGGGATCACCCACTCATCGCCGTTGACCTGGAACGAGGAGGCGGGGCCGAACTTTACGCTCAAGCTAAAGGGGCCGCTCAAATCGTCGAAGTCGGAGAGCCGCAGCTCCTGGATCTTCGCGCCATCGTAACCCTTCTCGACATAGTCGCTCCATTGCTTGTCGATCTGGGCACGCGTCATCTGGGCGTAGCCCGCGCGCATCTCCCGCTCTTTCTGGCCCGAATACTCCCACGACCTCGTCCCGCGCCCCGGTTCGCCATCACCGAGCGTCATCTCGATCCGTTCCAGCGTTCGGTTGGCCGACGACGGCGCCTTGGGAATCCGCACCAGCTCTGTCGTCTCGTTGGCGCAAACCAGCGACAGCTTCCCCTGTTCCTGCGTCGGCACCTCTCCCACGCGGGAATGCGTCACCGTCGGATCGATCCACAGCGGCGGATTCCCGGCCAGGCAAACGATGGCGTGATTGAAGTGATTGAGTGCCGGGTGATCGGCCGCCACGTCGCTGGATTCACCCGAATGAACGAGAGCCACATGGGCTTCATATCCCGCCGCCCGCAGCATGGCCACCAGCAATGCCGACTGGTCCTTGCAATCTCCAAACCGCCGCTCCAGGGTCTTTTCGCACGTCGCCGGGACGATGGCCGACTCGCCGAAGGCCAGGCTCGTATACCGCACCTCGCGGTGGATGGCGGCCAGCAGTTTGGCCGCGGCCTGCTCCCGTGTCTCGCCGCCGTCGAGCAGCGACTTCACTTTCGCCGCGACGTCCCCGTCGCGAATCTGGCCAGCGACGATGGTCGCGTATGCTTTGGCGACGTCGTTCCAACTCGAGCGCCCCGAAACGAGGATGCGAGGCTCGCGGATCGCTTCCGGCGGCAAGAGTGGCAGCGGCGGCTTCTTCTCCTTCAGGTCGTCGATCGCGAATGTGTGCCGGACCGTGTCTCCGTTCTGCTCCTTCACCTCCTTGAGCTCGATCCCCTGGACGCTGATCACCGCCGGAAAATCGGCCGGGTGCTCGACAATCAGCCGCCAACGTCGAATGGGGGTCGAAGCCCCGATGTCAAACTCCGACACCGTCCCCGCAGCAAAGAACGGCTGGTCGTCCGCGATCGTGTAGACCGTCTCCGCCACCGCCCCGACCTCCATCGCCGGAAGCGGCGCTCGCAAAAGCCGCCGATCGGAGTAGATCCGGTGATCGTCTCCTCCCAGCGGGGAGTCGGCAATCGTCTTGGCGTCGAACAAGTGGGCCTGGCCATCGTCCGTGATCACGCGGGCGCGAATCTCGGGCCGCGCTTGATACCAGGGGGCATAGGGGACCTGCACCTGTCCCCAGTACTCGGCCACGGCGCGGCTCAGCGGGCGAAAGACCATGCGGCGCGTGATCGTCCGCCGGCCATCCGACTCCAGCCGCAGTCGCTGCTCGACGAGCAGGATGTCCGCCTGCCCGTCCTTCGGCGGCTGGAGGGCTGCCGCCTGCTTGAAGATCTCCTGCGGATCGCCGGCTAGCGCGTCGCCGTCCCACGCAACAGTTTTCGCCTTCTCGTCTGCAAATGCGCCTGTGGCTCCGGCAACAAGGACAATAACGGCAATCCACGAAGGACGATGGGCGTAAGCCATGATGAATCCAGTGCTGCGAAAGTCGAATGACACCATGCGCCGGCTGCGGGAGTGCCGGAGACGCACGGCGCAGTGTACCGGCGGGGCGTGCGGCATTCAAACTTTTTTGTCAAACGCTGCAAACGCGACGGTTCAATCCGGCTGTTTGATTTCGCCCCAATAGGGGGCCGAACCGGCCTGATAACCGCAAACGCGGTCCAAAGAGGTAGGCGGGATGCGGAGCGGTGACAGCGCGGGTAACCACCTGACCAAGCACTATGGCGAGATCGCCACGCTGCAGCGGGACAGCGCTCGCAGCTTGGCGAAGCTGGAAGAGATCCTGCGAGAACTGAGGGCCTGCCGGTAGGCCGGCCGATTGGCTGGGCAACCAGTCGGAAAGCTGCCCCTGGTGGCCCACAGCGTATCCCACCCGGGAATGAACTCCCGCGGTCGTTGTTTATCCAGCAGGCCTTCCAGGAAGCGGCTGGCGATCGTTCCCAGTTCGGCGAAGCGTTCACGTAGCTGCTCCAACTGCTGGTTGTGGTACTTGGGTGGGCGATGCTCGGGAGCCGTCTGTTTCCGCCCGCTGGGGGCCGTCAGCAGCGGGTGACGCGCCAGTTCGTGGATCTGCCGGTCGTAGATGTACAGCTCCGTCTCGGTGATCCGCACCGGCAGCACCTCGCCCACCCACCGCCAGGGGACAGGAGTCTGACGCATGGATGCGATTTTGCAAGCGCGGGCGGAGCAGCTCGCGACGGAGTTTGCCAACCAGCACCACACGGCGGAAGAGCTGAACGGGCTGATCCGGCTGATGATGAAAACAGCGCTGGAGCGGATGCTGAACACGGAGCTGGATGTGCATTTGGGCCGCCGTGCGGCGCCGGGGGCGCTGGCGGTGGCGGACAGAAACGCCGAGCAGTGATGCACCGCCGGCAGCCGGGGCGAAGGCCGGCAGGTCAAGCGGCGTTCACACTGCATCGAGCGCCTCGCCGCCCGCAAAGGTCCTGGGTATCAAGAGCGGCTGAAGAAAGAGTACCGTCAACTACTTAAGCTGAGCGGCAAGCTCACGAGCCGGGTCAAGCAGCTACTGGT
>DATKDU010000090.1:0-16130 GCA_035512595.1 Pirellulaceae bacterium
TGCACAGCGGCTTGTCCGCGGTCCGCACGCGGCAGCGAGAGGCTGCGCGGTCGCAGCGGCTGGCGGCCATTCTGGAGATTGCGGCCCGCTGGCAGCAGACCCAGGAGATGGGGCCGCTTCTGGCGCAGATGGCGGAAATGGCGACCAAGCTGCTCGCGGCCGAGCGGGCGAGCATCTTCCTGTGGGACAAGCCGCACAAGACGCTGGTCGGTCGGCCGGCTCTCGGCGCACCCGGCGGCGAGCTGCGAGTGCCGGACGATGCGGGCGTCGTTGGCCAGGTGGTGCAAACGGGAGAACCCAGGCGGGTCGATGCCGACGTGGAGGTGGAGCAGCGGGAAGTCGATCGCCGCGTGGACAAGCAGCTCAAGTTCCAGACGCGGTCGCTCGTCTGCGTGCCCCTCCGCGGCAAGCGCGGGAACGTGCTGGGGGCGTTCGAGGTGCTCAACAAGATCGGCGGCAATTTTAGCGACGAAGACGAGCGGGCGCTTGGGGAACTGGCGACCCACGCGGCCGTGGCGCTGGAAAACACGCAGCAACTCGAGCACTTGCTGGCCGCACGCAAGCAGGTGGCCGACGAAGCGGCGCAGGGGGTGCAGCTCATCGGCGCCTGCCCGGCGATTGAGGGGCTGCGGAGCACGATCCGCCGCGTCGCCGACACCGACCTGGCGGTGCTGATCCTGGGCGAAAACGGCACCGGCAAGGAAGTCGTCGCCCAGATGATTCATTACCAGAGCCGGCGGCGGCAGGAGCCGTTTGTGGCGGTGAACTGTGCGGCACTCCCCGAGACGCTGCTGGAGAGCGAGCTGTTCGGGCACGAGAAGGGGGCGTTCACCGACGCCCGCGAGATGCGGCGCGGCAAGTTCGAGCTGGCCCGCGAGGGGACGCTGTTCCTCGACGAGATCGGCGACATGAGCCCCGGCGGACAGGCGAAGCTCCTGCGGGTGCTGGAAGAGAAGATCGTCGTCCGCGTCGGCGGCTCGACGCCGATCACAACCGATGCCCGCGTGCTGGCGGCGACGAACCAGAACCTGGCGGAGCTGGTGCGGTCCAAGAAGTTTCGCGAAGACCTTTACTTTCGGTTGAACGTCGTGACGCTGGAAGTGCCGCCGCTGCGGACGCGCGGCGAGGACATTGCCGAGCTGGCGGAGTTTTTCCTGAAAGGCTTTTCACTACAGGCGCGGCGGAAGACGCCGAAGCTGACCGCGGCGGCACGGAAGAAGCTTTTAGCTCACGCGTGGCCGGGAAACGTCCGCGAGCTGAGGAACATGATGGAGCGGATCGCGTACCTCGTTCCCCAGGAGCAGGAGAAGATTGACGTCTCCGACCTGGCGTTCATCCTCTCCCCCAAGGCACCCGCCGATGGCGTCTTCTCGCTCGATGAGCCCCTCGCGGACGCGACCCGCCGCTTCCAGATCGAGTACATCCGCCGGCATATCGACGCCGCCCGCGGCAACATGACCCTCGCTGCCGAGCGGATGGGACTGCACCGCTCGAACCTGTACCGCAAGACGCGGCAACTCGGGATGGAAGTGGTGGAGGAGCAGTAGGAGTGCAGAGTGCAGAGTGCAGAGTGGGAGATTCTGCACTCTGCACTCTGCACTCTGCACTCTGCACTCATGCCCGGCGATTCCCTATAATACAGGCAGCGAGAAACCCCCCGGCTCCTCGGCCGCGCGATCCGAGTGGCTCCGCGGCAGTCGGCCCTTGGCGAAAGCGAGGTGTGCGATGTCTCTACCGCGCTGGATAGTTTCCACCCTGGAAGCCGAGCACGTTCCGTATCGGGTTCGCCATCACCGGCCTTGTTTCACCGCCCAGGAGGTGGCGGCGGCCGAACACGTGTCGGGGCACCGGCTGGCGAAGGTGGTTGCCGTGAAGGCCGACGACGAGATGGTGTTCGTCGTGCTGCCGGCGTCGCAGCGGCTGGACCTGCGGGCCGTCAGCAAGATGATGCACAGCGGCCAATGCCGGCTGGCGACCGAACAGGAGATGGCGGAGCGGTTCCCGGATTGCGAAGTGGGGGCCTTGCCGCCGCTGCCGCACTGGGACGGGATCACCATCCTGGCGGACACGCGTCTGGCGGAAGCGGACGGTTCGATCGTCTTTCAAGCCGGGACGCACGAGGATGCGATCGAGCTGTCGCCGGCCGACTGGCGAAGGATCGCCCATCCGCGGGTGGGGCGGCTGGCGGCGGCGAACTAGCGGCCCGGACTTCGAGGTAGTTGCATCCGCAGATTACGCAGACGGGCGCAGATTTAATGACTGTTCCTCTGCTAAATCGGCGCAATCTGCGGATCGCCCCGACAAGCATCCCATTCCGCCTTTACCGGCCGTCGCGAATTGACGGGCCAAAGCGGTTGGCCTACGTTTTTCGTATCCGCGAAGCGCGTGCTTCTGGGCGGAAGATCGCGGGTCAAGCGAAAGGCGTGGCATGTACGGGCTCGACTGGCTGTATACGAGCTCCCTCGCGCCGGTCCTTGCGCCCGTGGTGCTGGCGATTCAGATCGCTTGCGTGATCCACCTGCTGCGGACCGGGCGGCCCTACTGGTGGCTGTGGATCATCTTTGTCATCCCGCTGATCGGCGTGGCGGCGTACATCTACCTGGAAGTGCGGCCGACCTGGGGAAAGCTCGATCTCGATTCGGTCTTGTGGAAGTTCAAAAGCCCCCACCAGCGGATCGCCATCCTTGGCGAGCGGCTCGAAGACTCAAGCACGGTCAAGAACCGGTTGGCCCTGGCGGCCGAGTTGCACGAGGCGGGACAATTCGACCGCGAGTGCCAGGTGCTGTCCGAAGGGCTGCGCGGCGCGTTCAAGGATGACGTGACGCTGCTCTTGCGGCTGGCGGAAGCTCATCTCGAAGCTGGTCGGGCCGCCGAAGCGCAGCAGATCGTCCAGCAGGTCGTGCCGCCACGGTCCCCCGACGTGCAGCTTCAGCACGCCCTCTTGAAAGCCAGAACGCTGGACCGCCTGGGACAGCACGCCGAGGCCGAACCGCTGCTCAAGGAACTGGTCGCGCGCAAGAAGAGCGAAGCGCCGCGCTATTACTACGCGGAGTTCCTCATTTGCCAGGGACGCAGCGGCGAAGGGGCCGCCATTTTGCACGACATCCTCCGTCAGTATCGCCGCGGCAACGTCGTCTGGCGGCATCAAGAAAAGCGGTGGTTCTACGCCGCCAAGCGGCTGCTGAAAGCACCGCGGTAGCCGCCAAGTGCCGCCTTGTCATCCCGCCCCCTCGCCGGCATGATCAGGCACTTGCGCCTCCCCCCACTCACCACTCACCACTCACCACTTCCCCCATGCCCGCCCGCGTCATCATCTCCGATTTCCAGCACGGCGCCCTCGATGCCGAGGAGTCGATTCTCGGGGACCTCGCCACGGTCGAGTCGCTCGACGTCACCAGCGAGGAGCAGATGTGGGGACGCGTCGAGAATGCCGACGCGATCATGGTTTACCACACGATCAAAATCACGCGGGCCACGATCGAGCGGCTCAAGCATTGCAAGCTCATCGTCCGCTGCGGCGTGGGCTACGACAACGTGGACTATGTTTACGCCCGCAGCCGCGGCATTCCGGTCGCCAACGTCCCGGACTACGGCACCGAGGAAGTCGCCGACTCGGCCATCGGCCTGATGCTCGCGTTGACCCGCGGCATTGCCTACCAGAATTCGTTCCTGCGGCCCAGCGATACGCACTGGCACTTCAGCCACGTGGTGCCGCTGCGGCGGCTGCGCGGGCGGACGTTTGCCGTGCTGGGCCTGGGGCGGATTGGCTCGGCGGCGGCCGTGCGGGCCAAGGCCCTCGGCATGGAGGTCATCTTCTACGATCCGTACAAGCCGGACGGATACGACAAGGCGCTCGGCATTCGTCGCGTCGAATCGCTGGAAGAGCTATTGTCCCAGGCATTCGTCCTGAGCTGCCATACGCCGCTGACGAACGAAACCCACCATATCATCAATGCCGCCGCCATCGACCAAATGCCGAAGGGCTCGTACCTGATCAACACGTCGCGCGGCGGCGTGGTCGATGTGAACGCCATTCCGGCCGCGATCGAAAGCGGCCGCCTGGCCGGGGCCGGGATCGACGTCCTTCCACAAGAACCGCCGCCGCTCGATCACCCGCTGATTGCCGCCTGGCGCAACCCCAATCATCCGGCCCACTACCGCGTGATCCTCAACGCCCACAACGCCTTCTACAGCGAAGAGGGGCTGCGCGACATGCGGATCAAAGGGGCCGAGGCGTGCCGCCGGGCGCTGCTGGGGCAGCCGCTAAGGAATGTGGTGAATTAGACGGATTCCCCTCAAAGCAGACCACCTGCCGCGACTGCAACCACAGGGCGGGAACTATTCGACCGTGTGAAGCATCGCCGCGGGCGGAATGGCGCCAAGCGACTTGGCGCTGGGGGGTTGCCATTGGATCTTGCATTCGCCGCGTGTCAGCACCATCCCAACGACCTGAATTGGCACGATCCCCTTCTCCAAAGTGATCTTCGCCACGGTCGTTTCTCCGTCACGAAACGGGCATATCAACTCCCCCTTGATGTAGAGCGCCACACGGTCATAGGTTGAGTCGGCATTAAACGCGTATTCGCCGGATTCGTCGATTTTCAAAAAGCCGCTGGCGACGACGTTGCGTTCCTCGGGAAACTTCAGCGGCAGGAGGGAGGTTGCGACGAATGCTTGCCCGACAGGCTTCCCGAGTTCTTCCGGAGGAACCCAACCCTTGTAGAGGTTGTCATCCTGCGACGCATGTCGAGCGTATTGGCGGACAAGCAGTCCTGGTGCATAGGCTGTCCGCAGCCGCCGGGGTGACGTGGCCTTGCTCACGGCGGCTGACGCGGGTTCCAGCCGTTTCAGCGACTCACCGATGCGATCCAGCGTCAGTTTGATCTTCGCCTTGCCCAAATCCTCTTTGCCATATACCTCGAGTTGACGTTCCAGGGCCTCCTTCGTGCGCTCCAGGGCAACGCGCTGCGCCGAACTCGTGCCCGATTTGGCCTGCTCCTCAAACCAGCCGGCGACAAGCTGAGCTTCTTCGAGGGTCCATGTGTCCGTGCCGCGTCCGAGGACCGTCAGCAATTGCTTGAGCGTCGGATCCTTCGAATCGGGGGCGAGATCGGCAGCCTCTTCAGGAGAGTCCAACTCCAACAGCAGCAGCCGCACGAGCTTGGCTAGCGCTTCCTGATCGTCGCGATTCGCAAAGAGGTGCTCGTACAGTTCCGCGGCCTTTTTTTCGGCTGGCTCGCGGTCGGCCAAATACTTGATGCGCGCCTGAAGGTCCGGCCGGGTTTCTGGTGCGGCGATGCCTGCGACCGGTATCGCCTTGCGCAGCAATGCCAGCGCTTCCGAGGTCTTTCGAGAACTGACGCGCTGTTCTGCAACCACCAGCAACCGCGCCAGATACGGCTGGGCCGCTTTTGCCTTGTCCGCCGGACGCGCCAGCGCATAGGATTTTTCTTCGAGCGATAATGCGGCCTCGTTGCCGCTTGCCAGCCGCTCCGGATGGGACTTCGTAAACAGGTCAAGGGCACGGACTGCCGCCGAATATCCGACCGGATCCTTCGATCCGAGCTCGTATGCCTTTTGAAACAGCGACGCCTGGGCCGCCGCATCGTCGTTCAGATTCTCGGCGGCGGCCAGCACCTTCACCCCCAGTTCAGCGTCATCGCGCTTCGTCGTCGTGGCCAAGACCTTAGCCGCCTCTTCAGCAAACAAGACTTCAAAAGCGTCTTCGGCTGCCATTGTCGCTCCGTCCCACGTCCGCAGCAGGCACGATGCGCCAATCAGCCAAGCGAGCACGGTGCGGGAAGAAACCATCGCCATTTCCTCGCGAATGAGCATGAGTCAACAAGAGCATTCAGTCTATGGTCGCCCCAAACGATTCGCAATCGTCGTGACCAACGCCCGCCTAACGAAAGCCTACCATCGCCGAGTCGCTGCGCGCCCCGTCGTGTAATATCACCCGCTGCACCGTCTCCTTGCCATCCACCGTGACGATAAGCTCCCCCTCCGTTCCCGGCGGCAGTTCGCATGGCTCGGCCAGGATCAGGAACTTGTGGCCGACCTGGCCGACATCGAGAATGCGCCCGTTCACGCGGAGACGGAGGTCCACGGTGGCGGAGTGGTCGCGAGGCTGGCGGGCAATCATGACACATCCTGAATTGGAGCGGCACGCGTCATTATATCTCCACCCGTTCGGCGCGGGCGATTTTGAACCCGCTCGACGGCGGCACCGAGGGGGGCCGTGTGGGCACCGGAGCTATAACCCCACGGTTCGCCAACCATTGCATCCCGCCCGCCGATGGCCGATACTGGCAAGTGCCTGCCGGGCGCGTGCGCCTGACTTCCTGCCAACCGTCGAGACCTGCCATGCGCGGCTGTGATTCTCTTGCCATCGGTCGAGTGCTGTCGATTGCTGCACTTATGTCGCTGACTTGGCTCGTGGCCAGCGTCGCCGGAGAAGAAAGCGAAACCGGAAACCCTGTCCGGCCGCGGAGCGGCGGGCCACATTCCGTTACCTTCGACCGCGACGTGATGGGGGTCCTCTCCAAGGCGGGTTGCAACCTGGGGGCCTGCCACGGCAACGCCAACGGAAAAGGGGGCTTCAAGCTCTCGCTCCGCGGCGAGGATCCGGCGTGGGACCACGCGGCACTCACCCGTGACGCGGCGCAGCGGCGGGTGAATGTCTTCGAGCCGGAAGCGAGCCTGATCCTGGCCAAGCCGGGGGGCAAGCTGGCCCACGAAGGGGGCGTGCGGTTCAAGGGAGACTCGCTGGAGTACGGCATCTTGCGCGACTGGATTGCCGCCGGGGCAAAAGGGCCGGATTCCTCATTGCCAGCCCTCGTCGGCATTGAAGTGACGCCGCGGGAGGCGATCGTTGCCGACCCGCAGCAGGAAGTGCTGCTGCGCGTGACGGCCAGGTTTGCCGACGGCAGCGAGCGGGACGTGACGCCGCTGGCGGTCTATGAACTGACGAATGCCGTCGCCGCGGTGGATGCTGGCGGCCGCGTGCAGCGCGAGCAGTACGGCCAGACGACGATCATCGTCCGCTATTTAACGGCCCAAGTTCCGGTGCGGCTGGCGTTTTTGCCGGCCCGGCCCGATTTCGTCTGGAAGAGCCCGCAGCCGGCGAACTACATCGACGAGCATGTCTTCGCCCGGCTGAAACAACTACAGATCAATCCGGCGGAAGTCTGCGACGACGCCACGTTCGTCCGGCGGGCGTTTCTCGACGCGCTGGGAATTCTCCCCACGGCCGACGAGGCCCGGTCGTTCGTCGCCGATCCGTCGGCCGACAAGCGAGCGCGGCTGATCGACGAGCTGCTGAGGCGGCCGGAGTTTGCCGAGCACTGGGCGCTGAAGTGGTCGGACGTGCTGCGGAACGAGGAGAAGGTTCTTGACGCGACCGGCGTGGACAAGTTCCATGCGTGGATCAAGGAGTGGATCAGCGAGGGGCGGCCGCTCGATCACTTTGCGCGGGCGCTGGTAGTCGGGGAGGGGAGCACGTACGAGAATCCGGCCGCGAATTTTTACCGGGCCAATCGCGATCCGCTGACCCGCGGCGAGACAGCGGCCCGGCTGTTTCTCGGCGTGCGATTGCAGTGCGCCCGCTGCCACAACCATCCGTACGACCGCTGGACGCAGGATGACTATTACTCGTGGGCGGCCGTCTTTGGCCGGATCGATTACCAGATCCTGGAAAACAACCGCTCCGACAAGCTCGACAAAAACGAGTTCACCGGCGAGCAGATCGTCTTTTCGCTCGACGAAGGAGAGGTCAAGAACGCCCGCACGGGCGCGGACGCGCCGCCAAAATTCCTCGGCGGGGATCATGGCGGGCTGACGAGCAAGGACGACCGCCTCGCGCCGCTGGCCGAGTGGCTCGTGTCGCCGGAAAATCGTCCGTTCGCCCGAGCGCAGGCGAACTTCATCTTCTACCACGTCCTGGGGCGCGGCCTGGTCGAGCCGATCGACGATTTCCGGCTCACCAACCCGCCATCGCACCCCGAACTGCTCGAGGCGCTGGCCGACGACCTGATCACCAGCCGCTACGATTTGCGGCACCTCGTGCGGACGATCATGAACAGCCGCACGTACCAGCTCGCAGCATTTGGGGACGACAGCCGGGATGACGAAGCGAGCTTCGCGCGGGCCCTCGTGCGGCGATTGCCGGCGGAGACGCTCCTCGATGCCCAGTGCCAGGTGCTGGAGGTCTCGGCGAAGTTTGCCGGCTATCCGGAAGGAACAAGGGCGGGCCAGGTGCGCGGCGTGCAGCGCGGGGAACGCCGCAGCCGCGGCAGTAGCGGCGACCGGTTTTTGAAGACCTTCGGCAAGCCGATGCGGCTCTTGGCGTGTGAGTGCGAGCGGTCCAATGAGACGACGCTCAAGCAGGCCTTTGTGCTGATCGGCGACGAGGGGCTCAACGAGCTGTTGACGAGTGGCGACGGGCGGCTCGCCAAGCTGGCGTCGGCAGAAATGAGCGACCGGGATCGCGCCAGCGAGTTGTACTGGTCCGCGGTCAACCGAGCGCCTACCGAGGCCGAACTGAAAGCGGCGGAAGAATTGTTGTCATCCACTGCGGACAAGCTGGCCACGCTCCAAGATCTGGCGTGGGCCTTATTGAACGCCAAAGAGTTTTTGTTTCGACATTAGAACCGGGCGATGCGAGGGGAACACTAATCTCCGCTAATCGGCACTAATCAGTGGTGATTAGCGGAGGTCAGTGTTCCCGCCGTCTATTTCATCGAGTTTTCGTCATGATCTTCCGCATTGCTGCATTCGCACTTTTCCTGGTCCCTTCCCTCGCCCTGGCTGGCTCTGGCGACAAGCGGCTCGATATCTACTGGGTCGATGTCGAAGGAGGGGCCGCGACGCTGATCGTCACCCCCGCCGGCGAGTCGATCCTGATCGACAGCGGCAATCCGGGACGCCGCGATGCCGAGAGAATCGTGAAGGTGGCCACCGGCATTGCTGGCCTCAAGCAGATCGACCATCTGATCACGACGCACTACCACGGCGATCACTATGGCGGGGCGATCACGCTGGCGGCGCTCTTGCCGATCAAGAACTTGTACGACAACGGCAAGTTCGAGGGGATGCCCGACAATCCGGGGAAGGCGTACTTCGAGCTTCCTGCGGGGCGCAAGACGGTGATCAATCCGGGCGACCAGGTGACGCTCGTGCAGGCGGACGGCGCACCAAAACTGTCGCTCAAGTGCATCGGCACGCGGCAGACGTTCATCGAACCGCCGGTCGATGCCGCCGAAAACAAGGACGTCTGTGCCGCCGCCCGCGAGAAGGAGCGGGACGGCTCCGACAACGCCAACAGCGTGGTGGTGCTGCTGGAGTTTGGCGGCTTTCGGTTCTTCGATGCGGGCGACTTGACCTGGAATCAGGAGGCGCGGCTCGTCTGCCCGAAAAATCTCATCGGCAAGGTGGACGTCTATCAGGTGACGCACCACGGCCTCGATTCGAGCAACAACCCGCTTGTTTTGCGAAGCCTGGAGCCGCGGGTGGCGATCATGAACAACGGCACGACCAAGGGGTGCCTTCCCGAAGTGTTCGCCAACCTCAAGGAGACGAAATCGCTCGAGGCGCTCTATCAGGTCCACAAGAACCTCCGCCCCGACGGCGCGACGAACAACGTGGCGGACGAGTACATCGCCAACCATAAAGCGGAGTGCGAGGGGAACCACATTCAGCTCTCGGTCGCTGCCGACGGCAAGAGCTACGTCGTGAAGATTCCGGCGAACAGGCACGAGCGGCGGTTTGAGACGAAGAATCCGTAGGGTCTTTGTTGCGTGACAAGTGCTCCGGTGCGGGAGTAGAATGACGCCATGATCCAGAAACAACCCAAGACGGTGCTGTACGATGAGGTCGTCGAGAGCGTACTGGACTGCCTCGACGAGAAATCCATCGAGCGGCTGATCAATCTCCAATTCAGCGAAGAATTTGATGAACGCATGCAGGTCACTGCTGACAAGTGCACCGAGGACGAGTTGACGGAGGAAGATAGGAGCGACTACAAGGCGGTCGTCGAATTGCTGGGATGGCTCAGTTTGCTACAGCTCCGCGCACGACAGCGGCTCGATGAATCCAAAACCTGATCGGCGCAATGGCTACAGCGATTCGGCAATTAGTTCGCCAGCGCGCCGGTATGCGGTGTGAATACTGCCGACTCCACGAGTCGGCGTTCTCACAACGCAAGTTTGGAATCGAGCATATCGTCCCACGAAAACATGGGGGGATGACTAAATTCGACAACCTGGCTTGGGCCTGCCCGCATTGCAACGAGTGCAAGGGATCCAACTTGACCGGCATTGATCCTGATCATGGCGCGACGGAGCCTCTTTTCAATCCGCGCCGCCAGCGATGGTATGAGCATTTTGAATTGGTGGATGGGATTGTAATCGGTAAGACGGCAACCGGACGAGTGACGGTGCGCGTTCTAAACATGAATAAGAAACCGTGGCCGAAGCTGCGATCGCGTCACAGCAATGTCAAGGAGACGTTTCCATGAATTCAAATCGGCCTGCCGGCTTCCAATTCCCTCGCCGCACTCTCCTCCGCGCCGGCGGCATGGGGATGCTCGGACTGACCCTGCCGGGGCTGCTCCGCGCGGCCGAAGCAACGAAGAACGCCGGCAAGAGCGGCATCAAGCCGCGGGCCAAGTCGGTGATCTTCCTGTTCCAGTGGGGCGGCCCCAGCCATCTCGACATGTTCGACATGAAGCCGAGCGCCCCGGAAGAAATTCGCGGGCCGTATCAGCCGATTGCCTCGAGCGTCTCCGGCATTCAGGTCGGCGAGAAGCTGCCGGAGATGGCCCGGCGGATGGACAAGGTCGCGATCGTCCGCACGCTGACCCACACGATGAAGAACCACAACTCGGCCGGGTACTACGCCTTGTCGGGACATCCACCGGCGACCGACGACCAGCGGCTGCGCGACTCGCTCGATTTGTATCCGGCGTACGGCAGCATCGTGGACAAGCTGGCGCCCAACACAAATCAATTGCCGACGTTTGTGTCGTACCCGCACGTCATCCGCGACGGTTCGATCACGCCGGGACAGCACGCCAGCTTCCTGGGCAAGGCGCACGACCCGCTGTTGTTCACCGAGGATCCCAACAGCGACAGCTTCAAGCTTCCCGAATTGAGCTTGCCCGCGAACCTGCCCCTCGATCGGCTGGCCCGCCGCCGCGAGATGCAGAAGCTCGTGGACCAGCAAGCGCGGCTCTTGGAAATTTCCGGCGAGGCTCGCGGCTTCGACGAGTACTACGACAAGGCGATTGGCATGCTCACCAGCGACAAGGTGAAGCAGGCGTTCGATCTGACTGCTGAAAAACCCGAGACGCGCGACAAGTACGGCCGGACGACCTACGGCCAGGGATGCCTGCTCGCCCGACGGCTGGTCGAGTCGGGCGTCAAATTCGTCACCGTCTATTTCGCCGACTCGATCGGCGGCCAGAGCACCGAAAAAGGGGGCTGGGACACGCACGGCTTCAACAACACGCGAATGTTCCCCATCGTCGAGAAGTACCACTTCCCAATCACCGAGCAGACGCTGCCGACGCTGCTGGACGACCTTGAAGAGCGGGGAATGCTCGACGACACGCTGGTTGTCTGGATGGGGGAGTTTGGCCGCACCCCCAAGATCAACGCCAACGCCAGCCGCGACCACTGGCCGCAGTGCTATAGCGTGCTGCTGGCCGGGGGCGGGGTCAAAGGGGGTTTCGTGTATGGCAAAAGCGACGCCCACGGGGCATTTCCTGACGAAAAGCCAGTTCCGCCCCAGGATTTGGCCGCAACGGTCTACTACTTGCTGGGAATTGACCCAGGCAGCGAGGTTTACGACCGTAACGACCGCCCGCTGGTGATTGCCGGCCGGCCGATTCTGGACGTAATGGCCTGACCGGCCTGACCGAATCAGGGAATTCGGCCAAACAATTCTCGACACGGCCCTCCAAATTCGCCATAATCTGAACTGCGGAACCAATTTGGGGCCGCCGGTTACTATTCAAACGAACAATCCTGCCGTCGTTCGTCCCCCCGGGAACGGAGGTGGTCATGCGCTGTCTACTTGTGAGTGCAACGTTGGTTCTCGTGGCGACCTTGCTCGCTGGGTGCAAACCCTCCGGTAGCTCCTCGGCACCGGCCAGTTCATCTACTTCCTCTTCCGCGTCTCCGGATGCCGGCGCGGCGATGGCTCCCCCGACAGCGGGCGCGATGGCCCCTCCCAGCGATCCGGGTCTCGGCCCAGGAGAGGACACGGCGGCTGGCGGAATGCCGCCTGGAGGAGCGGGCTCGGATCCGGGACTAGGGCCAGGGGAAGATGCGGCGGATGGCGGCATGCCAACGGGCGGCATTGGCGCCGATTCGGGACTAGGGCCAGGCGAGGACCCGGCGGATGGCGGAATGCCGCCGGGGGTGGATTCCGGACTAGGGCCAGGGGAAGATGCCGCTGGCGGAATGCCGCCGGGTGCTAGCGGCGTCGAAGTACCAGGACCGGGCGAGGATCTAGCGGGTGGCGGCATGCCGCCCGGTGCGGATGGGGGCGCAGGTTTTGGCGGCCCGGGACCGGGAACGGTTGGAGGTCCGGGCGAAGCACCGACAGGCCTTCCATCCGGTCCAGGACCGGGAACGGTCGGAGGTCCCGGCGAAGCACCGACAGGCCTTCCATCCGGCCCAGGACCGGGAACGGTCGGAGGTCCCGGCGAGGCACCGACAGGCCTTCCTTCCGGCCCGGGAGCGGGAACGGTCGGAGGTCCCGGCGCTCCACCCACAGGGACGACTCCTGGGCCCGGGAACGAGGGAGTCGGCGCTGCGCCGATGGGTCCCCCCGGCATGCCGGGCTACGGACAACCGGCGGCTGCCGCAGCTCAACCGACGACCCTGCTGGGCGAAGCCAAACAGGCATTTTCTCAAGGGAACAATCGCGACGGATTCCAGTACCTCTACGCGCACTATCTGTGCGGTGACACGGGGGCGGAAGATGTCCAGTCGCACATGCGATGGTCACAGGCTCTGCGCCGCCATACGGTCGCCGTGCAGTTCGGGGTCGGCGTGGTCTACACCGCCCCTCGCGACTACACGGGTAATCCCATGGCGATCGGCAACGATGCCCAAAACAAGCCGCAAACGACCGGGACCGAAGGACGACGGCGTCGCGGCCGCGGCGGTGCGGGCGGCGGTGCAGGGATGGCCGGCGGGATGGCGCCAGGAGCGCCCGGAGCGGGCATGATGCCTGGTATGCCGGGTATGCCTGGTATGCCGGGTATGCCTGGCATGCCGGGTATGCCGGGAATGCCCGATACGGGAGGAGGCGCAGCGAACGGAACTCGCGCCACGCTGGACTATTACACTGGCGACCTCGGGGAATCCTTGCTGGAAAAGCTGGAAGCGAAGGTGGATGAAGGAGTGTTCGGCGACGTTCAACGGGAAATGGATATGCCGACCGCTGCCCCGGCCAATCAAGGGATGATGCCCGGAATGATGGCGGGTGCTCCTGGAATGGCCCCGCCGGGCGGACCTGGGGAAGACGGCGCAGGACCTGGGTTTGACGACGCGCCGGCAGTCGGTGGGGCTGGACGGGGCAAGGACGATCCGGGGTCGATTCGTCCCGGGATCACGTTCCTCGGCAATGCCGCCAGCAAAGAAGCGCTGGAGAAGAAAGCCAAGGAGCAAGGGCTCAACGTCTTGATCGTGTTCGACGTCAAAGTGCAGCGCCCCGGCAAGACCAAGATCGTCAGCAATTCCACCAAGATCAGCGTGCTGCTCGTCGATCCCCCGCAAGACCTCCCCGTTCACACGTCGGTCGTGCTCACTAACGTCAAAGTCGCCGCCGCGCGCGAGAAGGACAGGGACGGCGATCCGGTCGATGAGGAAATCGACAAGCTGATTGCCAAGCTGGAGGCGTATACCAGTGCCAGCGGCGTGCCGCAAACGCTCAAGGTCAGTCCGTTTCTCGAATCGCTGGCCCCACAGCACGCGGCCAATCGCGTCACTTCGCTGGCCGCCTCCCCCACCGACCATCCGCTGGCTGTGCTGGCCGAGATCAAGCTCTATCACAGCAAGAAGTTGATCAGCGACCAACAGTTCCAGGACGCCCTCAAGGTGTTCCTCAAGGACAAGGCCGACCTGCTCTCCAAGGGGAAAGAGGACGAGCGGCGGAAAGCGCTCGATTCGCTGTTGCCCAAGAAGGTCGTCAAGCGCTGATCGGCGAGGGGCATGACGCGTGTCTGACAAAGGCCCTCGACGGGATCGAGGGCCTTTTTTTCGGATAGCTGCGGCCGGCCGCGAATCACGGCGCTGACCGCTGCGGTACGATCACCATGCCGCGGATCCGGCCGCGCGAGATTCCAGAAGGTTGCCAATGCCGGCTGTCAATCGACACCGGCGGATTGTCCCCGAGCACGAAGATTTCGCCTTCCGCCAATGGCTGCCGCGCGGTCCAGGGGCGATCGGTGCCGTTGGGTTCCAGCAAGTAAGCATCGCGCCACACGCGCAGGTGGCGGACCATAGCCCTGCCAGCGGCCGCGATCTTGAGGCGCGGGCCGGCATGGGTTGCAAGGTCAGCGGTTGGCGATAAATCGTCCAGCGGTTGCATGAGCACAGCATCGCCGTCGATCGCCAGGATAAGCTGCGCGTCGAGGTGGCCGAAGGCGAACTTCAGCGGACGGCCGGTCAAAAGGCGCGGTGACGTGGACGTTGCCAGCAGATTGTCGTCCTGGCTGGCGGAGATCGTTCCCCGGCTGCCCTCGAGCCGCACCTGGAGCCACGCTCCGCGGGCCTGCGCTGCGACCGTCAACTGCCCTCCGGCAGCTAGCTCGAGTTCGCACGACAACACCAGATCGTGGACTTCGTTCAGCCGCCGGGGCAGCGCCTGATTGTGCGGATCGTTGTCGAGAACGGCCGCCGGCTCGTCACGCGGAATGAGGCTGGCGTCGCACCGCCAGTGGACATACTCCAGCCAGTCAGGCTCGCCGGCAGCCTCCGGGTCCGCTGGCGGGAAGCGATACTCGCCGCTTGCGGACTGCCAGCGGCTGGCGGCCGCGCTCGGTCGCCAGCGCTGAAAACCTCTCGTTTGGGCATCGGCCGTGCTCTGCGGACGATAGCCGTCGTCATGCACCAGCACGGCCGTCTGCCAAAATTCGGCCAGCGACTTGCGGACGATCTGGCCGTCGGCATACAAGTCCCCCTCGCGGATGGCGATCTTTTCACCGGGCAAGCCGGCGACCCGTTTCACGGCTGCTCCGCTGGCATGTGGATCGTCGTAGGCCACGACCTCCCACCGCTGAGGCATTCGGGTCAAAAGCGGCCAGCGATCCACGAGCACCGTGTCGCCAGTCTGCACCGGCTGTTTGGCTGCGTCGATCTCGCGAAAGCCGCAGTTGGGGCAGACGAGCTGGCCGCTTTTCGGCAACTGCTCGGCGTCCACGCGAAAGTGAATGCGGCAATCGCTGCACGTCACCGCGAGGTGAGTGCCGCAGAGGGCCGGGGCCATCGACGGGCCATCGATGCGGACGGTTCGCAGCCAGCCGTCCAACAAGTAGAGTCGCCCGCAGGCAGCGGCAAAAACGAGAATGAGCGTGACCACCGTCGCCCATTTCGCCAACCATTTTGCGTGACTGCCGGCCATGGTCACACGTCGAGCTCCTCCGCCACCTCCAGCACCTTGTCCGTGCTCGTCGCATCGACCCGGCGACAGCAATCGACCAGCGTATCGCTGATGTCCGACAACTCCCCCCGCCATTCCTCCTCGCCGCAGTCCGGCGGCACCAGCGGCAGAAATTCCTTCACGAGCAGGATCAGCCGCAGCAAATGCCGAAAGATCACCCCTTCCTGCTTTTGCAGACCCCGCGCGGTGATGTACTTGTTGAACTGCCCGCCGAACTCCAGCAGTTCCCCCGCCGCCCACACGGCGGTCGTCGTGAGCGAGTGGACCCCCGGAAAGCTGGCGTCAAACAGGAGCCGCAGCTTCTCCCCCAGCGTCAGGACAAAGACCCGTTCCTGAAACATCTCCCGTACATCGCTCTTCTCTTCTTCGTCATCCGGCGGTGCTGCGCCCAGTTGCTGCGGCGTGGCCAGCCCCAGCGACAACAGTTCCTGGTCGAGCCGCGTCGTTGCCAGCGGACCCGG
>DATKDU010000091.1:0-10306 GCA_035512595.1 Pirellulaceae bacterium
GCACCGTCCCAGCGGGGCGAGTCTGAACCCGCGAGCGCCGATCGCGTCGGCGGCCATGCCAGTTACGATCCAGCCACGCAGCGACAGCTCCTGGAAATCGACTTGCAAGAAGCCGAGAACGAATTGAATCTGGCGAAAGTCGAGCTCGCCGAGTATCAGAAAATCCAAAAGACCAGCCCCGGCACGTTGTCCGCGCATGACTTTCGCCGCAAGGAAGCGGAGGTTCGCCAGGCCGAGCTGCGGCTCAAACGCATCAAAATCCTGCTGGACGCGGTGGCGGCAAAGGAGAATGCCGTCCCCCGCTCGCCGCTGAGCGCCGTCGAGGAAGCGGTCGTGCCCCCCAAGAACCTACCGGAGCGCATCTGGGAGACGCTGGGCCTGACGCTGGAGCCCATCGACGAAGACGCTTTTGACGGGCTGAAGTCGGCCTTCCGCGGCGGGCTGATGGTGAACGACGTGCGGCCCGACAGCCCGGCCGATGAGCGCGGAATCCGCCAGGGGGACATCCTCGTCGGCCTCGGCCGCTGGGAGACGGCTTCGCTCGACAACGTGGCCTACGTCCTGGCCCGGGACGACGCCAGCCAGGCCGGCGGAATCACCTTCCATATCCTCCGCGACGGAAAAGCGATGGTGGGCCGCCTCTCCGTTGCCGACGCTGACCTCAGCCCCGGGCCAGCTTCCGCCAGTCCCGCCGTGTCGGAAACGTCCCGCGACAAGGCGACCCGCATCCGCCTGGCCGAAATCGACCTCCGCGAAGCGCAGCTCGAGCTTCAGGGGCTGAGCAAGGAGTATTCGCGGATCGCCGAGCTGTCCAAACAGGGGACGGTGCAGCAGTCGGAGGTGGATCGAGTCCTGCTGAAGAAACAGCAAGCTGAGTTGGCCGTCGAGCGGGCGCAGATCGTGCTCGATGGGCTTAAGTCTCCCTCGCCCACGCTGCCAAGAAAATGACACTCACTGCAGGTTCACGCCGGCGGGGGAATCGCTTCGTCCTTCCCCGCCCGTCCCACATACCGCAGCACCAGCCCCGCAAAGATCAGCCCGCCGCCGGCCAGGGTCCACCACGCCGGCACTTCCTGCCAGGAGAGCCACACCCACAGCGGCACCAAGAGCGGCTCGATCAGCCCAATGCCGCTCGCTTCGTGCCCCGGAATCGTCTTCAAGCTGCGGGCAAACAGGACGTACGGCAATCCCATCTGCAAGATGCCGAAGCCGGCGAGATACAGCCAAGTCGTGCCGCTGGGCCAGTATTCTCCGAGCACAGGAGCGCCACCGGACCAGTCGAACAAAAACGGCGCGAGGACGACGGCCGTGACGAGGTGATTGAGAGCCACGATCCAGGCCGACTCCAGGTCCCGCAGTTGCCTCAGCGACAGAACCACGCCGGCATAGAAGACCCCCGACGCCAGCCCGTAGAAGAATGCCGTCAACGACTCCGCCTGCGACTCGTACCACAGGATCAGGCTGATGCCGGCCAGCACGAACAGCAGCAGCAGCCAGTCGCGGCCGACCGCCCGCTCGCGAAAGACGAAGACGCCGACGATCAGCACCCAGGCCGGGGCCGTACACTGCAGCCAGATCGCATTGGCCGCCGAGCCGGCGGTCATCGCCGAGAGATACGTGTAGTTCATCAGAACGAACGTCGCCGCCGCCGGCACCAGCCGCCACGACCACTGGGGCTTGCGGACGAGGGGGAAGAGAACCACGCAGGCGAATGCCGCCCGCCAGAAGGCTTTGACCGGCCCCGGCCAGTCGGCAATGGCCGGGCTCTTGGCGAAGAAGCCGCTGGTGCTCCACAGGACGGCGGCCGCCAGCACCAACAGCCGCGCCGCCGCCAGCGACGGGCGAGTCGGCTCGGACGCGTGCGGCTCTTGGGGCGCATGTTTCATGGGGCTGTTGTGGCACGGCGCGGGCCGTTCGTCCAGGGAGCAGGGGCAAGATGGGGAGCTTCGGTCGTTTTTATACTTATGAACACTAGTGGTTTTCTTGACAAAAAAAGGGGGGTTCTGTCAAACAACTCCCTCAACCGGGGGGCACGGCGAGCGGCGGCTTACCTGGCGAGCGGTGGGCCGGCGCGTGCCGAGGCAAGACGACTTTTTGCCCCGCACTTTCACCACGACACACACGCTGATAGTCTGCTTGTGGAGGTCGATGCCGACGAACTTCATGGGATTGCTCCTTTTGTGGAAACCAGGTGGCGTTCAAAACCACCACCGGTTTACCACGTTTTCAAGGTCAATCCCGAAGCGGCTCGACCTCTTTTTGTCGAGCCATCGTTTCACCCTACGCTTGAATTCCGCCGAATTCAGCCACCGAACCGCTCTCTCTGCCCGTTGTCCCTTTTTCCCGCCGCCGCTAATCTGGCTCCTGACCCCTGACTCCTAGCTCCTGACCATCAGGGGGCTGACGCCCCCCGCTCGCCTACCCATGTCCGACCCCTACTTTCAATCGCTCTTCGCCGAACGCATCGGCGGCGCTAGTTACGGCAAAGGGACCGCCATCTACAAGTTCGAGAAAATCAAGCGGGCCAAGCGCAAGGCCCTGGCCGATTTTCCCAGTCGCTCGCTTGTCGATTTTGGCATCGGCGAAAACGACGCCATGGCCCCCGAGTCCGTCCGCCGCCAAATGGCTGAGGAGATCAACGAGCCCGAAAACCGCGGCTACATGGACAACGGCAACGCCCGCTTCAAGGAGGCGGCCGCCGCCTTCATGCAGCGGAACTTCGGCGTGAAGCTCGACCCACAGGCGCAGGTCAACCACTGCATCGGCTCCAAGCCCGCCCTGGCCATGCTGCCCGGCTGCTTCATCAACCCCGGCGACGTGACCCTGATGACCGTCCCCGGCTATCCGGTCGCCGGCACCCACACGCAGTATTACGGCGGCAGCGTCTGCAAGCTGCCGCTCCTGGCCGAGAACGACTTCCTGCCCGACTTCGCCAGCATCCCCGACGGCATTTGGGAAAAAGTGAAACTGCTGGTGATCAACTACCCCAACAGCCCCACCGGCAAGACGGCCCCGCGATCGTTCTACGAACAGGTGGTGAAGCTGGCCAAGGAACGCAACTTCGTCGTCGTCCAGGACGCGGCCCACGGCATGCTCTCGTACGATCAGAAGCCGAGTAGCTTTCTGGAAGTCCCCGGCGCGATGGACGTCGGCGTCGAGGTCCATTCGCTGAGCAAGGGGTTCGACATGATCGGCTGGCGGATCGGCTGGGTCTGCGGCCACGAGCAGATCGTCCGCGCGTTTGCCGACGTCAAGGACAACAGCGACAGCGGCCAGTTCGGCGCGATCCAGAACGCGGCGGCATTCGCCTTGGGCGACGATTCGATCCCCGTCCGCACGCGGACGAAGTACCAGCGGCGGCTGGAGAAGCTGGTGGCGGCGCTTTCCCGCTGCGGCTTTCAGTGCCAGATGCCCGGCGGGACGTACTTCCTCTACACGAAGGCTCCAACCGGCCTGAAAGACGGCACCAAGTTCGAGAATGCCGAGGCTGCCAGCCAGTTTTTGATCACGCAGCAGTCGATCGTCACGGTGCCGTGGGATGACGCGGGGCCGTTCCTCCGCTTCAGCGTCACGTACGAAGCGGCGGATGAGCAGGGCGAAGATCGATTGATGGCTACGGCCGAAGAGCGGCTGGCCAAAAGCGGACTGGTGTTTCAAGCGTAGAACGGATTTCAATCCGTTCAATAACGGAGGAACGGAATGAATTCCGTTCTACGAGGAAGGCGCATCTGCCGCCGGCGCTCTTTCCGCCGCCATGAAGTTGCACGTCTTGTGCGTCCCGTCGCAAAACGGTTTGTGCTGCGATTGGCCGCAGCGGCAGAGGGCGATCGCCGGCTTCCCCTCGGGAATCTGGAATTGATTGCCCTGGGCATCGACGATCGTGATCGGCCCTTCGACGAGGAACGGGCCGTTGTCGCGGGCTTTGATGGTGACTTGGGACATGATGGCTCCTAGGTGAACTGCGCGGGGCTGACCCCCAGATCGACGATGCTGCACGCCTGGATCACATTCAGCCCGAGATTCCGCGCGGCGTCAACGGCCTGGTCGCTGTCGCTTCCCGGATTGAGCCACACTTCGTCCGCGCCGCGGGCAGCAATCTCCGGCAGCACCTGCAGCAGAATCTGCGGCGGCAAATAGACGCTGATCCGGTCGAGATTCCCCGCCGGCACTTCGGCCAGCGACTTGTAAACCGTCAGCCCCTCGATTTCGCCCCCCTTGGGATTCACGGGAAAGACCGTGAACCCCTGCTGCTGATGGGCGCGAATCGACTTGTTGCCGAACTTGCTGCGGTCGGCACTAGCGCCGAGGATGGCGACGGTGGGCATAGGATGAGACGGGACGGGGGACAGGAGTCCGATGTCAGCGACCAAGAGGAGTACCAGAGGAGGGACTTGAACCCACACACCCTTAACGGGTACTGGATTTTGAATCCAGCGCGTCTGCCATTCCGCCACTCTGGCTAATCTGCCACCGCACTCGGCAGCATCGCCGATTATGGCACAGGGGGGTGCCAATGCAAGGCGGGCCAAAATGCCGGCCGTAGGGCAGGACAGTGAAGGCGCCGCGCGGTTCGCGCCCCCATCAGGGGAGCCAGGCGGAGAGCCGCTTTCCCTGGGAAAAACTGGTGACGTTGTCGCCGTCAGAATCGCCGAAGTTTACTCCGTTGGGGAAGTGCTTCAGGAGCGAGGGATCACCGACGGCGTCGTAAAGCGGGCCGTATTCCCCGTCCTGTCCGGCGGTGATGATCTGGTACGTCGTGGGGTGGATCGGTTTTCCCTCGGCATCGAAATACGGCTGCACGGCGCTGATGGCGGCAGTCGTCGGCGTGAGGTGCAAGCGATAGTAGCGGGCGTCGATGTGGACGAACGACGTTCCTTGGCAATACGGCGGGCGGTAGGCGGGAAACGCGTCCGGGTCGTCCGGCGTGTCCCACAAGCGGTCGGCGTCGAAGTCGAAATAGACGCGCGGCCGCGCGGTGGTGCTCCCCCACGGCTTGGGGACCGGATTGCCGTTCAGAACGGCGACGGGAAACGGATCGCGCTCGTCGAGCGTGGTCAGGCTCAGCCAGAAGACGATGGCCTCGTCCTGATCGAGCTCGGGGGCGATGTAGTCGTAGAAATAGTTCTTGGCCTCGCGGGACATTTTGGGATAGCACGTCCGCAGGTGCTGCTCGCAGATCGTCAGGTAGCGGTTGGCGGGGGAGTAATCTTCCCCCATGCTCGGCGGGTAGTCCCCCTTATCGAGCTTGTACATTTCCAGGGCGTGGCTGAGGGCGGCAATCTCCCTGGCGATCACCGAATCGCAGGAGCGCGCGCGGAGCGTAGCGGCAGCCGGAATCGTCAGGCCGATCAGAACTCCGACGATCGCCAGGGCGACGAGGACTTCGATCAACGTGACGGCGCGGCGCAGGCGAAGGAGCGTGGTCCCCATGAGAAGCTCTCCGGAGGACGCAGGAATGCCGCGGCGGGCTGGACGATCAGCCGCCGGCCGCGGCGCAGGCCCGATTGTAAGGGGTGGGCGCGGGTCGTCGCAACCAAAAAGCGGGGCATGCAGTGACTGTGACGGCTTGCGGCTCTAGCCGCGCCTGGTTCGGCGCACCTTCAGGATCAAGGGGATGGGGAGCGTGCCGCCGGTGGGCAGAAAATCGCCCCCCTTTTGGGAGGAGAATTTGCCGCTGACCCAGCGTTGTACCAGGGTCGCCGCTCGCGCTCCCCGGCGCCGCACCGGCAGTCGCATAATCAGCTCCGCCACTTTCGAGGTGAGCATTCGCAGGGTCCAGATCGGCTTGCCCCCCTTGGAAACCCACACGGACAGAGGGCCGGGCCTTCGCTTGCGCTTCAGGCGGACCGCTTGCGATTCGGCGAGCTGGCTGGTAAGGAGCGCCCAACTTGCTGTCGGCGGATAGGTATCGGTAATTCGGACAAAGAGCGTCGCTGCCGGGCGGACGCGCGATAGCCTGGCAGCGTGCAAGACCGCGTGCATGGTGCAGAAGGCGGTGAAATTGACCGGCGTCGCGGTAGTCAGCCAGGTGCCGTCGCTCAGCTTCACTCTCACTTCCAGCCGATTGTTGCCCGCCAGGTCAACTTTCAGGATCGAGCCGACTTCCCAGGCAGTCGAGAAGCCCCCCGGATCGAGCTGCTCGGAAAACACGATAATTCCGTCGGTCCAGGCTGCTCCGTTGACACGGGCCTGCACGGCCACAACTTCCAGCAGCGTCGTCGAATGCCCTAGGGCCACATCCAGAACAGGATCCCCCGCCGCGCCCCCCACGTTACAACATTCCACATCGTCGCCTTCACGAGGGCTGTCAATGATATTCACGTCAGTCACGGTGCGGGCTCCTTGGATAAAGCAGAGAAGTCAATCTTGGTGAAGCGGGCACTGTAGTTGCCTGCGTTGTACAGGCCGAACGGTCCCGCAAAGTCCTTGGGCGTAAACCGGGCGTTCATTTCCTGGCTGGTCAGATCGTCCATTTCCGTCCCGTTGATGCGGAAGCTGGTTATGGCCGCGTCGTTGAATTCGATCTCGAGCCGCAGCACCTGGCCCGGCTGAGGAATGGGACAGTAGGTGATTTCTTTCGGCGGGTCGAGCCGGTAAAGCGTGGGGGAATCATCGAGCATCGGGTGGATAAACACCCTTTCCCGCCAGACCTGGAACTTCGGGCCGCGGGGATCCTTCCCGTCGCCGCGGGGATCATGGTCAAACAGCAGGATCTGAAACGTACCGACCGGAAAACGGAGAGTCTCCGTCTCGTCTTGCGTCCCGCGCTTGGCGATCGTGGTGTCGAATTCGTCGCGATACCCGAGAAAGATCCCGAACTGCCCGATCCAGTTGCTCTTCGATTGGTCGATCGTTACGGCGAATTTCTGGCGACCTGGGCGCAGGTATCCGAGCTGCACGAGTTGAATGTAGTCCGATTCGAGGGCGATCATTTCGGCCGCCGGGTGCGAGACGCTGCTGACCCCGACCCGCACGCCGTTGTACGGAACTTCGTTTGCCCTCGAGATATCCGAGCAGGTGGGCGTTCCTGTATCTTTCGGTCCTCCCAGACGTGGTAAACCCAAGGCGATGCCGCCGAGCACAATCGCACCGGCGGCCAAGGCCAGCCACACTTGCCAGCGCGGCGTGCGCGCCGCCGGCTGCGGAAGTTCGACGCCTGCTTGGGGCGTCCGATCATGGCGATGGGGAGTGGTGATCGGCGCCTGCGCCGCGCGGATTCGGGCTGGCGCAACCTTGGCCCGCTTCAGCAGTGACGGAAAGTCAGCGCCTGCCGCCAGCGGGGCCAGTGCCTGCCGCAACTCCACGGGTGACTGGAATCGCTCGGCGGGATCCTTGGCCAGCATCTTCCGCACGACGGCTTCCACCGCTGGTGGCACGTCCTGGCGAAATTGCGAAAATTGCGGAGGAGCGATTCGCTCGTGAGCCAGGATCTTGCTGGCCACCGAGCTATGCCGCTGGCCACCGAAGGGAGGCTCTCCGGCCAGGAGTCTGTAAAACGTACACCCCAGGCTGTAGATGTCCGAGCGAATGTCCGCCGCATGCGCATCGCGGGCCTGTTCCGGCGCCACGTAGTCGATCGTTCCCAGCAGGTAGCCGTTACGCGTCAGCTCGTGGTCGGGGGTTTGGCCGATCGAAGCCCGCGCCAACCCCAGGTCGAGAATCTTCACCGTCCCGTCCGCGGCCAGCATCAGGTTCGACGGCTTGAGGTCGCGGTGAACGAGCTGCTGCTGCTCGACATGCGCCAGCCCCTCCGCCGCCTGGCGGATGATCTCGCAGGCATCGGCGACCGGCAACGGCCCGACGCGCCACACCAGCTTGGAAAGATCGATCCCCTCCACGTACTCCATCACCAGGTAATGGACCCCCTCCGATTCGCCGGCATCCGTCGCATACACGACGTTCGGGTGCCGCATCGTACCCGCGGCAGCCATCTCGCGCTGGAGCCGCGTGACGTCCAACAGGTCCTTGATCGTCTCGATCGGCACGAACTTGATGGCCACATCCCGCAGCAGCTTTTCGTGCCGGGCTTGATACACCACTCCCATGCCGCCGCGGCCGATCTGTCGCATCAGGCGGTATTGACCGAGGCGCAATGGCGCAGTCGGCCCCTCCTCCTCAACGACGGGCGCAGCGGCCGAAGCCTCGATGTGCGCCTCGGCCAGGTCCAAATGGCCGCCGTCGGGCGGGGATGCGACCGGCTGAGCGTCAGCCGCCTGATTGACCTGGGTAAGCCGGTGCTCCAGTTCGCTGACCAGCGTGGAGACTTTGGAATCGCAGGCGACGCATACCGAGACGTGCTCGGCAATGGAGTGCAGCGCTGCCAGCGGCAGCGCGCCGCGACTGAAGGCGGACAGCTCATTGACCTGTGGACAATGGCCGGAGCGCTGGTCGGGTGGCGCCTGATCGACCGAGCCGGTATTGCCACTGCGCATGATGCGCCCTCCCCCTCGACTGTGGGCCGCGAACCCGGGCGGATTTTAACGTCTCTACAGACGCAAGTACAGCAAATTCCGGAAACAATTGCCTCGCCCCCCCTTGGACTTGTCCGGCAAAAGGGGGGTCTGTTAGATTGCCTGTCGGTCAACAACCGTTCAGAGTTGGCCCCTCCTCGTTGCCGCCGCCCGCGGCCCCACGCATGGCCCGCGAACCGATCCTGACCAGCCAGCCCCGCGGCGACGACGACGATCGCGAGCTGCGACCGCAGCGGATGCGCGACATGGTGGGCCAGCGGGAGGTCATCGAACGGCTCGACATCGTTGTCGATGCGGCCCGCAAACGGGGGGAACCGCTGGGGCACATCCTGTTCGACGGCCCGCCGGGACTGGGCAAGACCACCTTCGCCAACTGCATTCCCCGCGAGCTCAATGTGCCGCTGGTCACCTCCAGCGGCCCGGCACTCAAAGCGCCCAAGGACCTGATCCCTTATCTGACCAACCTGGAAGAGCACTCCGTCCTGTTCATCGACGAGATCCATCGCATCCCCAAAGCGGTCGAAGAGTACCTCTACTCGGCAATGGAGGATTTTCGACTCGACATCGTGCTGGGCGAGGGGGTCAATGCCCGCACGATCAACCTCAAGCTCAAGCAGTTCACGCTGATCGGGGCGACCACGCGGGCCGGCATGCTCTCCGCCCCGCTTCGCGACCGGTTTCAAACGCGGGAGCATCTGGGTTTTTACACGGTCGAGGAATTGACCGAGATCGTCCGCCGCAGCGCGCGGAAGCTCAGCGTGAACCTGGCCGACGAAGCGGCCCTGGAAATCGCCCGCCGCAGCCGGGCCACGCCGCGGATCGCCAACAACCGCCTCCGCTGGGTCCGCGACTATGCCGACAGCAAGGCGGGCGGCCTGGCCAACCTGGAGGTGACCCAGTCGGCACTGGCGATGGCCGGCATCGACGACCTGGGGCTCGACAAGCAGGACCGCAGCTACCTGGAAACCATCATCCGCGTGTTTGTCGGCGGTCCGGTCGGCCTGGAAGCGGTCGCCCACACCATGAACCTGTCCCCCGATACGCTCGGCGACGAAGTCGAGCCGTTCCTCCTCCGCAGCGAATTACTGGTTCGCACCCCCCGCGGCCGAATCGTCACGGCCAAGGCGCTTGACCACCTGCGAATGACACCGCCGGCCGATTCGCCGCAGGGGACGCTGTTTCCTTGAGGGGCTGGGCGAGCGGGGGCGTGCGGGGGCGAGCGGGGGCGAGCGGGGGGCGTCAGCCCCCTGATGGGTTCAGGGCTCCTGTCCCCTGGCCCCTGGCTCCTGTCCCCTGGCCCCTGGCTCCTGTCCCCTGCCTCCTGGCTCCTGTCCCCTGCCTCCTGGCTCTTGCCTCTGATAAGCGATTCGGCGCTTTTTTTACGCCCGAAAACTGCCACTAACTCCTTACGCATCAACCGCTTATAGAAACCATCGGTTTTTTCTTTAATAAGCGCTCCCGCGTCATTCCACAGAGCACAGACAGCTCTAACTCCTTACCCACAAACGGCTTATAAAAACAGACCGATTTTCCTTTAATAAGCGCACATTAGCGTCCGCGCCGGATGGCCCTTCGCGACCACTCACCACTCACCCCTCACCAAATTGTCAAACATCATCCGGCCGGCCCTCGCCCGCCAGCAGCCCCGCGCACCGGGGGCCTATTGGTTAGATGCGCGATATGAACATTTTGTTCATATATATACATAAGTATTTATGCGTTGTCTACCCCTAACGGTCGGCGGACCTTTACCCGGGTGCATCCCAGCTTTTGCGTTGGTTGGCGACGGAGGAAAAAGGTCAATAGGAGAATCTGGGAATTGTTTGGTAAGCTGC
>DATKDU010000092.1:0-2417 GCA_035512595.1 Pirellulaceae bacterium
CGCGACAGCGTCGCCGCCGTCGCCGGCAGCGGGCTGATCGGCGACCACTACGCGCTGGGCAAGGACGGCAGCGGCATCGTCAAGCCCGACCAGGAGGTGACGCTCATCGAGCGGGAGGCGATCGAAGCCGCCTGCCGCGAGTACCAGCTTTCCTTCGACCACCTGACGACGCGCCGCAACCTGCTCACCGAGGGAGTGCCGCTGAATCATCTCGTCGGCCGGGAGTTCGCGGTGGGCGAAGTGATCCTGCGGGGAGTCGAGTTGTGCGAACCGTGCGGGCATCTGGAAAAGCTGACCTTCCCTGGAATCAAACGTTCGCTCATCCACCGCGGCGGCCTGCGAACGCACGTGGTCCGCAGCGGCACCATGCACGTCGGGGACCGGATCGGACCCGCCACGTAGGACAGGTTTCCAACCTGTCCTGGACAAGTTGGAAACCTGTCCTACGTTCCCTGCCACTTCCACCCCATCGGCGCCTTGAGATCCTCCTCGGCAAACTTGGCCCACGGCGTTCCCGGGTGCTCCTTCACCACCCGTTCCAGATACATCCGCGACTTCTCCGCCATCTTCCGTAGTGCGCTCGACGTCTCGTAGCTGTCGGCCGGCTCCAGCGTATAGGTGGCAACATCCTTCGGACCCTTGCCCGCCTTGAGTGCCGCGATCATCTGGTTGTAGCCGTCGTTGCGGGCCTTGGCGGCCAGGACGCGGCCGAGAGCGTAGTCGAACTGGGCCTGCCAGCGGCGGCCGGTGAGCTGCTCGCGGTCGGCTTCGCCGGGGAGGAGCGCTTCATACAGCCGGTCGAGCTGCGGCGCGACGCGGGCGGAGACCTGCTGCGCCTCGTCGAGCTGCCGCTTCATCTGCGCCTCATTGGCCGCCTTGGGAAACGAAAGGTTGGGATTATCGAGGACATCGACGCGGCCGATCTTGGCTGCCTCGACGAGCGCCCGCCGCGCCTTGCTGGCCGCCAGCAGCTTCTCGTAGTCGGCGGCGGAAACGTAGTCCGGGGCGTAACGCGACGCCACCCCTTCGTCAAAGCCGGTCTCTGCGCCGGTCGGCCAGAGTCGCGATCCGCCAAAGCTGGCGAACGAACCGCCGCTTCTGCGCACTGCCAGGAACGCGCCGCCGCCGGCCCGGCAGAGCCGCTCGATCCCCAGCGGCCCGAAGCCCGAGTCCACCAGGTCGTCCATTTCCGCCGAGCGGAAGCCGAACCCGGCCGCCGGCAGCGGCAGATGGACCCGCTCGCTGGCGTGCGACTCTGGTCCGTGCTTGGGCCAGGCATCCGCACCTTCCTCGCCGCCGGCATTCTTCACGCCCCGCTCCGCCGATTTTTGGAATGGATTTTCCTGCCCCCAGGGCGCGGGATAGCCGATTGCGTAAACCGGAATCGCGTTCCTTTTCAGCCGGGCAACCACCTCGTCGGCCAGCGTCGTGTCGTCCCCCGCCTCGTCGCTGACGAGGACGATCACAAGCTGCCGCTGCTCTCTCCGCACGCTGTCGTACCGCTCCAGGATCTGCTTGACGGCCGCGAAGGTCAGCTCCTTGCCGGCGTCGGACTGCGTGATCTTGTCGAAGGCGTCGCGCATTACCTGCGGATCGCCGGTGGGAGGATCGACGAGCAGCTCCACTTTGTCGTCCAGCTCGGCCACGACCGAAAGCAGCTTCGGCTCCTCGCTCAGCGACCACTCCTTGACCACTTCGGACCGGTAGAATTCCTTTGCCCCCCTCACTGCAGCAGTCGCCAGCGGGAAGGAGCTGCTGGTCCGATCGATGAGCCACACCACCAGCGTCGGCCCGACCTCGACGAACTTCTCGAGCTCCTGGCCTACGCGATGGACGGCGGCTTCTTCCGGGTTGCTGGAAAACGACGCCTGCTTGTGGCTGTCGCGAAAAGCCTGATCGATGACCGCCAACTCCTCGCTCGTATCGACCTTGGGCTTGGGCTGCTTGGGAACGAGAACCTTCTTTTTGACGACCTTCTTCGGCGGCACAGCAGGCTGCGAGCGGATCGTCAGGTCGCAGCCGGCCAGCCAGGCCAGCGCCAGCACGGCGGCGGTGAGCGAAAGGGTCTGCTTCACGGAAGTCCTCGGCAATCGTCGTGGAGTTGGTGCCTTTCATTCTAATGCGGAGTGGGGATTGCGGAATGCGGAGTGGGCGGGATTCAGGGTTCGTGGTTCGCGTTTTGCGATCGTTCGTACTCGGTACGCGGTACTCGGTATGCGGTACAACCCAACTGGCGGTCCTTACGCCTCCCCGCTCGCCAGGCGCCGCCGCGCCATCTCGCAGTATTCCTCGGCGCAGTCGATGCCGAGCCAGGGGCGGCCGAGTTTTTGGGCGACGACGGCGGTCGTGCCGCTGCCGAGGAACGGGTCGAGGACGGTGCCGCCGGAGGGGCAGCCCGCGAGGATGCACGTTCTCAC
>DATKDU010000093.1:0-9539 GCA_035512595.1 Pirellulaceae bacterium
CCGCTGAAGACGCCTTCCACCCACTGGTCTTGCGGAACGTTGAAATTCACCCTTTTGCTAGGGTCGGAGTTGTGGCCGAGAACCGAGACAATCGTGTTGCTCTTGTCGAGAATCACGAGCCGTCCGTGCAAATCCGGTACGGAGACATAGTCTCCCTGGACGGCGGCGGATGTCGGCATTCCCAGACCGGTGACGACCTCTTCGACGAAGTTTCCGTCGAGGTCATAGTGCAGCAGTCTGCCCTTGGGCTGGTGGTTGCGGTCGCAGATCAATAGGCGGGGAGGCTCATAACGCGTGTCCAGCGTCATGCCGTGGGCGGTGTTGAACTGCTGGAGGTCGTTCCCCTTCGACCCAAAGTGCATCAGATATTTTCCGGACTTGTCGAACTTGAATATGTGGTTGCTCGCGTAGCCGTCCGACAGGAAGATGTCGCCATTGGGAGCGACGGTGATCGCGGTGGGGCTGAACTTTTCCAGCTTCAGTCCGGATTCATCGGGGAACGGCAACTTCAATACGATTTCGCCGCTATGGGCATTGAACTTAAGTCCCTCGGCGTTCGCGTTACGGGCTCCATAGATGAACTCGACGTCACCTTCCTCGCGGATCTCCATGTCGTGGATGTTTGAATAATTCTCGCCCAAGTAGGATTGGATTACCTTGCCGTCTGGCGAAAAGACGACGACGCCTTTGTTGGCGCTCGTATAGATATTGCCCGCCTTGTCGATTACCACAGCGCCGTGGGTTGGACCCAGGGCAGACTGTCCATCAGGCCGGAGGCCCCAGCCCGGTACCGTGTCGAAGGTCATTAGTCCGCAGCCCATTCGGACTGGCTGGGTCTGGTCCGCCGCGAAGGAATGTGGCGCGATACTGAACGCGATTGCGATAGCGATACAAGACGAAACACTTTTCATGATTTAAGCTCCCGGCGGTTCTCTGGTGTCATTGAATTCTCGGATGTGTGCTGCAAATGGCATAGCATACTCTAATCAACCACGGAGCAACCCCTGCCGCGAGCGATATTAGTATCGGTACACGAGCTCCGCACTTCAACCGGCTGGCGCTGATCCGCCATCAAATGCGGCAAGGCCGGCGCAACGCTGACGGCGGACGGTCCTTGGCCTGAGTGACGCCAGTTGGCGTCTGCGGGCACCAACGCTTTTCGCCACTAGCCGACGTGCTGGCGGCCGGCTTCGAAAGGGCCAAAAGCGCTGTCGATCATGGATAATACACGCCCGACGCGCCAGCGAGTGAACGCCGTTGCAAAGGCGCGGGTGCCGACTTGCTTGAAGAGCGCGACGCGAGGGTTCACTTGCTTGCGCTGCGGGCTTGTATTGGACTTCGCTCCAGACGTCCGCGAACGGGTCGATGCGAATTCGATAATCGCGAGGCTGTTTTCGCTGACAGGACGATACCGAAGTGGCTCGCCGGTGGTTGCTGCTGTGCCCGCTTCGGAAGACGAAGGACGCTGCGCCCGAGGATCGGAGCGGTTGTGTGTGCTGGCGACAAGTCGGCCACAGCGGCGGACGAGTATGCCTACGATCTGGTGCATTCCTCGGTCAGCTTCAAGGCGCGGCATCTCGACATCAGGGCCGGAAAAGGGATAAGTCCAAGATTCAGTTACGATCTCCCAGTTAATTGGACTTATCCCCTTGTCCCCCAAGCAAGAAGTGTTGTCGTTTCCCTCCCTGACCCTTCCCTCACGGTTCCGCAACAACATGCTGTGTCCCTCACGGTTCCCTGATCGAGCAGGCCGCCCACAAGATCGGCATTCGGCTGAGTTGCCTGATTCAGCAGCAGCGAGCCGGCGATGTGGCGGCGTAGGCGGTTCTCCAAACGGCTGGTGCCGCCCGCCCCCGCCGCTTACTGATCGCAGCAGAAACAAATTGATTCTTCACTTTGCGCGGAGTATCGTGTTTCCATGAGTGATGTCACGCAAATCCTTTCCCGAATCGAAATGGGCGATCCGAGCGCCGCCGAGCAGCTTCTGCCTTTAGTCTATGATGAACTGCGCAAATTGGCAGCGGCGAAGATGGCTGCGGAACGTCCTGAGCACACGTTACAGGCGACCGCCTTGGTACACGAGGCCTATCTGCGGCTGGTGGAACCAAGTCGCGAACGTCACTGGAACAGCCGGCGACATTTCTTCATTGTCGCTGCCGAAGCGATGCGTCAAATTCTCATTGAAAACGCGCGGCGAAAACAGGCCTTGAAACGGGGCGGAGCACACCAGCAAGCCGAACAGGATCCTGCTGAATTGGCCAGTCCCGTTCCCCCACCCCAGTTGTTGGCCTTGAATGAGGCTTTGGACGAGTTGGGCGAGCGAGATCCCATCAAAGCGGAGTTGGTCAAGCTGCGTTATTTCGGAGGACTGACGGTGGCTGATGCGGCCGAGATTCTGGGGATTTCTTCCGCCACCGCAGACAGATACTGGGCTTACACTCGCGCCTGGCTGCAGTGCCAACTGCGCGAATGACGAAAATCTCTGCCAATTTGTGGAATTAGCGAAATTCCTTGAGGGAATTCCCTGCCAGAATACGCGCTATGAGATGAGGGGAATGATTTTCACCTCCTGTGCGAAGGCCAGTTAACGGGATCGGCAGATGAGCGATCGTGAAGAAACCATTTTTTATGCGGCCCGCGAGAAAAGTTCGTCCGGAGAACGCGAACAGTACTTGCGAGAAGCGTGTGGCGAGGATCAGGAGTTGTTGAACCGCGTGCTGGCCCTGCTCGAAGCGGACGATCATCCCCTGTCAATTCTCAAAGACCCCGCGTTGGTCGCCACCAGGGAGATGTCGGGGATCCAGGAACAAGTGGGGACCCAGCTTGGTCCCTACAAACTCCGCGAGGAGATTGGCGAAGGGGGCTTCGGCTTAGTGTTCGTGGCGGAGCAGGAACACCCCGTCCGCCGCAAAGTGGCCCTGAAAATCATCAAGCCGGGCATGGACACCCGGGAGATCATCGCCCGATTCGAAGCCGAGCGTCAAACACTGGCCTTGATGGATCACCCGCATGTGGCCAAGGTCCTGGATGCGGGCACGACGGACTCTGGCCGGCCCTATTTCGTGATGGAACTCGTCAGGGGGGTGCCGATCACGGAGTTTTGCGATGCCCGCAAGCTCTCCACGCGGGAGCGGCTCGAACTGTTGAACGATGTCTGCCGGGCCGTGCAGCACGCCCATCAGAAAGGGATTATCCACCGCGACCTGAAACCCTCCAATGTGATGGCCAGCCTGTCGGATGGTCGGGCCATCGTGAAGGTGATCGACTTTGGAATCTCCAAGGCCTTGGGCCAAAAACTCACCGAGAAGACCATCTACACGGCTTACGGACAAATGGTGGGAACGCCGTTGTACATGAGCCCGGAACAAGCCGAGATGACGCTGAACGATGTGGACACCCGCAGTGACGTCTATTCGCTGGGGGTCATGCTCTATGAACTGCTGACTGGAACGACCCCATTTGACAAAGAGACGTTGAAACGAGCCAGCTTCGATGAGATGCGGCGGATCATTCGCGAGGAGGAGCCGCCCCGTCCCAGCCACCGTATGAGCACGATGAATGCGGACGCGCGCTCGACCATTTCGAGCCAGCGTCATGTGGATCCCCGCAAATTAGGGCCGTCCTACCGAGGCGACCTGGACTGGATCGTGATGAAGGCCCTGGAGAAGGACCGCAACCGCCGCTACGAGTCGGCCAGCGCCTTCGCGGCGGATATTGAACGCTACTTGAATAACGAGCCGGTCCACGCCTGTCCGCCGTCGAGGCTGTACCGCCTCGGCAAGTTCGCCCGGCGGAACCGGACAGCCTTGGTAACCTCGGCGCTGGTGGTTGCGGCACTGATCGGCGGCCTGGGGGTGAGCCTGTGGCAGGCCGTGCGGGCGACGAACGAGGCCCAGCGGGCGGTCTTGGCGGAGGAGCTCGCCGGCCGCAGGCTCGAACAAGTGGACGAGCAGCGCCGGCTGGCCGAAGGCAACCTGCAGGAAGCCGAGGCGCAGCGCCGGCTGGCTGAAGACAACTTCAAGCAGGCCGAAGAACAGCGGATGCGGGCCGAGAGCAACGTGCAGTTGGCTCTCGACGCCCTGGAGCAGGTCTATCTGCCGCTGGCCGAGGCCGAGTTCTCCGAGAAGATCGAACTCGCCGAGCAGGATCGGCAATTCCTGGAAAAGACTTTGCCCTTCTACGAGACGCTCGCTGCGCAGAAAGCCGACGATGCACAGACACAGTTTCTCAAGGCGCGTGCCTATTTTCGCGTCGGCAACATCTACCGCAACCTGCGCACAGGGCCGGAGCAGAAGGACGAGCAAGCCGAACAGGCCCTGCGGCGGGCGATCGCGCTGTTCAAAGAATTGGTGGCTGAACACCCAAGCAAGACGGAGTACCACATTTACCTCGCCATCAGTTACCGCGACCTGGGTGAACTTCTGTTCGGGCGACAGCCAGAAAACGCGGAACAAGCCTATCGACAAGCCATCGCAACTTATAGACACGTCCTGGACGATTTGCCCTCGCATGAGCGGCACGGAGTTGCCTATTCGCAGTGGTTGCTTGCCGTCCGGCTGAATGGGTGGGGCAAGCCGCAGGAAGCTCTGACGGAGTTTCAAGAGAGCCTGGCCTTTTCTGAAAAACTACTCGCCGAGTATCCCGATGCGGGAATCCATCATGTCCGCGTGGGGAATGCGTTGCAATATATCGGCCACATTCACCGGGTAGCCGGACGCCTGCAGCAGGCCGAAGAGTTTTTGCGCAAGGCCGTCGACATATTGCAGAAAGCTTCCACACAGTTTCCCGACGGACCCGAAGGCTGCAACCCTCAGCTCGGCGAAGCGCTGGCGAATTTGGGCTATCTCCTCCTTCAGGACACAGACCGGCTCGAAGAGGCAGAGCAGGCTTACGTCCAGGCTCGGGACGTGCTGGAGAAGCTCGTGAAGGGCTGGCCCGGAACGACTTGGTATCGAGATCTTCTTGGCCAAAAGACCCTTCCCCATTTGGCAAAACTGCTCGAGTCCCAGGAGCGCTACGACGAAGCCGAGACCGCCTGGCGCAGAGCCATCGTGCTGAACGAGCAACTGGCGGCTGAGCTGCCCCATAGCGCCCACCCGAGGTTGGCGAACGCATACCGCGTGGCTCTGATCAAACTCCTGCAGCAAACCGGCCGTCAAGAAGAGGCCGCGAAGATCATCAGCGAAGCCCCGGAACCCCGTACCGCCGAGGAGTACATTCGGCGAGCCAAACTCTACGAACCGTTGCGGGAATACGACAAGGTCCTGGCCGACTACGAGAAAGCGGTTGAACTCTCCGGCGACACACAACCGGCCGGCCACGGTTTGGCCGAGGTGGCGCGCGCGATCGGCGGTTCAAAATATTCACGGAACTATACCAATGCCCTTCCCATCGCCCGGCGCGCGGTGGAATTAGCCCCGAAGGACTTCTACACTCACGTGGTGCTCGCCGAGCAACTCCTCGGGCTGGAGCGTTACCAGGAAGCCCTCCAGGCCGCGAATCAAGCCATCTCCCTAACGCCCGGTCCGCCCTATAATTCCTGGTGGGTCTACAAACGGCGGGCGAAGGCGCACTTCATGCTGGGGGCTCACGACAAAGCCTTGGCCGACCTCACCGAGGCAGTCAACGGCAATCCCGACGACACCTCCAATCTCACGTGGATTCCGGTGTCGCTGATCGCTCGGCATACGGACGACGATTTCCGCCAAGCACTGCTGCAGCTCGCGGATCGGACGGTGGAACGGACCGACGGATCGCCAGAGGCCTATGTGACGCGTGGCTATCTGCGGGCTCGATTCGGCGACTTGGATGAGGCGATCGCCGACTACGAACGAGGAATTGAGGCCACGAAGGACCGCGGCGTTCGCGCCCAGCATTACAACACCGCGGCCTGGCATCTAGCAACATCCCCACAGACCGCACGGAGGCACTTGGCAAGAGCCGTCCAGTGGGCAGAGAAAGCGATTGAACTTGAGGGCCCCAGCAGTTTCCCAGCTTCGCTTTACCATCCTTCTCAGGAATTCTACCACATGAATTTCACGAATTTCACGGGCGCCGGCGACCTGTACGCGGCGCGCGGCGCGCTTTACGCTGTGCTTGAAATGGATGAGAGGGCGCGAGCTGATTTCGAGAAAGCCACCTCATCGGACGATGCCTCGCATTATTCCCATTATCTGCATGCCCTGTATTGCCTGAAGACAGGCGATAAGCCAGCCTATCGAAACGTCTGCCGGTCCACGCTGAAGAAATTCGCCGCAACAGAGGATGCCTCCGAGGCGTATTTCACCGCCTGGACCTGTGCTTTGGCTCCCCAGGCGATCGAAGATTATGCACCGGCCGTTGAATTGGCCCAGCGAGCTTTGGATGCCGATCCGACACTTGCCTTGAATCAGCAATCCCTCGGAGCCATCCTGTATCGCGCCGGTCTGTTCCAAAAAGCTCTCGAGCACCTCAACCAAGTGATCGAGTCCGCAAGCACCGAACGCACATCACCCGCTTACGCCGGCTACTTCCTGGCCATGGCGCATCACCGGCTAGGGCATGCCGAGGACGCCGAGGAATGGCTCGCCACAGCCAACGCGCAGACGAACCGCGAATCGAAAGACGCCGACAACCCGCCCGCCTGGAACCGCAAGCTCACACTGGAATTGCTGCGGGCCGAGGCGGAGGAGTTGATCGGAGTCGCCCGACAGACAGCCGAGGATACGAAACCGGAGACCGCCCAGCCGGAGCGCCTGGCACCAGCCGTGGCTCCGCAACCGATGACTGACAACTGACAACTCAAAACTGGCCGGTGAGGTTCCGCGACCAAACGAATCCCTCACCGACCCGGCATCTCTCGCGGCGGACGATCTGCGCGCCGGGAAGCGATGACCCTTTAATTCTACCGCAGATCATCCTCCGAAACGGGAGAAAAGAAAATGGTGATGTTGAAAACTCGCGTGTGGAAACTCGCCCTGTGTTCGCTGACATTGGTTTTGTTGTTCGCCGGCGATGGCATTCTGTTGGCACAGAACGGCGGAAAGAAGTCGCCCGGAGGCGGCGGAGGGGGCGGCTCCGAACCGCCGCCGGCCGGAAGAATCCACTTCCTCACAGACGGCACCGATGCCGACGGAAATCGCATCTCAGTCGGGGGCAGCATGTTGGCCGACGGCAGTGGCAAACAGCTCAGCGAACTGCGTCACCCGAGTTACCTCCTGCACGGCGGCGAGCGGTGGTTCCTCGATGCTGTGATGATCTGTCTGGAACAGGACGCCGAAGGAAACTGTAGTAGATTCACCGGCGAGATCATCGCCGCGCGTGAGTCGGACGGTCTGGAAATCCAACTGACCAACAATCCTGACGTGTTCGCTGGGGTGAATAGTCGCGTCCGTTGGGCCAAGGACGATTCGTTCGTGTCGTTTGTTGGGCGACACGACGCCGACGGGGACGGCCTGATGGACGAAGATTCGATCTTTGCTGCCGGCGTCGATTTCGACGCCGACGGGAAGCCGTTTCTCACCGCAGCGCCGGTCGCGGTGACGACCCACGGCCTTGACGACCATCTCGGAAAGTTCGACTGGTCACCGGACGCCACAAGGCTGGTGTACATGCTGGGCAAGAAGCTGACGTCGAGCGATCCGCCCCCGGTGTTGGTCGTTGAGGACCTGCTCGCTGGCACTGCCGTGCCCCTGGATTTCGGCCGGGACCCCGAATGGTCGCCGAACGGCAGCAAGATCGCCTATCAGTGGCAGACCGACAATGGGAACGCGGCGGGCATTGCCACCATTGCTCCGGACGGCACCGGCTATGTGGAACTCACGACGCCCGATCGCAACACGCTGCACGACGAAAAACCGGTCTGGTCCCCCGACAGCGGACATCTGGCCTTCACGCGGGTCTGGATTTCCAACAAGGGCGGCAGCACGTCGTTCTTCGAGGACATCCTGCGAATCTCCGCGACCGGCGGAAAGACCACGAACCTGACCGAAGACATCGACAACGCCTTCACGCTGGGTTGGCGGTAAGAAAAGGCGAAAAACGGGGACGCAGCCAATACTGTTCGGCACGAGATTTGCTAGCCGGAATAATCCTCAAACACGACAAACTTTAGCACGGAATTTGCGCCACGTGGTCGACAAGACGAAAAAGCAGACACTCAACAATTGACCGCGGAAATTGTTGAGTGTCTGCGTTCCCGATCAGCGGGTCTTCGGCCACTCGCTTGTAGATAGCCCCATTAAAGTACTTTGAACGAGCGGGTTTTTCGTAGTTTGCCACGAGAATCAAATCCTGTTCAGGGGGAAAACATGCGACGACCGAAGGCATCGTTTCCCAAATGTAGGAGTACTAGAAAAGATTGACTCGACAACGCGGCCACAGGAATCGAGACCTGGCAGGCCTAGTGACCGCCACCCTTTGATCAAGAATCGAGGCGTTCGCTTTACACCGTGGGACCATGCATGCGGCGAATTACTCCCTGACAGGTCAAATATGCCGATACATACCGCTTACATCGAATCCTTGGTGCTGAAGGGTGGCCCGCTCCTGACGATTATTCATCGCTTGATTTGTGGATGCAACGAACACATCAAGCATTCGCGAACGGTGAGCTTCAAAACACGGACATACGTGCAATACGAGAAGTCTTTGGCGACGCTCTTTCTCCCCGTACGATGCAAGGCTTTGCCCTCATAAAACCGCACGGGTACGCTGGTGACTACGAAATCATTGACCGAATCTACCTTGAACATATGACGGATGCGTCTCACCTTCGAGCCTGGGACGTATACTATCACCAACAACCTGCAACGAAGGCCGTGCGAAACCGAAAAGCATACTTCCACTCCCTCTTGGACCAGCACAACCGAGTACGAGAAAGGTTACGGGTGTTGAATCTCGCTAGTGGCCCCGGACGTTGCATGTTTGAATGGCTGAAGGCAAATCCAAACGCCGAGTGTCTTTTTGAATGTGTGGAAATCGACGAAAAAGCCATTGTATATGCGACAGATCTCAACCAAATCTTTGCAAAACGGATCTCGTTTCATCACTCAAACATCTTGCATTGGCGTCCACTTAATGAAATCGAGAGATATGATGTAATCTGGGCATCGGGAATTTTTGACTACTTCAGTGATCGAATCTTCCGCTCGCTTCTAGGAAGACTACTTCGCTATTTGCATACCGAGGGCGAACTAATAATTGGAAATTTTTCCCGGGACAATCCAAGTCGACCGTATATGGAGATCATCGGGGATTGGGCTCTTTTTCATCGTTCTGAAAATGAATTACTGCAACTAGCAATGGATTGTGGGATTGATAGCAAAAAGTTATTTATTGGACGCGAACCCGAAGGGGCAGCCTTTTGTAGCTGTCATTGACAGCATTAAGCAGCACATTGTTTGTTGTTGCGTTGTTGCAGGATCTGGGCGGTGGAAATGTGTTTACCGGGTTTGGGCTTGGGCTTGTTCCTCTTCTTTTTTGGTGACCATTTGTGTTTTTGGTATTGGGACAACTTGACCTGCTTGGCAATGCGAATCAAAGCTTTCGCCATTTGGCTC
>DATKDU010000094.1:0-36872 GCA_035512595.1 Pirellulaceae bacterium
CCCGCCTGCCGAGATGCCGCCGGAACTCTGGCGACTTCCGCTACTGGCGGGTAGAATGAATCTCCCGCCCTGGTTTCCCCCGCCCCTCGCCCACCGAACCATCCCGCCATGCGGATCGGACTTGCTTTATCGAAGCGCGTCGTGCTGGCGCTGGCCGCTTGGGGATATGCCGCGGCCAATTCACCCGCGGCAGAACCGACCGTCAGCTTCGAGCTCGATGTCCAGCCGATCCTCGTAGCCAGCGGGTGCAGCACGGGCCCTTGTCACGGTAAATCGCGGGGCCAGAACGGTTTTCAGCTCTCGCTCCTCTGCTTCGACCCCGAGTTTGACTACGCCGCTTTGGTCCGAAATGCCCGCGGCCGCCGCGTCTTTCCCGGCGCGCCGGAGCAGAGCCTGATCCTGCAAAAAGCCGCCGGCATTCTCCCGCACGGCGGCGGCGTGCGGCTTCCAGTCGCTGGCCCCGATTACGAGACGCTGCGGAAATGGATCGCCGAAGGTGCGCCTCGGCGGCGCGAAAGCGAGCCTAAACTGACCGGCGTAAGGCTGTCGATGGCCGAGGCGTCTCTTAAGCCGAAGGAGTCGCAGAAGCTCGGCGCTGTCGCGAGCTACAGCGATGGCACCAGCCGCGACGTTACGGCGCAAACGACGTTTCAATCGAACGAAAGCGCGATCGTTGCCGTCAGCCGCGACGGGACCATCACCGCCGGCCCGCTTCCGGGCGAGGCGACGATCATGGCCCGTTACATGGACGCCATCGCCACCTGCAACGTGGCGATTCCCATGCCGGGCGAAGTCCCCGCCGAAGTCTACGCCCAGCTTCCGCGAAAGAACTTCATCGACGAGCTGGTGTGGGCGAAGCTGCAATCGCTGTCGATCACGCCGTCGGCGCCGTGCGACGACGCCACGTTCATCCGCCGCGCCTCGTGCGATCTGATCGGCCGCTTGCCGACGCCAGATGAAGTGCGGTCCTTCCTGGCCGATACGTCGAGCGAAAAACGGGAGAAGCTGGTCGATGTGTTGCTGGCCCGTCCGGAGTATGCCGACTTCTGGGCCAACAAGTGGGCCGACCTGTTGCGTCCCAATCCGTACCGCGTCGGCATCAAGGCGGTCTTCAACTACGACCAGTTCATCCGCGACAGCTTCCGCCAAAACAAGCCGTACGATCAGTTCGTTCGCGACCTGGTGACCGCTCAGGGGAGCACCTGGAAGAACGGAGCGACCGTTCTGTTCCGTGACCGCCGCACGCCGGATGAGATCACGCCGCTGGTGAGCCAGCTCTTTTTGGGCGTGCGGCTGGAATGCGCCAAGTGCCACCATCATCCGTTCGAGAAATGGGGGCAAGACGATTTTTACAGCTTCGCGGCCTACTTCGCCCGGCTCGATCACAAGGGGACCGGTCTCTCGCCGCCAATCTCTGGTGGCGAGGAAATCGTTCTGACCGGCAAGCGGGGGGAAGTGAAGCATCCGGTCACGGGTGCCGTATTGCCGCCGCGGCCGCTGTTCGGCACGGCGGCTCCCGTCGAGCAGGAGGGGGATCCGCGCGAGTCACTTGCCGCCTGGATGACTTCCGAACAGAACGATTACTTCGCACAGGTGATCGCCAATCGACTGTGGGCCGACCTGATGGGGCGCGGCCTCGTCGAGCCGGTCGATGATCTGCGGGCGACGAATCCGGCGTCGAATCCGCCGCTTTTGGCCGCACTGGGCGAGCACCTGCGCGAACAAAAGTTCGATCTGAAGAAACTCTTGCGCGCGATCGCCACGTCACATGTCTACTCCCTCAGCACGACTCCCACCGAGCGGAACGTTTCCGACACGCGGAACCACTCGCGGCGGTACCGCTCGCGGCTGCGCGCGGAGGTGCTGGCCGACGCGTTTGCCGACATCTCGGGGGTGCCGGAAGACTTCGCCGCCATGCCCCCCGGTTCGCGAGCGACGCAGCTCTGGACCCATCGCATCGGCTCGACGTTCCTCGACACGTTTGGCCGCCCCGATCCCAACCAGGATCCCCCCTGCGAACGGATGGCGGACGGCTCGGTGACGCAGAGCCTGCACCTGATGAATGCCCCCGATCTGTTCCGCAAGGTCACCAGCGACGAAGGAAGAGCCGCGAAATTGGCTGCCAGCGAACTTGCGCCGGAGAAAATCGCCGAAGATCTGTACCTGCTCTGCTACGGCCGCCTGCCGACGGCGGAAGAACTGGCCGTCGCCCAGCAGGTCTTTTCGGCGGAAGGCGCCACGCGCCGGCAGGCAACCGAGGATCTGCTCTGGGCGCTGCTCAACACGCCGGAGTTTGTGTTCAACGACTAACATGCTCCGCCATTTCCCACAACGGGCCGCCTTCGTCGCCCTCGCCGCGCTACTGACAACCGGCGCCAGCGCCGCGCCCCCCGAAGTCACCTCCTTCTCCCCCACCGGCATTCAGCGCGGCCAAACCGCGGAGATCGCCGTTGCCGGAAATCTGCCCGGCTGGCCACTGCAAATCTGGACGGAGTTTCCCGGCCTGACGATTGAGCCCGCTGCCGACAAGGGGAAGCTCAAGGTCACCGCCGCGGCCGACGCCCCCGCCGGCATTCACTGGATTCGCCTCGCCAACGGCGAAGGGGCTTCGGCCCCGCGCCCCTTCTTCGTGGGCACTTTGCCGGAGATCGAAGAGAAGGAACCCAATCAGACGCTGGCCGAAGCAACGCCAATCAGCAACTCGTCGGTCGTCAGCGGCAAGCTGGCCAAGCGCGGCGACGTCGATCTGTTTGCGGTCACGCTTCAGCCGGGGCAGACGCTGGTCGCCGATTTGCTGGCGAATGAGGTCCTCGGCTCGCCGATGGACGCGGTGCTGCAATTGTGCGATCAGTCGGGAACGATTCTCGCCCAGCAGCACGACACGCGGGGCCTGGATCCGCGGCTGGTCTTTGCCGCACCGGCCGCCGGAACGTATTACGTGCGATTGTTCGCCTTCCCGTCGCAGCCCGACAGCTCGATCAATTTTGCCGGCGGGGACAACTACCTCTATCGCCTGACGCTAACGACCGGGCCGTTCGTCGATCACACGCTGCCGCTGGCCGTGACTCGCGAGACTGCGGCCGACTTGACGCTCGCCGGCTGGAATCTACCGTCCTCCGTGGTGCGCCTGGAGCCGGCAGCGCATCTGTGGCGCGAATCGTGGTTCTGGCAGCCGCCCGATGCCGAGGGGCTCTTGCCGCTGCGGCTGGTCGATCATCCATCGCTGGTTGTCGCGCCGTCGGCCAGTCCGGAAATGCCGCAGCCGGCGTCTGTGCCGGCAATCCTCACCGGCGAGCTTGAATCGCCGCGCGATGTGGATGCCGTGGCAATCGAAGCCAAGAAGGGTCAGCGGCTGGAGATCAAGGTCGCTTCCGAAAGTCTCGGCTACGAAGCCGATCCGGTCGTGGCGGTCGTTGATGCCGCCGGCAAGAGCCTCGCTGAAAACGACGACGGCCGCCGTAACGAGCGTGATGCGGCAATCAGCTTCACCGCGCCTGCCGACGGTACGTACCAGGTGCAGATTCGCGACCTGCACGGCCGCGGGGGATTGCGGATGGTTTACACGTGTACGATTGCGGAAGCGAGTCCTGATTACGCGCTGTCGATTGCCGCCGGCGGCTATCGAGTCGCGCCGGAATCGATGGTTGAGATTCCGGTCACCATCAATCGCGTCGGCGGCTTCAAGGACGAGATCGAGATTGCCGCGGTCGGGCTGCCAGCGGGCGTAACGGCGGAGGTGGTCAAATCCCCCGGCGAAGGTGACGCATCCAAATCGGTCAAGCTGCTCCTCAAGGCTGCGGCGGATGCCCAGGGCGGGCCGCTGCGGATCGTGGGCAAATCCGCCGGCACAACGCCACGGGAGCGGACCGCGACGTTCGAATCGACGCAAGGGACGGCGAAGTTTCTCCACCGGGATCTTTGGCTGTCGGCGGGAAAGTAGGCCCCTTGCTCCGCAAGGGCCCGAATTACTCGCCAACGTAGCGCTACGGAAAAGCTGACGCGACAGCAAGCGGATGTTCTGTCCCTCGCGGAGCGAGGGGACTACATTGCTAGCGTCAATCCAGCCAATCTCGGCAAACTCTGCCGATTCTTCCGGTCGCGTTGACTTTGCCGAAAGTTCCAGTCGGGCAAGGTCCGATATTCCGGCTGCCACACCGTAGGTTCGCCCTGCGCTTGGCACTCCCCTGGAAAGGACCACAAAAATGCGCTCCCTTTGCCAATTCCGTTGCCTGTGTCTTACGGCGGCCTGCGCGCTGGCCGGTGCTCCTGCCGGTCTCGTGGCGCAGCAGCCGACGCTCCGCTATTCCCCCAGCGCAGCCCGGCCGGTGATGCAGCATGCGGAAGACGAAGAGGAACGGGGGTTCTCCCGCGCGGTCGGAGCGGGCGTCCGCCAGGCCGCGCACATGGGACCAGCACGCAGCCGCGTGCGCACGGCACAAGGCTATCGCGAGGAAATCATGCCGGAGACGATCGGCGCCCCGGCGGCCAATGAACGCATCATCATCGACGAAGGAAGCACGATGGGGATGCCCCTGCACGGCCATTATCCCGGCGACGACTGCGCCACCTGCGGTCCGCGCTGGCAGGGACGCACTTACGGCGGCGATCCGGCGTGCGGCGAATGCTGCCCGCTGCCGTGTTTTCGCATCGACAATATCGAGCTGTTTGCCGGGGCGCACGGCTTCACAGGGCCGAACAACCGCGGCTCCGGCAGCTTCGGCTTTCACGAAGGCATCAACGCGGGAATGCCGTTCATCTGCGGCCTGGCGATCCAGGGGGGGTACCAGGCGACGCAGAGTAACTTCGAAGGCTCGTTTTTCACGCCCGACGACCGGACGCAGTCGTTCGTCACCGTCGGCGCGTTCCGCCGCGTCGATCTCGGCCTGCAAGGGGGCGTGGTGGTCGATTACCTGGGGGACAAGTGGGACTGCGACATCAACCTGGCGCAGCTTCGCGGCGAGTTGAGCTGGCGGATGCCCTGCGACCATGAGTTCGGGTTCTGGTTCGCAGCCGGGCTCGACCGGAGCACGATCTCGGCGCGCGAGGTGCAATTCCCGCTTCCGGGCGGCGAGGAGGACACGATCACGATCACCGACGGCCAGTTCATCGTCCAGCCCCTGGACATCTACGCTTTCTTCTACCGCAAGCAGTTCGCCTGCGGCGGCGAAGGGCGGCTGTGGGGCGGATTCACGGACGACAGCCGCGGCCTCTTGGGCGGGAACATCCGTCTGCCGGTATCGACGTGCCTCTCTTTCACGACGGACCTCCTCTATATCATGCCCAGCGAGTCGTCGCCGACGTCCTTTACCGAGGAAGCGTGGAACGTCTCCTTCAACCTCGTCTGGACCCCCCGCTTCCGCGACCGCTGCGGGCCGAACTATTGCCGGCCGCTGTTCGACGTGGCCAACAACGGGTCGTTCGTGGTGAAGGCGGACCCGGTGCGAGAGTAGGTTCGGTAGAGATTGGAGGTCGGAGGTCAGACGAGGTCGAGCACGTGCCCGTCGCGAAACAGGACGTCGGGTCCGCGCGGCGTCCCCCAGCTTGACATAGCAGTATCACCGGCCGGCCGCTTCCGCCAGCTTCTCGGTCCGCCAGCTTCTCGGTCCGCTGGCACAACCGCTTCGTCAGCGTCTCGGTGACATCCCAAGACTTCTCCAGCGGCGTTTCGATCATCCCCAGCCAACTGACCACGCCGCCAGCCGTCTGCAGCAGCCGCAGACTCCCCCGCAGACGAATCCGGTCAAATCCACTCAGCACCCCTAGAATCTGCGCTCCTTGTCGCTGTAAAAACTTCTTCATGGCGTTGTCTCTGTGAAGAGAATGGCCTTTCACCCACTCCGCTGCGGCCCCGCCGCGCTAGCTGGTACTCAGTGCCATGACCGTCCTGCACTCCGACCTCGTCAACTCCTGCCGGGCCCAATTCCCAGCCTTGTCCCGCCGCGTGGGGGATTATCCGGCCGTGTATTTCGACGGACCCGGCGGTACGCAGGTGCCGCAGCGGGTGATCGACGCCGTGAGCCACTACCTGGCCCATACCAACGCCAACCATGGCGGGCTGTATGCCACGTCGCTGGAGAGCGATGAGCTCCTTGACGAAGTCCATCAGGGTGTGGCCGATTTTGTAGGCGCGCTCGACCAGGACGAGATCGTCTTCGGCCAGAACATGACGTCGCTGACGTTCGCCGTGTCGCGGGCCCTGGCGCGGACCTGGAAGCCGCGAGATGAGATCGTCGTGACGCGGCTCGATCACGACGCCAACGTGTCGCCGTGGGTGCTGGCGGCCCGCGATGCGGGGGCCACCGTGCGGTGGGTCGATGTTCGCCCCGAGGACTGCACGCTCAACCTCGATCAATTCCAGCACACGATCAACGAGCGGACCAGGCTGGTTGCCGTCGGCTGTGCGTCGAACGCCACCGGCGGCATCAACCCCGTGCGGCAAATTGCCGACTGGGCCCATTCGATGGATGCGCTCGTCTATCTGGATGCGGTCCACCTGGCCCCGCACGCGCTGCTCGACGTCAATGAGCTGAGCGCCGACTTTCTCGCCTGCTCGGCCTACAAGTTTTTCGGGCCGCACGTCGGCATTCTGTGGGCGAAGCGCGAGTTGCTCGAGCAGCTCGATGCTTACAAGGTCCGTCCCGCGCCCGATTCGCCCCCTGGCAAGTGGATGACCGGCACGCAGAGCCACGAGGCAATGGCGGGGGCGCTGGCGGCGGTGGAGTATTTAGCCGATCTGGGGCGCGCGATCAACACCCCAAACCCTCACCCCAGCCCTCTCCCAGAGGGAGAGGGAGCCGATCGCCGGCGCGCCCTGGCCGCCGCCTATTCCGCAATCGGCCATTACGAACGGGAGCTGTGCGGACACTTGCTCGCCGGCTTGTCGCGCATTCCCGACATCCGCGTGTGGGGGATTGCCGATCCGGCCCGCCTGCACCAGCGGGTGGCGACCATTTCCCTTACCCACCGCCGCGCGACCGCGCCCCAACTGGCCGAGCACCTCGGCCGCCGCGGCATTTTCGCCTGGCACGGCAACTACTACGCCCTCAACCTGAGCGAAGAGCTGGGGCACGAGCCCAGCGGCATGCTCCGCGTGGGGCTGGTCCACTACAATACGAGGGAAGAAGTGGATCGGCTGCTGGCGGAGCTGGCGGCAATCTGAGTCCCGTAGGCGGTAGTTGAGAATGGACCCGTATCCCACCAGCCTCAAACGCACCGACGATCGCCAACTGGAGATCCAGTGGAGCGACGGCGTCACGCGCCGCTACCGCTTTCGCGAATTGCGCGGAGCCTGCCCATGCGCGACCTGCCGCGAGAAGCGAAATGCTCTGCCCCCGGATCCCATGTCGCTCCCCGTGCTGTCGCAGGCGGAGCTGGCGCCGCTGTCGATCACTGGCATGAAGCCGGTCGGCAATTACGCCTATACCATCGCCTTCAGCGACGGCCATGACACGGGGATTTTTTCGTTTTCCCTGCTGCGTGAGCTCGGCGAAGAAGTGAAATAGGAGTCAGCCATGCCCAAAGTGACCGTGAAAGTGCCCCATCAAGGCGAACCCAAGGAGACCTTCGGCAAGATCCGCGGGGCGCTCGAGAAAACCGTGAAGGATTTTCAGGGAGTGGATTTGCAGCTCACCGACGGGGAGACGAGCGCAGATTTCAAGTTCCGCAGCATGGCCTTCACGATCACCGGCCGGGCCGAGGCCACGCCCAGCGAAGTGGTCGTGGAAATCGATCTGCCGTTTGCCGCACTGATGTTCAAGGAAATGGCCGAAAAGGCGATCACGAAGAATGTGACGCGCTCCCTGGCCCCTCCCGCCAGCGACAAGCCCGGTTGATGGACAGAAATGCATTTCCGTGCTTTCCGTGCTGCGTCCATCCATCAAGCCATGAACACGTGATAATGATTGACACGCGTGCGGCGCTAAATGACCGCGTGTGAAAAAGATTTTTTCACCCGCCCCTGACGCGCACTCTTGTCGCGACATTCGCGCACCGCGGTGGCAACCTTCGCAGCGCAGCGGACTTGCACGCAGCGACAAAGTGACCCTTGCGGTCTGTCAAGCGCTCGCTGCCGGCGGAGGGGAGTTGACGAATTGCAAAGCCCGCTTAAAGTCGAAATGCAGTTCGTAACGCCGCGGGGGCGGCGACCATAACCTTGGAGAGTGATGCCACACGAGGCGGCATCATTTGATCTCATCGATTTCAGTCCATCCCAATGCGTGCCGCGCGGTTGCTCAGCAATCGGCGGCGGGTGATCGTGGGCGGCCGATCGGCCGCAGGGACGTTCCGTGCATCGATTCGCGCTGCGCCGGGGGGAGAGCCTCTGTCTCCCTCCCGACAGCAGGGGGAGGGTCGTGCGCGCCAACTCGTAGCAGAGGTTTCAAGTCGAGGAATTGTTCCCTGTCAGGCTTTGACCAGTGAAGGAAACCTTCCTCCTGCTCCCCGCAGGGCTGGTCGTTTCACGGAAGTGTCAGGGCCTGACGGGGCTTTTCGATGTGTTTTGTGTACCACTGGAAATTCGGAAAAGGAGAAGGTCATGACGAGACTCGTTCTTTCCCTGATGGTGGCGGTTGCCCTCGTGCTGACGGGGTCAGGCTGGCTGAATGCAGCCGAGGATGCGGTGACGCACGAGGGGTCGATCGTCAAGGTGGAGAAGGACCAGATGACGATCAAGTCGGCGGACGCCCAGCAGCAGATTGGGCTGGCGGCCACCACGAAGTACACGCTCGACGGCAAGGCAGCCACACTGGAAGACTTGAAGCCCGGCTTCAAAGTCAAGACAACCTGCAAAAAGGAAGGGACCAAGTTCATCGCCGTCATGGTGGACGCCAAGTCTGCTTAAGCGGCACTGCCGCGACCGCGGCATTGTCCAACACACGGGGAGCAGGAACACACCAGCAAGCGCCGGTCGCACACGCGGCCGGCGTTTTTTGTTGGGAGAGGTCGGAGGTCACTTCCTCCCAACCAACTCCTGGAGTGCCGCGAGCACCTGCTCGTCGTGCCCGTCCACCTTGACGGCCTTCCACAGTTTGGCGATCTTCCCGTCGGCATCGATCAGAAACGTGCTGCGGGCGATGCCCATCCGCTTCTTGCCGTACATGTTCTTCTCCCGCCAGGCGCCGTACTTCTCGGCGACGGCATGGTCCTCGTCGGCCAGCAGGGGGAAGTTGAGCGAAAACTTCTTCTTGAATTTCTCATGGCTGGCCACGCCGTCGGGGCTGACGCCGAAGACCTTGGCCCCCAGCTTCTTCAATTCCGCCGCGCGGTCGCGAAAGGCGCACGCCTCGCGCGTGCAGCCGGGGGTGTCATCGGCCGGATAGAAGTAGAGCACGACGGGCGATCCTTTCAGATCGGCCAGCTTGACCTTGCCGCCGCCGTCGGCGGGGAGGTTGAACGCGGGGGCCTTGGAGGCTTCGAGGGGCCAGTCCATGGATTGCGGATTTCGGATTGCGGAATGTGGAGTTAGATTACCCAGCACCAATGCTGTAGCATGTTGCCGACAGCCTAGCGCAGTTCTCGAACGTACCTTCCAATCCGCGATCCGCAATCCCCAATCCGCAATATGGCCCTCCTCGACCGCTTCCGTCTCACTGGCAAACGGCTCTTCATCACCGGCGGCAGCCGCGGCCTGGGTCGCGAAATGGCCTTGGCTTGTGCCGATGCAGGGGCCGATTGCGTTCTCGTCGGACGCGATGTGCCGAGCCTGGAGAAGACGGCGGCAGATATCAGGGCTCTCCATCGGCAGGCGTATACGATCACTGCCGACGTTGGCCAGATGGACCAGTGCGAAGACGCCTGCAACGAGGCCCTCGAAAAATACGGCCCGATCGACATCCTGATCAACAACGTCGGCGGCCGGCGGCAGAACATCCCGACGCATGAAATGCCACTGGAGACGTGGCGGGAACTGGTCGATCTCAACCTGACGAGCGTCTTTCTCTGCACGAAGCTCATCGGCGGGGCGATGATCGGCCGCGGCACTGGCGGGCGGATCATCAACATCGCTTCGATCAACGCGCTGGTCGCCGGCCGGCGGATCGAAGGGCGGCATTACGAGACGTGCAAGGCGGCGGTCGTGCAGTTCACACGGGCCATTGCCGCCGACTGGGCCCCGCACAAGATCACGGCCAACGCGATTTTGCCGGGCGGGTTCATGACCGAGCCCAACCAGCGGTGGAGCGAGCTGCACCCCGAGGTGATCAAGACGTTCAAGTCGCAGATCCCGCTGGGGGACTTTGGCCAGCCGGAAGACCTCGGCCCGCTAGCGGTCTACCTGGCCAGCGATGCCTCGCGCTACATGACCGGCGCGTCGCTGGTGATCGATGGGGGGTATACGCTGTGGTAGGGGATATTTCGCGCTAGTGCTTGTGCCCATCGTCGTGGACATGTTTGTGAGTGCCGTGGTCGTGCGCCTCGTGCGCATGCTCCGGCTCGAAATAGCCGATGGCCCAGGCGAGGGCGACGCCGAGAAACAGGGCGGCAGTAAGGGGGAGGCGGTCGTGCGCATGGAAGGTCAGCTCGGGGAGCAGATCGGCCAGCGAGATGCACAAAAAGACGCCGGCGGCAAAGGCCAAAGCGCAGCCGACGATGACGTGCTGCTGTGCCGAGAGCTGGCTGAGTCCCAGCACGAAGCCGACGGCGCCGAGGGGGCACATCAGCGCGAAGGCGACGTTGGCCGCCAGTGCCGCCCGCTTCGACCAGCCGCCGGCCGCCATCAGCGAGGTGATCGAAAGGGAATCGAGCGGCTTGTGCAGCATTACGGCCAAGAAAACTCCCAAGCCGTACAGATGCCAACCGGACGAGACTTGGCCATCGTGAGCCTCTGCCGCGACGGCCGCACCAAGCGCCAACCCGTCAATGATCGTGTGCAGCGCCAGGCCAAAGGCCAGGCCGACCCAACTGAAGGTGTGCTTGCCGCTGCCGGCCTGCTCGCGGGCCGCGTCGTGGGCGCAGGCGTGGTCGTGAGTGGTGAGTGGTGAGTGGTCACTCGGCCCCTGGCCCCTGGCCCCTGGCCCCTGGCTCCTGGCTCCTGGCTCCGGTACTGCCCCGGCAGGATGCTCGCCATGTCCGGCGTCGCCATGTTCGTGGGCATGGACGTGAAACACGCGGATCAGCAGAAACATGACGAGCAGACCGGCCAGCGTCCAGCCGACGGTCTGATCGAGGTTCCCCAGCTCCGCAAACGCATGCGGGATCAAGTGCAACAGGGCAATTCCCAGCATGAACCCGCCGACCGTGCTCATCGCCAGTTGCATCTGCCGGTGCGACAGGGCGACGAGGTACGGCAGCCAGCCGCCGGCCAGCGAGGCGGCGATGATCAAGATGCAATAGATTGTTAAGAGCAATGGAGTTGACACTACGGCATCTTAGTCAATCCGCCCAGGATGCGGCAAGGGGCCGGGGAAAGTGGTGAGTGGTGAGTGGTGAGGAGTCAGGGATCAAAGGTCAGGGACCGAGTACCGAGTACCGAGCAACACCCAACACAGACTTCCGACCACTCACCACTCACTACTCACCACTCACTACTCACCACCTACCTACTCCCGCGGCTCCGTCATGCTCATCGGGTCGAGCGCTTCCCGGAGGGTCGATTCGGGCAAAATCCCTTCCTCGCGGCACAGCTCGCGGATCGTCTTACCTGTGGCGAACGCTTTCTTAGCCAGTGCCGCGGCCTTGTCGTAGCCAATGTGGGCGTTGAGGCTGGTGACCATGGCCAGGCTCTTTTCAACAGAGGCTTCGCACGCTGTCGGGTTGGCTTCCATTTCCAAGGCGCAGAAATCGACGAAGGCCCGCGTGGCCGCGGCCAGCAGGTGAATGCTCTCCAGCGTCGTCTGCCCCATCACGGGCATCATGATGTTGAGCTGGAACTGCCCGCCGCTGGCGCCGCTGAAGGCGATCACCTGGTCGTTGCCGATCACGCGAGCACAAACTTGCATCATGCTCTCGCACATCACCGGGTTGACCTTTCCCGGCATGATCGAGCTGCCGGGCTGGCGATCGGGCAGTTTTACCTCGTAGAACCCGCACCGCGGGCCGCTGCCGAGCCAACGGATGTTGTTGGCGACGTTGAACAGCGTGACGGCAATCGCCCGGAGCTGGCCGTGGCATTCGACCAGCCCGTCGCGCTGGGCGTTGGCTTCAAAATGGTTCTTCGCCTCGACAAATGCGATGCCGGTTTCTTTCGCGAGCACCTCGGCCACGCGGCGGCCAAACTCCGGGTGGGTGTTGATCCCGGTGCCGACGGCGGTCCCGCCGGCCGGCAATTCCAGGATCGAATCGATGGCTCGCCGCGCCCTCTCGACCGACATCTCGAGCTGGCGGGCGAAGCCGCCGATTTCCTGACCGAGGCGAATCGGCGTGGCATCGGCCAGGTGGGTGCGGCCGATCTTGATGATCTGGTCCCACTCCTTGGCTTTCTGAACGAGGATGTCGGCCAGCCGCTGGAGGGCGGGGATCAGCTCGCGGTGGATCTGGCAGCCGACGGCGACGTGGATGCTGGTGGGGAAGATGTCGTTGGTGGATTGCCCCATGTTGACGTGGTCGTTGGGGTGGACCGGCTTGTCGGTCTGAAACCGATTGCCGCCGGCCAGCTCGATGGCCCGGTTGGCGATCACCTCGTTGGCGTTCATGTTGCTGGAGGTGCCGGAGCCGGTCTGAAAGACGTCGATCGGAAATTCGCCGTCGAGCTTTCCTTCGGCCACCTCGCGGCAGGCTTTCAGAAGTGCGTCCACCCGCGCGCCATCGAGGCGGTTCTTGCCGGTCTCTTCGAGCTTCCCCAGATCGCGGTTGGCCGTAGCGCAGGCCAGCTTGACCAGTCCCATCGCGTGGATCAGTGCCGGCGGGAGCGGCCAGGTGGAGATGGGAAAATTTTCGACGGCCCGCTGGGTCTGAGCGCCGTAGTAGGCCTGGGCGGGGACTGGCACGTCCCCCATGGAGTCGTGCTCGGTGCGGAACTCGGGCATGCGATTGCGGATTTCAGATTGCGGATTGCGGATTGACAACAGTCGCAATCATCTTGACGCCGCAATCCGCAATCCGCAATCACCAATCCGCAATGAGCCTACTTGCCCGGCTTCTTGCCACCGAAGAAGCTGAGCCAGCTCCCCGATTTATTGACGGCCGTGCCGGCGGCGGGCTCCTGGGACTTTTGGCCGTCGTCCTTTTGGAGCGCTTCGCAGAGCGAAACGAAGGCCTGGGTAATGCCGGCCCGCGGGGCGTGCTCGATGAGCGGGACGCCGTTGTTGCGGACCTCGGCCATAGTCTTGTAGTCGTTGGGGAGCTGCCAGAAGATTTCCCGCCCCATCGTCTCCTGGGCCTTCTTCAGGCTGATCTGGCCGGCGTCGAGCCCCACCCGATTGACGACGATTTTGAGCTTTTCCTTGAGCCCTTCGATCTCGCCGAAGGACATCATCAGCCGGACCACGTTCCGCAGGCAGGTCAAATCGAGCTGCGTCACCAGCAGCGCATGGTGCGCCAGCTTCAGCGCCACGAAATCCAGGGCGCTGTAGCTCTTGGACAGGTCGAGGATCAGGTGCGTGAAGGTGGCCTTGAACAGCCCGCTCACGCGGCCGAAGTCGTCGGGGGTGATCAGCGAGATGTCCTGCAGTTGCACCGGCCGCGGCAGCAAGTACAACCCCGAACTGTGCTTGGTGAGCGATTTTTTCAATAGCTGGATGTCCAGCCGCGCGATGTTCTGGGCCACGTCCACGATCGTGTAGTCGGGGATCGCGTCCAGGAACACGTCCGCATCCCCCAGCGACAGATCGAGATCGACGAGCACCACGCTGTTGCGCTGTTCGGCCGCCAGGATGCACCCCAGGTTGACCGCCACGCTCGTGGAGCCCACGCCGCCGGTTGCGCCGCAGACGGCAATCACCTGGCAGTTGCGGTTCCCCCCCCGCTCGCCGCCAAACTTCATGGCGCAAATCCGGTGCAGGGCCGCGACCATGTCCTCGACCCGCAGCGGCTGCGTCAGAAACTCCTTGGCCCCGGCCCGCATGGCCCGCAGAATCACCTGTCCGTCGGATGAGCCGCTGACCACCAGCAGATTGCAATCCGGGGTCGCATCCCGGATCGTCTCCATCAGCTTGATGGCCTTATCGACCCCGGCGTCGATGCAGACGACCGCGATGTCGGGGGTCGTTTGCGCCACGACGTCGGCGAAGAACTCGTACCGCGAACACTCCGCCTCCAGCCAGACAATGTCCAGCCCGAGCAGCATGTTCTTGATCGCGTTGCGGGAATTGTCGCTCGGATCGACAATCGCCAGGCGGAGTACGTTACTCATTGCGGCGTCAGGGAGTCAGGTTCAGGGGCGACGATTGCGGATTGCGGATTGGTGATTGCGGATTTTGCGGCCAATCCGCAATCCGCAATCTCCAATCCGCAATGTCCCCAACTCTCTACTTTAGGTCGTCATATCCGAGCGGTCCGATCAACGCCGGCTGCAAACCGCCGGACGTGCTGCTGCTCGTCCGGTTTTGCGGCTTGGAAAGGCTGTGCGCGTTGGTGCGGCTGCTGGCCGGCAGGGCCTGGGTTCCCTGGCGGGGCGATCCGGGTTGATCGCTGATCGAGCGGCGGGCACTGGCAGCCGTCGGGGGAGCCAAGACTTCCTTGCCCTGACCGTGGACGCCGTGCCCATTGGGGCGGCTGCCATCCTTGCAATCTTTGGGCACCTCGCGATAGCCGTTGAAGAAGAGCTCCACATCCGTGGGGCTGGTGGTGAGTTGGCCCGGGCCGCACGGCGGCACTTCGGTGGCGTCCATCGCCTCGCCAAATTCCGGCGTGACCAGGATCACCAGCTCGACTTCGTTGACCTTTTCGCTGTTGCGGCGGAAGGCGGCCCCCGCCCACGGCAGATCCATCAGCCACGGAGTGCCGCGGGTGGACTGCTCAACCTTGTTGTACACCAGGCCGGCGATAGCCAGCGTCTGACCGGTTTTCATCTCGACGCCTGTGTCGGCATACCGCTGGCGGAAGCCAGGGACAGTGCCGCCGGCGATGAACGTGCTGAGATCAGGAGCCACTTCGGAGACTTCGGCCTTGACTTCCAGCCGCAGGCTGCCATTGCCGAGGACGACCGGGACGAAATCGATGCTCGTGCCGAACTCCTTGTATTCGATCGTGGTCACGCCCTGAGCCTGCGGCACCGGCACGGGCACTTCGCCGCCGACGTTGAAGCGAGCGGCGCGGCCGCTGCTCGTGGTCAGGGTCGGCTCGGCCAGCAGCTTCACGAGGTCGTCCTTGCGGAGGGCTTCCAGGAAGCCGAAGAACTGCGTGTTGCCGTTAGTGATCAGGAGGTTGTTGGTGCCGTTCCCCTTGGGGATGATGTCGCCGGGCTCGGTGATGCCCAACAGGCCGCTGACGCTCTGGGAGAAGAAGCCATCTTCCGTGATGACCGCCCAGTCCATGCCCAGGCTGCGAAGCTTGGTGCGGGAGACTTCGACCGCCTTGACGTGCAGGAGGATCGTCTGCACGCCGCCGACGGCCATGTTGTTGATCACATTCGGGAAGTAATCCCTGGCGATCGTCGTCACCTGGCTGACGTCCGAGGCCCGCGGCACGAAGCCCGAGATGTAGAGGCTGTTGTTGAGGGGCCGCAGGCGGAGCGCGGCGTCCGGAAACTCGGTCTTGAGGACCAGCTCCAGCTCGCGGACGTCGCCGATGATGATCAGATCGACCGAGGTGATCTTTTCGTCGGCGTCCCAGACGTTGAGCTGCGTCACGCCGGCTTTGACCGCCGAGACCTGCACGCTCTTGGGCGAGAGGGGGACAACCCGGACCATGTCCGGATTGTTGACCAGCATCTTGGGAACCTCGAAGGGAAATTCGAGGATCTTGCTGGTGTTGACCGTGAGCGTCATCCGCTCCGCGGGGCCCGTCACCTCGAACTTCACGGGCGACGGGATCAGGTCCTGAGCCGCCGCGCGGGAAACGAGGGCGGAAAGGGGCACGGCGGCCAGCATCAAAGCCAGGCTCAATCGCCGTGCCGTAGTCGTGAAGAAGGTGGACATCCTTGTCTCCCTGACGGTAATGGGTCAGTCGCGGGTTCTTCTCTGTTTAGTCGGCTCCCGTGGGAGCCGCGAACGCTATCGTGCCAAAAAGTCGGTTTGTGCCGCTCTCGCGGCACTCAGCGGTTACTACGGTTTTACTGGGGCAGACGCCGGTGGATTCTGCACACCGCCAGCGCCGCTGCTGGGCGGCGGCTGGTTGGCGGGGGGCGGTGCAGGTAGGTTGCCGCCGCCGCCGATTTTTTGTTCCACGGGCGCGCCGCCCCCTTCGGGGAAGGTGAAGCGCGTCGCGCCGTGAGGCGTAACGAGGTCCATCGACGGTCCGGTCTTGTCCGGACCGCCAGCCAGTAAACTGTTCAGACTTGGCTTGTCTTGGCCGCTCGGAGTTGCTTCTTCATTGGCGTTGCCCGCTCTGCCGCTCAGGATGTCATCCATCGAGGTCACGTCTTCGGTGGGTTCGTCGGTGGCATTGGGCGGACGCAAGCCGAGCGAGATCTTGCCGAGCCGGTAGGCCAGCACTAGTTGTTGCAACTGCACCGGCTTCACCAGCAGCGAGACGGTGCGGGCGCGGACCTCTTGCCCCCGTTCATCGACGGAGCGCTCGGTCTGGCCCCCTTTGGCAAATACGCGCACGTTGCGGAGGATCGTATAGACTCCGGTTTTGGTGACGCCGTTATTTCCGGCTGTCAGGAACACGCTGACATCGACGGTGTCGCCCGGGGTGATCGCCTCGATGACCGTGTCTTCATCCACCTTGATGTTGCTCACGCGATAGCCCGGCGGGATCTGGCTGGTAGTGCCCCCCTGCTTGTCGCTGAGCTTGGCCTGGAGGATCGGCTCTCCCTTGAAGAATCGCAAGCTGGTGAACTTGCCTTCTAGCTCATCGATCTTGCGGAGGGCCCCGTCGGGGATCCGCTGCTTGGGCCATTCCTCGAACTGGACCATGTTCGCATCCAGCTTTTTGCCGGAGTCGATCGCGTCCTTGGCGACGAGGATCTGGTCCATTTCGATTTTCTGGCTCTTGCCCCCCTGGCTCATCACCTGGCTGATGCCAATCGACGCCACCAGGCCGCAGCCCAGGGCGATGAAAATCAGAATTAGAGATTTCATCTTCATGGTTTCGATACCTCGTCAAGCTGGCGCGATCGCTCGCGGCCGTTAGCGTAAGCGTCCGGCCCTCCCTGGCACTAGGTTGTAATTCAGGGAGTGTCACGGCGCATCACCGTGAACGCGCGCATCGTGCGATTTGTCCCCCAGGAAAACATTGGCGAAGGGAGCCAGGTAACTTCACTGAAAGGCAGCTCTACGGACACCGTAATTGGCTCTCCGTTGAACGCATCGGACGGGCTGGGAGGATTCATCTTGATCTTTTCGTCGGTGACGGTTGTCGTGTCTATTCCGGAACTAGCGAGTGCAGCGCGTACGACCGTCCTCACATCTTGCTGAGTCGCCCCGGAGAGCATCGCCCGCCGCGCTCCTTCGCGGGTGGCGTTGGTCATGATCTGCTGTACGTGAAGCATCCGCCCCGCCTCGACGATCCCGAAGATCATCGCAAAAAACAGGGGCGCCACGAGGGCAAACTCCACTGCTGCCGCCCCTCGCCGGTATCTTCGGAATATCCGGCAAGGTTTCTCTATTCGGCATTCTGCTGGCGATAGACTCGCCCCAAATTGCCCAGAATTGCCTTGACGTGCAAAACCGCGACCACTGGTCGCGGCTATCCAGGTGCTAGCAGCGAGCTGGTTCATACAAGTAACCCCATGGCGATGTAGTAGCAAATGCAGCCGGTGGCCATCGGCACGCCGTAGGGGAGCAGCCGCATCCGCGGCTTGCGCTCGGCGGCGATCTCCGAGAGCCGCTCGGGATTGCGGATGGTGATGATTTCGCGGGCGATCGCCCAGAACTGCTGGTAATGGTGTTTCCACTGGCCGCTGGCGAGGGCCATGGCGATGCCCATCGCGGCCCCGATGAAGACGCCGATCACGAAGCCCCATACCGTGTGCTGGATGGACAGCCAGGCGCCGACGCCGGCCAGGAGCTTCACGTCCCCCGCTCCCATCCCGCCGATCGAGTACATCGGCAACAGGCAGGCCATGGCCACGCCGGTTCCCAGGACGCTCCACAAGAGGCCGTAGAATCCGAAGGCCGCGAAGGCATAGATCCAGCCGCTGACGATGAACGGGTAGGTCAGCCAGTTGGGGACCTTCAACTCGATGGCGTCGATCACCGAGCCGACGATCAGCACGACCGTCACCAGCCAGGCGACGTGGTGCTCGGCGATGACGTGCCACAGATCGGAGAGCAGTAGGAGCATGGTCTCTTTCTTTCCCGTGTGTGTTGGTGAGTGGTGAGTGGTGAGTGGTGAGTGGTGAGTGGTGGCGGATTACTCACCACGCACCAAACTACCGCCAGCTCAGCACGTAGCTGAGGACGGCAATCAGGGCGGTCAGTCCGCAGCAGAAGAACTCCCAGCCATTGGCCAGGAGGTCGCCAGGCAAGATCGGGTACATGGTTTTTTGGTGTGTGGTGTGTGGTGTGTGGTGTGTGGTGAGTCGTGAGTGGTTCAACTCACCACTCGCCACTCACCTGTTTACGAGCCCGCGGGCAAGGCATTGCCAACCGAGTTGAACACCAGGTTGGCCCGCGTGCCGATCAGGGCGATCGACGTCACGCAGACGATGATGATCAGGGCCAGCATGATGGCGTACTCGACGGCAGTCGGGCCATCTTCGCTTTTCAAAAAGTGCGCCAGGGCGCGAAAGGTCTTGGTCATGGCAGTGGACTTGAAGATGAGTCGAGTTCCACGGCGCTGCCGCTTGTGTGCTCAAAGCCAGCGTCGCCTGGAGGCTCGTGACGTTTCCTTCCACCGGGTTGATTCACTCCCTTGAAACTCTAGGTCACGCTCAGCCGAACGGCAGAAAAAAGCTGCGTGTACCTAAAAAATTCCCCTCGACGGCCCTTGCGGACCGTCGAGGGGATGAATGTCGTCCATCACAGGGCAGCGATAGCGCCCGCTGCTCGCGAGCGGCTCACTGCCGCGAAGACTACGTTCCGGCCGGCAGGCTGTTGGCGATCTGGTTGAAGGTCTCGTTGGCACGGGTGCCGATCAGGGCGATCGTGCTCAAGCAGACCACAACGATGAGGGCCAGCATCACGGCGTATTCCACCGCGGTGGGGCCGTCTTCAGCAACCAGGAAACGCTTCACGCTCAGGGCAAAATTCTTCATCTCGATTCTCCATGGAGTCGCGGCAGCCGCAGGGGCTGACGCGCGACGTGCGAATTTGAGTCGTGTCCCCCGCCGTGTAAAACCGCGACCGTTGGTCGCGGCCATACAGCGGCCTGCTTGGCACGAGACAGACCCCACTGTTTGAAAGCTCGCCTCGTCATCAACTCAAACAGGTCGCAAGCGAAGCTGGATAGCCGCGACCAATGGTCGCGGTTCTACAGTGACGTTCTTGCACCCTTTCGGCAACCCGGCCATCGCCTTGCGGCGACCCTGGGCTTTGCGTCCCGCCATTGCTGACGGTTTGCCTTTTCGAGGATGGAAGGCGGCAGGCCTTCGAGAGCGGCCGCTGTATAGCCGCGACCAATGGTCGCGGTGTTACACAGCCAACCGCCCCCTGCACAGGCCAGTCATTGCTGACTCGCCCGTACAAGGCAAACGTAGGTCGGCTTCGTGGCGTGTCAAACCGTGAGCTTTAGAAAATTTCTACCGATTTGCAAAGCTCGATGGCTTTCGCCGGGCACGCCCGCCTCCTGGTTGACAAAAGGCATCCGCCGGGACACTTCGTTGCGGACGAATGGAACGGTTATGCCGATCCAAACGGCTGGATCATGGCGACGCAGCGAGCCCAGCTTCCGGACTGCGGCTGCGGTCGAGCTGATAGATCACAAACCGCGGATCGGCGTCCTGATACACCACCACTAGCCAGTGGGGATGCGTTCGCCGCAGCGCGTCTACGGCCTCGTTGAGCGGCTGCTCCCAGGGATGACCAGGCATCGGCAATTGAACCAAAAACCGCGGTCGCCGGCATTCCAGGATCTCGGCCAGCTCGCGATCCATCGACTTGGCCGCACTCTGCCCGTAAAAGAGCTGTCCCGGGTTGTACACGACGGGACGAAACGCCTGCCGGCCAGCATAGAGCCCGACCATCGAGTCGAGCCCGCACGCCACCACGTCCGTCGGCTGCGAATGCTGCGCAAGCCAGGCGAAGACGCGCCGGAACGAGGCCCAGTCCGCTTGAGTGTCGGTGATGTTGGCGAGCGGGTAGCCAGTTCGCGAAACGACGCCGGCGTGCCGCACCAGCAGGGCGCCGTTGGCGATCGCGATCAGGGCCAGACCAATCGCTGCCGCTCGCTGAGAGCCGATTCCCAGTCCCAGACGTGACACGACTGCGGCCGGGACGGAAAGGAGGTAGGCAGCCAGGCACGGCAGAATTGGCACCAAAAACCGGCCGGGGTGCCACGACCAGACGAGCATGGCTGCCAGGTAAGCCGCCAGCGCCCAGGGGAGAACCCGCCCTTGGCGCAGGCCGGGGGTCATCGCCAGCCAGGCTGCCGCACCCGGCAGCATGAGGACGATTGCCGTTGGCAGCGACCCCAGGCCCGGTTTGGCAAGTGTGCTCGCTCCCTCCAGCACCAGATGCGCACTGCCGTAGACGATGAACAGCGCGTTGCAGAAGACGACCGAAAAGAGCGTCGATACGTCGCCGATGGACCATTGGCCGACGTAGTCGGTGTAGTATCCCTCGACGGGGTCGCGGTCCCAGTCGCCACGGCCGCTCAAGCTCCACAAGATCCACGGGAGCGTCGCGACCAGCACGCCGGTGAGACACCAGCGCAGCGGCCGCCCTTTCCAAAACCACACCCACAGACCGCCGACGATCAGCGTCGCGCCAATGGTCCGGCAGAGAAACGGCATGGCCAGCAGGACTCCGACGCCGAATTGAGCGCCTCGGGACGAGCTGGTCCGTTCAAGCGCCAGCTCCAGACCCCACAGCGCTGCGATCGACAGGAGCGCAAAGGGCATCTCCGCCATCGTTTGCACGCTGTAGTAGAGAAACGTCGGCGCTGTCGCGCAGAGCGTTCCCGCCCCGGCGGCAATGGTGCGCGAGAAATAGCCGAAGCGAACCAGGTACAGGTAGCCCAGCGCCACCGTTCCGGCTCCGGTTAGCAGCGTGATTCCCTGCATTAACACCAGGTTGTCCGGAAATGTCGGCCACAGACGCCACAAGGCGGCCAGCACGGCCGGATAGGCAATGGGATATTTGGTCTGGGGGGGAGAGCCCGGCACATCGATCATCCGGTACCCTTGCCCCTGAGCCAGGGCTTTCGCGGTCGAAACGTAGATCGCGTCGTCGTGACAGGCGCCACAGACGCCGGGCGCCATCTGCCAGCTTCCCGCCACGATCACCAGTGCCGCCAGCGCCAGCGCCACGAGAAGATCGAATCTTGTCAGCGGCGAAGGGGACATGACTAGCCTCCCAGCGGCCGGCGACCGCGGCCACAAAAGCGACTGACCAGATAACCGAGCGAGATGACCGCCGCTGCCGAGAGGAGCACCCAAGGAGACGACGGCCAGCCGTTCAGATTCTCATTCGTGCGGACCACCTCGAAACAAGCCTGAAACATTTCATCGGTGGACTGCGGCCCGAAACGGACGATCGCCCCTGGATCCGGGTTGTGCGGATTTTCCGCCGTGTTGTCGAACACTGCCCTGCACTCGATCACCGTTCCCTTGGCCAGCTTCCGCGGTTCCGATAGGACGTAGCGATGCTGCCAGTTGAAGTCGAAACGGGGCACGTTCAGCAGCACTTCCCGCTGTGGCGAGATGATCTCAAAGATCATCGACTTTCCCCGCAGGTGCATGTGCGGGTAAAGAGCGTAGAGCGTGAAGTCGTCTTCCAGCTTCCAGGTCTTGCTGACCGACACAACGGCCCGCGGCGGCACCAGCATGTCGAGATCGACGAATACGCGCGTGGCCGCTTGCTGGCGGACGGCGTCCGCCAACTGGAGAGCCAGTTGGCTGCGATCGGTCTGCACCGTTCCATTCGGCTGGTAGTGGACGGAGAACACAATGTTCCAGCCCGCGGGGATCAGCTTGGCGATCCCCTCGGGCCAGAGCGTGACCGCGTTCCCAGGCACCAACATCGCCAGATAGACATCCTGGACGCGGTTGAGGTACAGCGAGTCGGGCGGAGCGCCGGGCGGCCTGAGGAACACGTTGATGTGGTGCACCACGGCCGGATTGCCGGGCCGGATTTCCACGGCCTGCACCCAAGTGTCGTCCCGAAAACCCGGGTCGATCGTGAACTCCTGGTAGTCCAGCACCCCTTCCGCCGGCACCTGAAAAAACCGGTCCATCGCGATGATGCGATCCGGCCGAATCTTCCAACCGTCGTCAAACGAGGGCGGCAGCGGATGGTTCCTTCCGGCCGGCGATCCGGCCGCGACCCACTCCAGGAGCAATTCCTTTTGCTCCGCCGTCAGGGAACGGTCGTTGGCAAAGTGGCCGTGGGCAGGATCGGCGTGCCACGGCGGCATGCGGCCGGTAGCGACCACTTCCTCGATCATCGCCCCCCAGCCCAGCGTGTCCTCATACGTGAGCAACGGAAACGGCGCCACTTGCCCCGGTCGATGACACTCGGCACATTTCTGGTGCAGGATCGGAGCCACGTCGTCAAAGGTGATCTCGCCGGACGGTTTGACCGGCACGCTCAGTCGGCATCCCGTGGCCTGGGTGCTGATGATGGAAACCGGCCTGCCCGCCAGAACTTCCTTGATCGCCTCTTCCAGATCGTGGCGAGTCGGTGATCCGCGATTGGTTCCCGGCGTGTACTGGTCGTCGATTCGGCCGCGATAGACGATGCGTCCGCCGACCAGCAGGAACGCCTCGGGTGAGCGCGTGGCCGACAAGCGGCGGGCCTGACTGCCGTCGTCTTTTTCGTACGGAAATCGCAGTCGCTTGCCGAACTCGGCCACTTCGGCGGCCGAGTCCTGATCGCTGGCGTTGAGCGCGCGAAAACGAATCTCAGGATAGCGATTGGCCAGATCGTTGAGGCGCAGCACGTACAGCCGGGCCATCGGGCACTCCGTCCCCAGGAAGACGATCACTTCCGGGTTCGGAGCAGCAGCGAGGAGCAGCGTGACGAGGGGGAGCATCAGGGTTCGACAGGGCAGGCAGGGGGAACGAGGGACAGAGAAGGATAGATCACGCTAATTGCCCCCCGGCATTCCGGTCGCCAGCCGGCACGATCGGCACGGTCGGCACAATCGGCAATCGCCGCACAGTCGTCACTGTAGGTTGAAACTATGGCTCGACAAAAAGAGGTCAAGCCATAGTTTCACCCTATGGTTTTGCATGCGCGGCGATGCGGCGAGCCGGCTCGTGCGGCTTGTCCGGAGGCACATGGCGCGGCTCGAGCCGGTAGACGACGAACCGCAGGTCGGCATCCTGGTACGCAATTACCAGCCACTGCGGATAGCGCAGCCGCAACTCCTGGACGACCTTCCGCAGCGGCTCATCCTCAGCGCAGCCGGGAAGCGGCGACTGCACGAAGTAGCGGGCGTCGTACCGCACGAGCGTGGCGGCCAGTACGTCGGGGTCGAATTCGACCGCCTGCTGGTCGCCGTAGAAGAGCGGTCCGGGGTCGTAGGCAAATGGCCGAATCGACTGCCGCCCGCTGTAAAGTGCCGCCATCGAGTCAAACCAGGTGGCGACGATGTCCTGCGGCTGCGAGTTTTCGCGGAGCCAGGCAAAGGTCCGCTCATACGGCGCCCAGGTGACCGGCGTCTCGCTGTGCCGCGCTAGCAGCGTTCCATATTCCTCGGTGATTTGGTGGTGCCGCAGCAGCAGCCCCCCGTTGGCCAGGACGATCGCACCCAGCCCCACAGTGCCGGCCAGCCGCCCGATCGCCATCCCTTGCCACCGCCTGAGGATCGCCGCCGGCGCGGACAAGAGGTACGCAATCACAAATGGCAGAATTGGCACCAAAAAGCGATACGGCGGCCAGGGCCACAGGAGCACCGCTCCGAGATATGCCGCCAGGATCCACGGCAGCACTCGGCCGCGGCGCAGGTCGGGGATCATTGCCAGCCAGGGAGTCAGGCCGACGATCATCAGCACGAAAAACGCAGACTTTCGCCCGATTGCCGCTTCGAGAACCGCAGAAGCGCCCTCGAGCGACAGGTCGCCGCTTCCCTGCGCCACCATCAGCGCGTTGGTGAAGAACACGCGGCCGACGAGCGACAAGCCGGTGCTCGTCCAGCAGCCAAAGTAATCGGTGTAGTAACCCTCGATCCGGTTCTGTTCCCAAATTCCCCGCCCCAGCAGGCTCCACGCAATCCACGGCGCTGCCGCACAGGCCGCTCCGATTGCGAAGTAGCGCAGCGGCCGGCGGTGTAGCAGCAGTACCCACAGTCCACTGACCACCACCGTCGCGCCGATCGTCCGGCAGAGAAACGGTAGCGCCAGGGCCACTCCCCAGACCAACTGCGACCGCCGCGGCATTTCCGCTTGTCTCACATGGCTTTCCACGCCCCATAAGGCCACCAGCGACAAGAGGGCAAAGGGCATTTCCGCCATCGTCTGCACGGCAAAATAGAGAAAGAACGGCGCGGTGGCGCAAACCATTCCGGCACTGGCCGCCAGCGCGCGGGTGAAATAGCCAAACCGAACGAGGTACAGGTATCCCAGCGCGACGGTGAATGCCGCGGAGAGCAGCGTGAGCCCCTGCATGACCACCAGGTTGTCGGGGAAGTTGGGCCAAGCGCGCCAGATGACCGAGAGAATGGCCGGGTACAGAATCGGGTATTTGGTCTGAAGCGGCGCGCCGGGCACATCGATCAGGCGATACCCCTCTCCCTGTGCCAGCGCCTTGGCGGTCGAGACGTAGATCGCGTCATCGTGAAACAGACCGCATACCGCCGGAGCCATGCGCCAGCATCCCGCCACGACCGTCAGTGCGGCCAAGGCCGCCGCCAGAAAACAGTCGGATCGTGTCAGCGGCGCTGCGGACATTTTTCGTTGGGCCTTTGGAGCGAGTCTCAAGAACCTAGCTCATAGGGAGAGGAGTCAGGAGCCAGGGGCCAGGAGCCAGGAGTCAGGAGCCAGGGGCCAGATACGCGACACCTGATTCACTCCTTGAACCGTGAATACCGGCATAAGCGGTACAGAACGCAGAATCCGCAGTACTGTGCTCCGCCGACTCTGCACTCTGCACTCCGGACCCTTGACCTACGTTTCTAAGTCCTGCCTACCGCAGCCGACTGCCAGTTGGCCGCCAACTCCGCATTCCGCACTCCGCAATCCACACACCTTCCACCCATGTCGCTGATCCATTCCACCGATACGCTTTCGACCCCATCTTCGGCCAACTGCTCCAGCCAGCCGTTTCGCACGCTGAGCGTGCTGATGCCGGTTTACAACGAAGTCCGCACGCTGCGCACGATTGTCGAGCGCGTCCTCAATGCGCCTGTCGATTTGGAAATCGAGCTGGTCGTCGTGGACGACGGCTCGACCGACGGCAGTGCCGAGCTGATTGCCGAGATGGCCCGGCATGACCGGCGGATCGTCTGCCTGTTCCACGATGACAATCAAGGCAAGGCGGCCGCGGTGCGCACCGCCATCGCAGCGATGACCGGCGAGCTGGCCCTGATTCAGGACGCGGATCTCGAATACAACCCGGCCGACTATCCGACCTTGCTGCGGCCGATGCTCGAGGGCGTCGCCGACGCCGTCTTCGGCTCCCGCTTTTTGACTGGCGGTTACCGCCGCGTGCTGTACTTTTGGAACTCGCTCGGCAATCGGCTGCTGACGCTGCTGGGGAACGTGCTCAACGACGTCAACCTGACCGACATGGAAAGCGGCCTGAAGTTGGTGCGGGCCGACATACTCAAATCGATCCCGCTGACCGCCAGCGGCTTCGCCATCGAGCCGGAGCTGACCTGCAAGCTGGCGATGTGGGACCTGCGGCTGTACGAGGTCCCCATTTCCTATCAGGGGCGGACATATGCCGAGGGGAAGAAAACGGGAATCAAGGACTGGTTCGCGGCGGTCTGGGCGCTGGTGAAATACCGATTCTTCGCCCGCCAATTCACGACGCATGAAGGCTTTTACATTTTGCAGGCGGTGCGGCGTGCCCGCGGATTCAATCGCTGGCTGGTGCGGCAGTTGGCGCCGTTCATTGGCCGCCGCGTGCTGGAAGCCGGCTCGGGGATCGGCAACCTGACCGAGTCGTTCCTCGACTGCCAGCGGCTGGCGTGCGTCGATCTCGATCCGTTTTACGTGGAGCGGTTGCGGCAGCGGTTTGGCCATCTCGCCAATCTGTCGTTCCACGAGCTCGACTTGGGGGAACTGGAAGATTGCTCCGACCTGCGGCAGGCGCGGCTCGATACGGTCGTCTGCATCAACGTGCTCGAGCACATCGAGGACGACGCGAACGTGCTGAAGAATTTTTTCCAGCTTCTCCGACCCGGCGGGCATGCGCTGGTGCTCGTTCCGGCCGATCCGCGGCTCTACACGGGCGTGGACAAAGCGCTGGGGCACTTCCGCCGCTACACCGTCCAGGAACTGGCGGACAAGATACGCCGGGCCGGATTTGAGGTCGTGGAAACGAAAGGCTTCAACCGGCTGGGCTCGCTCGGCTGGTATGTCTCGGGAAAACTGCTCGGCCGCACGTCGCTGTCGCCGGGACAGATGAAGCTCTTTGAATGGCTGCTGCCGCTGGCCCGGCTCGTCGAGCCGTTTCCGATTCTGCCGCACCTGTCGGCGATTGCCGTGGGACGCAAACCGCTGACGGCCGCATCGTTCTCGCCGGCCGCGGGGACGACGGAAGACGATGCGTTCGCCACGGGAGAGGTCGTCGTCGAGGCCTACGCTTAACCCGCCACCCCTTGGCGCGACGAACGGCACAGGCCAATCTGCTGAAATCCACTTCGGCAGTTCGTATGCTCATTCCGCTCGCGCAGCTCAAGCTCCATTTCCGCCGCCGCGACCCGGTCATTGCCCGCGTGATCAAACAGGTCGGGCCGATGACCCTTCGCCCCCAGCGCGACCGGTTCGGCATGCTCGTCCGGTCGATCATCGCCCAGCAGATCTCCACGGCCGCGGCCCGCTCAATCCGCCAGCGGCTCGTTGATCTGGTCGCTCCGAAAAAGCTGAGCGCGGAAGTCGTCGCGAGCGTGCCCATCGAGCGGCTGCGAACGGCCGGCCTCTCGCCGCAAAAGGCGTCGTACCTGCACGATCTGGCGGCCAAGATTGCCGGCGGATCGGTGCGGCTGTCGCGCGTCGGGCGGATGACCGACGAGGAAGTGATTGCCGAGCTGACGCAGGTCAAAGGGATCGGCGTCTGGACGGCCCAGATGTTTTTGATCTTCTCGCTGGGGCGGCTGGATGTTTTCCCTCCCGATGACTTGGGAATTCGCACAGCGATCCGCAACTTGTACGGCTTATCGGAGCTTCCCAAGCGCGATGCGTGTCACGAGATCGGCGAACGCTGGCGGCCGCTGGCGACTGCCGGCTCGTGGTATTGCTGGCGGAGCCTGGAGCTGAAGACCGAACCACAAGCCTGAAGCGCAAGCGAAGGAAACCTGACCACTCGCAAAGGCATTGCTCTTCGCTGCCACGGCACGTCCCCACAAGCCTGAAGCGCAAGCGAAGGAAACCTGACCACTCGCAAAATGGCCTTTCCTTCGCTTGCGCTTCAGGCTTGTGGGAGCTACGACTACTTCAGATGCGGCGCGAGCACCTTCGCCCACAGCGCATAGCCGGCGTCCGACAAGTGGAGCTGATCTTTGACGAACAGCTCTTCCCGCGGCATTCCATCTCCGCCGAGCATCGGCGTCACGAGATCCACAAACACGAGATTCTTGCCCGCGCCGCACTGCTCGCGGACCATTCGATTGGCCGTCTGCTGCTCCTCGTAAAACTTCCAGCGGGACGGACTCGGTTTGATCGCCAGGAAGATGATCTTCGTCTCCGGCAACTGGCTGCGGACGGCTTTGACAAATGCCGCGAAGTCGTCGGCGATCTGCTGCGGACTCTTGCCGGCGGGAATGTCGTTGTCCCCCGCATACAAGACGACCGTCTTCGGCCGATAGGGTACGACGATTCGCGGCACATATTTCACGCTGTCGGCCAGTTGCGAGCCGCCAAAGCCCCGGTTGATCGCCGGCAGTTCGGGAAACGATTTTTTCAAATCCCAGCGGCGGATGCTCGAGCTGCCGATGAACACGATGCCGTCCCGGGGTGGAGGCGACTCCTTGTCCTTTGCCTCCAACGCGGCGATCTCCTTTTCCCACTTGTCTGCCGCCGCCTCTTGTGCGGTGGCGCCGCTCGCCAGCCAGAATGCCAACATCGCCAGCAGCCAAACGAAGATCGCACAACGTCGCGGCATTCGAAAACTCCTGGTTGTTACCGATTCCACAGTGCCAGATAAATCAGCGCCAACATCCACACGACCAGCGCAACTGCCGCCATCGCCAGCAAACCGACGTTCTTCCGGGGCGGATCGGCCGTCGGCAAGTAACCGAAGGGAACCTCGTCCTCCTCGGACTCCGGCTCAGGTTCCGGTTTGCGTCGCTTGGCTCCCTTAGTCATGCGGCTTTCGCTCCCTGCTCTCTGACCTCTGACCTCTGCCTCTACTCCCGCACCAGCACCATCGCCACCGCATGTCCGCGATCCGACAGGTTGATCGCCACGGCCGCCGGCTTGTCGCTCGTCAGCGATGCGCCCCGCACCACGTTGACCGGGCAGCGCGGATCGGCCTGTTCGTAATTGAGCGTCCGCGGCACTCGCCCCTCCGCCAGGGCCAGCACGCTGGCGATCAGCTCCACCGCGCCGCTGCCGGCCCCCAGATCGCCAAAAAAGCTCTTGGGAGCCGTCACCGGCACATTCCCCAGCGTCTCGCGGATTGCCCGCGCCTCGACCGCATCGAGCTCCACGCTCCCGCCGGCATGGGCGTTCACGTGCCCCACGTTTCCGGGAGCAATGTTGGCCTGCCGCAGTGCGGCCGTGATGGCCGAGCCAATTGCCCCGCCGCGGATCGGCGGCTGTTCAAAGCGGCTGGCAAACCCGGCAACCCGCGCCAGAGTTTTCGCACCCCGCCGGTCGGCGTGCTCGCGCGTTTCGAGCACCAGGCAGGCCGAGCCTTCCCCCAGCACCGTGCCGTCGCGCCGCGCATCCAGCGGACGCGGCGACTGGCTCGGCGGTCCCTTCGATTTGGATAGATGGCTCCAGCCGCGGAACGTCAGCGCGCTGGTCGAGACGGCCGCGCCGCTGCCGCCGGCAATCATCACGTCGCCGTGGCCGCGCAGCAGCACGTAGCTGGCTTCGATCATCGCCAGCAGGCTCGACACGCCCCCCTGGATGATCGAGTTGTTCGGCCCCCGCGCGTCGTTGGCGATGCCGATGTGGCAGGCGGCCATGTTCGGCAGGTATTTGAGCATCCACAGCGGGAACAAATCGCGCATGGCGTGCGTCGCCCAGTCGCCGGCGGCAAATTGCCCCTCCGCCACGCTGTGCCGGTACGCATCCGACATCTCGAGCAGATCGCCGTACAGCATCTCGCTGCCGAGCACGACTCCCAGCCGATCGGGATCGACCGCTCCCTTGGCCAGCCCCGCGTCCTGCATCGCCAGTACCGAGGCCGCGAATGCCGCCTGGATCTCGGGGCACATCACTTTCAGCGTCTTGCGTGGCTGGACATATTCCTTGGCGTCGAAAGTTTTGATCAGGCCGCCGCTGCGGAACGGAAGGTCAGCGCCGGCAAATTCGGGAAGGAGATCAATGCCGCTGATGCCCTCGTCGAGCGCCTGCCAGAAGGGTTCGCGGCCGATGCCGATGGGGCAGACAACGCCCACGCCGGTGATGACGACATCGCGAGGAGCGGGCACGAGTGGTGGCTGGAAAGAGGCGGAGTTGGAATCGATCGCTGCCGGCGGGAAATGCGGCGGTGGTCCCTCGCGGTGGGTTCATGCTACCGCTGCCGTGAGGAGGCAGCAAGCGTGTGGGTTTCGCTCTCCCCGTCTCCCACTCTCCCCCTCTCCCCCTCGCACGCGACGCCGCATCTATAATCAAGCGCATGAATCACAAACTCCCTGCCGTCCTCTGCCTGTTCCTCTCGACCCTCGCCCTGGCCGACGAGCCTGCCGCAGAAGTTCAGGGACCGGTCTCCCCCGAGGAGTCGCTGCGGCATATCGTCCTGGCCGAGGAGCACCTGACAGTTGAGTTGGCCGCTGCCGAGCCGGAGGTGATCGACCCGGTGGCCATCAAGTTCGACGAGGACGGCCGAATGTGGGTGGCGGAGATGCGCGACTATCCGCTGGGACCGAAAACCGGCGGCAAGCCGCTGAGCCGGATCAAGGTCTTGGAGGATCAGGACGGCGACGGCCGCTTCGAGACGGCCCGCATCTTTGCCGACGAACTGCTGTTCGTCACGGGCATTCAGCCGTGGAAGGGGGGCCTGATCGTGACCATGTCGGGGCGCGTCGCCTACCTGAAGGACACGGACGGCGACGGCAAGGCGGACCTCGACGAGACCTGGTTCACCGGGTTTGCGGAGCAGAATTCGCAGCTTCGGGCCAACCATCCGACCTTCGCGCTCGACAATTGGGTGTATGTGGCCAACGGCCTGCGGGGGGGGACGGTGGTGAATCACATGAAGGCGAGCGGGGGGCGTCAGCCCCCTGATAGTCGTGCGCAATCGCAAGATCAGGGGGCTGACGCCCCCCGCTCGCCCGTTGCGGACCCGATCAACATTTCCGGCATGGACTTCCGCTTCAACCCGCTCACCGGCCAGGCCGAAGCGGTCAGCGGCAATGGCCAGTTCGGGCTGACGTTCGACGACTGGGGAAACCGGTTCATCTGCTCCAATCGCAACCCGTGCATGCACGTGGTGATCGAGAACCGCTATTTGCAGCGAGCGCCGAACGTCGCCATTCCGGCCGTGGTTCAGGATGTAGCGGCGGCGGGGGAGAACTCGCGAATCTTTCCGCTGACACGGGCCTGGACGACGAGCAACCTCCACGCCGGCCAGTTCACCGCCGCCTGCGGCGTGTTCATCTACCGCGGCAATCTGATCCCCAAACTCCGCGGCAATGTTTTCACCTGCGATCCGACCGGCAACCTGATCCACCGCGAGATCATGAAGGAAAAAGGGCCGACGTTCGAGAGCCAGCCGGCTTACGACGGCAAAGAATTCCTCGCCTCGCGCGACGAATGGTTCCGCCCGGTGAACATGCAGCTCGGACCCGACGGGGCACTGTACGTCGTCGATATGTACCGCGCGGTCATCGAGCACCCCGATTTCGTCCCCGTTGAACTCAAAAACCGCCCCGACGAACGCTTTGGCGACGACCGGGGGCGCATCTACCGGATCGTGCCGAAAAATACTAACCCGAAGCGTCAGCGAGGGCCATTCCCGAAACTCTCCACCCTCCCCAGCGCCGACCTCGTCAAGCTCCTCGAACATGAAAACGCCTGGCAGAGGGAAACAGCACAAAGGCTGCTAGTGGAGCGGGAGACGGATGCCGCAGTTGCTGCACTCCAGCAGCTCGCGGTCACTGGCAAGTCAACTGCGGCGCGAATTCATGCAATGTATGTGCTGGCGGTTTTGCACGGTCTCACGGCGGAAGCCGTCGGCAGCAATTTTCACTTCAGTCCGCGCGCCCGCCTCCATGCCGCCCGGCTAAGCGACCATGTTGATGTTATGGGCAATAACCTCTTCATACGTCTACAGCAGCGCATCAGCGACGAGGATCCCGCCAATCGCTTCGAGTATCTGCTCGACTATCAGGCAATCGAAAACAAAGACCTTGTTTCTCCCGTCAACACCTTCCAAAACGTGTCGGACGACGTCTGGATGCAGCGAGCGGTTCTGATCAGTGCATCAAAGAATCCATTCCCTTGGCTGCGGGACGTATTGGAAGCCAAAACACTTCACTCGCGTTTCACCTCGTCGCAACTCCAGCTATTGGGGAATATCGCGACGCTCCTCGGAGCATCCGGGAACGACGCTGAGTCCGCGGAGGTTGTGCGATTAGGTGCGCAACTTAATGATGAGAAGCAAGTCGCGGTTGGAATGTTCGTGCTGGAAGGATTGGCGGCCGGGTTATCGAGGAAGGGGAAATCGTTGGAGGCGGTATCTAATCCGAAGTCGTCTGAATTCCTGAATCGTTACGTCCGCGTTGCGCGATCGGTGGCACATGATGCGAAAGCAGACTCGTCGTTGAGACTGATTTCCGTTGATTTCCTATCGCGGCTTCCGCAAGCCGGGCCCGATCTAGTGAAGCTGACGGAACCGCCAACCGACCTGGAAATCCGACAACGGGCAATCACCGGTTTGGCCCGAACTCATGATCTTGATTCATGGCGAGTTTTGGTGGAACGATTTCCCAATGAGCCCCTCTCGATTCGCCGTCCAACACTCGACGGCATCCTCCAGCGTCCCGAACGTATTGCCCTTTTGCTCGACGCCATAAACGCCGGCACTATCCGGCCGGGGGAAATTGACCGCGTGCAGACCGACCGGCTCCTCAAGCATGGCGACGCGAAAATCCGCGAGCGGGCGACGAAGATTTTCGGCTCCGCTCTGCCGGCCGATCGTAAGAAGGCCCTCGAGGATTACCAGAGCGTGCTGGCGATGAGTGCCGACGCGATGCGGGGAAAGAAGGTCTTTGAGAAGAACTGCGCCAACTGCCACAAGATCGGCGAGATCGGCGTCAACGTCGCCCCCGACATCAGCGACAGCCGCACCAAGACGCCGGAACAAATCCTGGGCGACATCATCCAGCCCAACCGGGCCATCGACGCCAACTACATCGCCTGGAACGTACTCCTGACCGACGGCTCCGCGGCCTCCGGCGTCCTGTCAGCCGAGACCGGCACTTCGATCACGCTTCGCCAGCCCGAAGGGAAAACGCTCGTCATCAGCCGCTCCGACATCGACCAGCTCAAGAGCAGCGGCCTGTCGCTGATGCCCGAGGGGCTCGAAAAGAACATCCCCAAGCAAGAGATGGCCGACCTGATCGCCTTCATCAAGAACTGGCGGTATCTCGACGGCCGCACGCCCCTGGGCAAGCCGTAGGACAGGTTTCCAACCTGTCCAGAAGGACGACCAAACCGAGGACAGGTTGAAAACCTGTCCTACGAAGCGATACCATAAACAAGTGCAGGGGTCCATCCTCCGGCGCGGCGCGCCCACAGGGAGTCGTTATGAAGGGGCTTATCACTGCGACACTTGCCGCCCTGGCGGCATGCGCACTGGCCGCGCTCCCCGCCCGGGCCGACGAAGCGGCCGGCCATGCGGCACTGGCCCGAATGCTCGAAGCCGGCTGGGGAACGAACACGTCGTTCCGCACCGCCGGCAATCAGCAGGCCGAGGCCGCCTTTACTGCCGCCGGCCGCTCGCCGCAGGCCCTATATGCGGTGGCGGTGATGTACATCAAGCAGGGGCGGTATGCCGACGCCCAGAAGACGATCGACGAGCTGCTGGCCCGCGAAGAAACGCACTTGCCTGGTCAGCGGGCCAAGGTGTGGCTGTCGGTCATCCTGAAGAATTACGGCGTGGCGATGGTCGCCGCCGAGAAATTGGTCGAAGCCATTCCCGCCAGTGAAGCCAAGGACAAAGACGAGGAGGAAGCGCAGCGCGAGCTGGTCGCCTTTCTGGGGCGGATCTACGGCTTCCTCGGCGGGCCGGCGGCAGCCAGCGTCAAGATCGAAGATCGCAAAGCATCGGAGCGGAAGCTGCTGGCCCGCTTGACGACCGAGCGAGTCACGCTGTTTGAGGAGGCCCGCGATGGGGTGTTGCAAAAGCACCTGGAATTGATCGACGCCAAGGACGCTACCGCCGACGCGGCCAAGGAAGCGGCGGAGGACGCCAAGGCCAAGACCCTCGAAGAGATCGCCAGCGAGCGCGAGGACCGGGCCGCTCGGCTCAAGGAATTGCAGGAGCGGCGCGACAAGCTCCAAAGCGAGCTGCGGGACGAGCTGGCCCAAATCGCCAAGGAGGACCGCCCGCTGGTCAACGAGCTGGCGGGGCTGGAACGCCGGGCCGCAACGATCAGCCGCGAGCTATTGCTCGTCCAGAGCCAGATCGGCAGATTGCAAGTCATTCTCGATCGCGAGGAAGATCCCAACCAGCGGCAGTTCCTGCTGGCGGAGATCGACCGAGCGGTGATCGTCGGCTCGCGGATCGATGCGAACCTGGTGCAGCTCAACCGGCTGGCGGCCGGCGTGCAGTCGCAGCGGCAGGCGCTGGCCGCGCGGCAGCAGAAGGCCCAGGCCGACATCGGCGGGCAAATCAAGCGGATCAATGACGAAGGCAACGAACTCGCCCGCCGCGAAAAGCGAGCGGCCGGCATGGAAAAACGGGCCGAGCGGGCCACGACCTCCACCCCCGCCGCCGCCCTGGCCCTCCGCGCCACCGCCGGCGCCCTGGCCACCTACGACCCGTTCCCAGTCGAGCAGGAGAAGGCGCGGATTTTGGGAGAACTGAAATAGCACCCATCATTTTCGGGAGCAAGCCATTTTCGGGAGCAAGCCATGGTTGATCTGGCAACGATCGCTGCTGCAATCACCGCCGCGACTTCGGCGGTCGGATTGATCGACAAGATTGCCGACCAGATCGATCGCTTCCTTACCAAGGAGCCTGAGCCGGCCGTTCCCAAGGAGCACCGCCTCAAGATTGAAAAAGAGGGGAATGCAATCGTCTCCAGGTATCACGGGCAAGAGAACCAGCGGATTGCGGCGGAGGACCTGCAAAAGCTCCCGGAATCGGACCTGCGTCACATCAAGGTCCTCGAACAGTCGATGGAGAACCATTATGCAATCTGGGCCGCTGTTTATCCCCAGCTTGCACTGGCTGTGGACCCGATCGCCAAAGCCAAGACGGACCAGCAACTCAGGGGAATCATCAGGGAGATGAAGGGGGACCTGGATGGAATCCTGACCTTTCTCGAGAGCGCCGGCCTGCAGCTCGATGATCACTACTTGCATATCAGAGATCTGGTGGCGAAGGTGTAGCCAGTGTCAGATTGTGAGCTGGAACGGCCGCTATGGATCCGTTCCCGGTGGAGCAGCAGAAGGCGCGGATTCTGGGGAGGGTTGAAGTAGCATCCATGCTGACATTCGGCGCTATTGCCGCATTTCTGGCGATTGCCGCGTTGGTCCAGGTGGTGACCATCTGGATCGCCGCCGTCGTCGTCCGCGTCAAGGAAGCTAGATTTGCGCGGGCCGCCGGCACCTACGTTCTTCAGACCCTGGTTTACGTGACTGCGGGACTTCTGGCGATTTCCACGTACTACATCCCAACATCCATTTTTCCCCGCGGAGCCTGGCTGGTCGTGCTGTCGATTTTCGGCTTGGGCAGCGTCATTGGCTGGGTGGCGATTGCCCGGTACGTGCTGCGCAGCGGCTGGTGGCAGGCGATCGGCGTGTACGTGGCCCAGACCGTCGCCGGCGGCGGAATGGCGGTGGTCTTCAGGCTGATTGTCGAAGGGTTCTTGATACCCACCAATGCCATGGCTCCGACGATCGTCGGGCATCGCTATGTGGGGACGTGCCCGCAGTGCCAGGGCAATGTGATTGTCACGGCGTCGGATATTCGCGATCGCGATCGATATGGACTGCCAACTGCGGGAATCTGCGATATGTGTTGGCAGAGTCAGGACGCCGAGCTCGATCTCACTCGGCGATACGCGGGTGATCGGATCTTGGCCAGCAAGGTCGAACAGCCGCACCGCTGGGATGCGGTCGTCTACGATTCGCCGGCAGCGCCGGGCCAAAAGTGGATTCACCGGCTCGTCGGCCTGCCCGGCGAGCACGTCGCCATTCGCGACGGCAGCCTGTGGATCAACGGCGAGCGGCATTCTTTGCCGGCGGGGCTGGAAAAACTGCGCTATCGAAGCAGTGCGGAGCTGGGGATGGGGGTTGCGGACGAGACGGCCCAGTGGCAACTGGACGATGACGAGTTTTTTGTCTTGGGAGACAACACCGAAAGCTCGATGGATTCGCGATATTTCGGGCCGGTCCGCAAGTCCCAACTGCACAGCGTTGCAATTGCCACGTACTGGCCCCCCGATCGCATGCGGCTGTTGCGGCCGGACAGATGAGCGTCGTATCAAGCACGTCTTACCGGACTGCGTACTATCACAGGGACCTAACCAACCCGCGGCGACCTGGCAACGGCCATCTGCGACGGCATCTGGTCCAGCCACGCTCGAATTCGCACGCCGACATTGCCCCCGGCCGGAACTTGCCGCTGCACGACCGCCGTGCTGTCGGCAACTGCGCGGGCCAGTCCCGCGATTCGATGGCGGGCCTGCTCTAGGAATGCGTCGCACTCCTCGGGTAACAGCTCGCGCGACAGGAGCACCACCGCTTCCTCGGACCGCTGGCGGTTCAACTCCACCAGCCGGCCGTGCTGCGCCTTGTACAACAGGCCGCCGACGTACGCCCGCCGCAGCTCGCCTGCCGTGTTGAACTGGTAGACCGGATCGCCGCCGAAAAAGATGCTGGCGGCCCCATCCCGGCGAAAGCCGACGACCACCGGCTCGCTTTCCCCCGGCACGGAGAGCTCCGCTCGGACGACGAGTGCCGTCGCTTCGCGGAGGATGTCTTCACGGTCGGATTCGTGGCGAGCCATGCGAATGCGGAATGCGGAGTGCGGAATGCGGAGTAGACTGATCATCACTCCGCAATCCGCATTCCGCAATCCGCACTCGTCACACCCACTGCCCCACGTCCAGCGTCAGGTTCGCCCGCTCCTCGGAGCAGATCTCCAGCACGTCCGGCTTGGCGGCAAAGAACGCGGCAATCACCTCGGGGTCCCACTGCTTGCCGGCCCCATCGCGGAAGATCTGTTCGA
>DATKDU010000095.1:0-13725 GCA_035512595.1 Pirellulaceae bacterium
TGCTGGAGCTTGCGGACCGCCTTGGCTTCGATCTGGCGGATGCGCTCGCGGGTCACTTTGAAGATGTGGCCCACTTCTTCCAGCGTGTAGCTGTAGCCGTCTCCCAGACCGTAACGCAGCTTGATGATCTCCCGCTCGCGGTAGCTCAAGGTCTTGAGGACCTTGTTGATCCGCGTGCGGAGCATCTCCTGCCCCGCGCCGGTCGCCGGGCTCTCGGCCGTGCCGTCGGGGAGCAGATCGCCGAAGTGGCTGTCCTCGCTATTGCCGACCGGCCGGTCGAGGCTGATCGGATAGCGGCTCATGGCCAGCACGCGGCGGGCTTCGTCCACCGTCGTCTTGGCCTTGCGGGCCGTCTCCTCCAGCGTCGGCTCGCGCCCCAGGTCCTGGAGCAATTGCCGCGAGACGTTTCGCACGCGGCTCATGGTCTCGACCATGTGGACCGGGATGCGAATCGTGCGGCTCTGGTCGGCGACGGCGCGGGTGATCGCCTGACGAATCCACCACGTGGCGTAGGTGCAGAACTTGAAGCCGCGGCGATATTCGAACTTGTCCACCGCCCGCATCAGGCCGGCGTTCCCTTCCTGGATCAAATCGAGGAAAGAGAGACCGCGGTTGCGGTACTTCTTGGCGATCGAAACCACCAGCCGCAAGTTGCCTTCCGACAGCTCGCGTTTGGCCCGTTGATACTCGGTGTAGACGCTCTTGAGCATCTCGACCCGCTTGCGGAGGCTCATGGGAGTCTCCTGGCAGGCCAGCAGGATCGTGCGGACCTCGGAAGTCCACGGCCGGCGCTCGGCGGGCGCACCTTTGTCGGCCTTGTGGGCCTCGATCTTGGCCCGCAGCTCGTCGATCCGCTTGAGGAACTCCTCGAGCTGCCGGATCATCTGCTCGATCCGCTGCGTTCGCAGGCCGAGCTCTTCCACCAGCCGCACGCACTTGCGGCGGCGGCGCGAAAGGCGGGTCCACGAAGCCTTCCGCTTGGTCTTGCTGGCCGAGCGGCAAAGCGCGGTAATGTAGTCCTTGCGATTGCGCTTGAGGAGGACTTCCAGACAGCGCAAATTGTGGGGGAGTCGGCCGAGGATCTGGTCCTTCTCCAGCTTGTCGGTGACCGAGACCTGTACCGTGCGGTCGAAGGGAAGCTCTCCCTCGTGAACGCGCTTGAGCACCTTGAAGGCCTGCTGGATCACGTAGTCGCATTCCAGCAGCTTGGTGCGGAACCGGCGGCGAGTGACTTCGATCTTCTTGGCCAGGAAGATTTCTTCCGCCCGCGTGAGTAGCGGGATCTCGCCCATTTGCGTGAGGTACATGCGGACCGGATCGTCCGACCACGATTCATTGTCGCTGGCCAGGTCGCTCAGCAAATCCTCTTCTTCAACTTTGACGGGCGCCTCCGCGTCGCCGGCCGGTCCGGCGACTTCCAGGTCGTCCCCATCTTCCAACTCCATTTCAACGACTGCCTGCGCGGCAAAGCCCTCTTCGTCCTCGGCGGGACGAGGCACGGCATCGTCATCAAACTCTTCCAAAAGCGCGTCGAACAAGGGGAGTGCTCCTACAGCGGGACTGACGAATGAATTACCGATAAACACCAAGGCAACGGTCGCGAACGAATCGCCGGGTTTTCGCCGCGCCTCAGCAGCGAGTGGATGGGGAGTGGCGGTCGTGAACGTTGCGACATTTTTCCAATCATCACGGCGCTGGCACACTTTCTTCACAACCCAACGGACAATGAGTGTGCGCTACGCCGGTTAACGAGTCAAATCTAACACCAGACCGAACGTTGTCCGGACAAACGGGCCAATTGGCAAAAAATTACGGTCGCGAAAACTTCGCCGCGCCACGATGCACTTTGCGCCAACGGACCAGCTTCCTCAGCCGCATTGACTCCACCGCGCTGGCGGCCTCGCCAACACTGAGTGAGGGACTGTCGTGAAGGGTGAGCCTCATTGCAGCAAGAGGGCCCGGCCGGTCATCCCACCTCGGCCGGTGGATACGGGAACCCGCCGACTTCGCTCCGCAAAGTCGCCCAGCACCAATCGTTGGTTCCAGCATCAGCCGACAAGCCCCAGCGACTAGCCCAAAGCATCGGGTGTTGGCGGGTCATGCGTCGCAGCTTGTTGCGGCTGTAGCAATTGTAACTACGGCAATCGCCGGGTCCAGTGTCGCAGGACGTTTTCAACTGCCCTGCACTGCCGAGGAGAACCATACGGGAATCCGCGGCCTTTTAGCTACTGCCCGACACCTTCCCAAGCAGGGAGGTGAACGGAGTTCTTTCTCACCAAACGTGGGGCGGAACGTCGCCAAGTCGCGCCCTGCCAATGGCGAGGGCGGCATCCTTGTTTCACCGATCCGCCAGGATTAGCATGTCTCGCAACCCGCGGCATTGCGGGGTCAATGATCGGACATTTTGTCGAGGGTTCGTAGTCCATGCTTGCTGTCGATCTGCGCGGTCGCGTCGCCCTGGTAACTGGGGCCAGTCTTGGCATTGGCCGGGCGGCGGCCCTGGCCCTGGGAAAGTCCGGCGCCAAAGTTGGCATTAACTACCGATCCAATCGCGAAAGGGCCGAGGAGGTCGCAGATGCCATTCGAAATGCTGGTGCCGAAGCGATCACCCTGCAAGGGGATGTGGCCGATCAATCCCAGGTGGAAGCGATGGTGGAAGAGGTCGCCAAACGTTGGGGGAAACTCGACATCGCCATCAGCAATGCCGCCTACAGCGACCGCGAGCGGTTCTTCGAGGCGGATATGGCCGGCTTCCGCCGCACTGTGGACGTCACCATGTGGGGGGCGTTCTACCTCATGCGGGCGGCAACACAGCAGATGATCCGCCAGGGGACTGGGGGGGCAATCGTCATCGTCAGCTCGCCCCACGCGTTCATCCCCGCTCCGCGGGCCATGGCGTACAACATGTCCAAGGCGGCAATTGAGCATGCTGCCAGGACCGCCGCGATCGAGGTTGCGGAGTTCCGCATCCGCATCAACCTCATTCAGCCGGGATGGACCGATACCCCAGGTGAGCGAAAGTTTGCCAGTGAGGAGACCCTCCAATCGGCCGGAGCCAAGATCCCGCTAGGACGGCTGGGGACCCCTGAAGAGATGGCGGATGGCATCCTGTTTCTGTGCGATCCACGTCAGGAGTACATGACCGGAGCGTCGTTACTGATCGACGGGGGCATCAGCCTGCCGTGGTGGGCCAACCGAGGTTCAGCGGCCCCGGGATAAACTGGACACTTAGTTTTTGTGAATCGAACCGTGGCCGCAGCCGTCACGTAAACCGCCGTAGCAATTAGGTTTCCAACCATCCAAAACAGCTACTTGCGGACTGCCGTATTCGCTGAACGACTGCCAGCCGCCCCTCTGCCGATGAAGACAGCCTACCTCCTTCCTTGTAAGTGCGGGCACAACTGCGAAGTCGATGCCGGGCAGGCTGGAACCCAGATTACCTGCACCTGTGGCCAGCGGCTGACCGTTCCCTCGATCCGGGGGCTGCGCCAGTTGGAGACGGTGAGTACGCCGGATGGGCAGCAGCAATCGCCGCCCTGGAGTCCCACACGCGGCGCGATCTTCTCACTGGGGCTGTTCGTCGCTGCCGCGGGGGTCTTCTTCAGTGTCTATCACGGTTATTGGTTCTACATCACCACCCGCTACGAAGACCCAGCCGCAATTCAACTCGGCACCGAGCACCAGCATATCGATCATTTGAGTTTAGTCGATTCCGTGCAACTCTTTCGTCAGGAGGCGAGCGAAGGGTTGGGCGATCCAAACCCTCCCGCTTGGACCGCAATCGACAAAAAGCACGAGTCCTCGCGGCGGTGGGGGATCATCGGAATGATTGTGGCGGGCGCCGGGCTGTTGGCGTCCGCCGGCTCGATGGTCGGGCGGTCGAAGCGGGCCGGCTAACCTTCGCGGCGAGTCCGCCCCAGCCGGAGGATCGCGGCCGCGCCGATGCCGTAGAGCACGCTGATCGCCAGGCAGATCGCCGCCACGCGATCGTCGGCGCCGGCGTGAATGTCCCCGAAGAGCCGCCGCTGGAGGGTATCGACGCCGGGGCGCAGGACCAGGATCGACCACGCCAGGTCCCCGGCCGCGATCGCAAACCCGGCCAGCCACGCGGCGGTCAGCGCCGACGCTCGCTGCGGAATGACGATCCGCGCGAGGATGGACCACCTGCCAGCTCCGTCGAGCTGCGCCGCTTCCAGCGGAGCACGCGGGAAATGGGACACCAGCGCCAGCACCAGGAGCAGCACGATGGGCAGCCCGCGCACGCCTTGAGCCAGGATCGCCGGCAGATCGGTTCGCGCGTACAGCCAGCCGAGAAACGCCACATCGTGATTCAACAGCGCGATGATCGACAGTCCGATGATCGGGCCGGGGAGTGCGAACGCGATCGATGCGATGGTGACAGCCAGCCCCGACCGGACCAGCGGCCGCCGCACAAACCAGGCGATGCCCATTGCCGCCGCCAGGTCGAGCGTGGCGGCTGCCGAGGCAAAGAACGCGGTCCAGCCGAGGTCGCTCCGTACGCTCCACAGCGCGCTCCACGGCATCGAGACGCTCTTCCATGCCGACCAGGTGCGCGTCGGCATCCCTTCTTCCAAGGCGACCAGCGTCCCAGCCTTGTAGGCCAGGCTGACAAGCGGCAAGCCGATGGCCACCGCCAGCGGAAACCAAACCGCCGCCATCACCGGCCACTTCCAAGACCCCAGGTCGTAGACGAGCGGCAGTTGCCGCTCCGCCAGGGCGCGCTGCGAGGCCGCAGCGAGGTTCCACACGCACCACCAACCGCCGGCGACGAGCAGGATGGTCGCCCCGATTGACACGGCCGATTGACGGACGGCGACCGCGAGCGGCTCGGCCTGCAAAGTCATGTAGACTTGCTCGGCAAGCGTATAGTCGCCTGGATCGATCAAATAGATGTTCGTGACGGTCATCTCTCCCGCGGCGCTAATCGCCGCCAGCAGACCCGCCGCCAGCGCAAACGGAGCGATCCGCGGCAATACGATGCGGGCGACGACGTGCGGCCCGCTCGCGTCGAGCAGGGCGGCTTCTTCCTCCTCCCGCCGCACGAGCCGCAAGCCGGCGGAGACGATCAGCACGACCCAGGGGATCGCGGCCATCGCGTGCAGGAAGATCACCGCTTGCATGCCGACGAGCAGCGGCCGTTTCGTCATGCTCGTAAGCCACCCCAGCTTTCCCAGCGCCGCCTCCCAGCCGCCGACCTGCACATACAGCGGCAGGAACAACAGGAAAACGATCCCCGCCATGGCGATGCGGCGTCCGGGAACATCCGTGCGAAATAGAAACAGCGCCAGCAGCGTTCCGATAGGGACCGAGAGCAATGCGACGCTCGTCGCCAAAATGGCAGTGTTCGACAGCACCCGCCAGTTCACTCCCGAGTCCTCCTCGTCCGCTGCGATCTCCGCGGCCGGTTTCGGCCCCGCTGTCGAGCTTGCCCCAGTGGGCTGAGAAAGCGCAGCCGCTGGCCCCAGGGTCAACAGGATTGCCCCCCAGATGCCGATCCACAGCGCTGGCCGGTGCCGCTCCATGGGGACCAGTGTAGCGTGGGACGGCTAGCAGCCGGAGCCTCAAAAGTTTTCGGCAAATCGGCGGGAATAAAAAGACGATTCGTCAGGTCTATCTGATGGAGGGGCCTGGCGGCGGGCGCGACCGGGCGAGTTCTCGCCTGGCGCTCGCGAGTTACCTGAAAGCCAACATCCTCCGGCGGCATTGCGCGCTCCATTTTCAGCAGGAGAATTCTCATGGTCCGCTCCCTGGTCGGTTCCTGCCTTTTCATTTTGATTGCGGCACTTGCCGGCTGCGGTGACAAAGGCGGCCGCCAGACCAGCGTGGACGGCACCGCCGCTCCACCGCCCGCCGATGCTGCCGCCCCAGCGGCGATCGAAGGGATCGGCCCGGGGGAAGGGGGAGACAAGCACGCCTACCTGCAAGAAAACCCGTTCCTTCACGTGAGCGATGCGCCGCTTTCCACGTTCTCCGTCGATGTCGATACGGCGTCATATTCCAAGGTCCGCGGCTACCTGTTCGATCAGCGCTCGCTGCCGCCGCCGGATGCCGTCCGCATCGAAGAGCTCGTCAATTATTTTGACTACGACTATTCGCCGCCCGCCGATCAGCATCCGTTTGCCGTCCATCTCGAAGCGGCGACCTGTCCCTGGCAGCCCGAGCACCGCCTCGTCCGCTGCGGCATTCAGGGAAAACGAATCGACGACGAGCGGCCGCCGAGCAACCTCGTCTTTCTGATCGACGTCTCCGGCTCCATGGACGCACCGAACAAGCTGCCGCTGGTGAAGCAGGGGCTGGCCATGCTGGTGCGGCAACTCGGCGAGAACGACCGGGTGGCGATGGTCGTCTATGCGGGGGCCGCCGGCCTGGTGCTCCCTTCCACCAGCGGCCAACAGCAGCCGCGGATTCTGGCGGCACTGGAGAGCCTCGATGCCGGCGGGTCCACCAACGGCGGCGCGGGGATCAAGCTGGCCTACCGCATCGCGCAGGAGGATTTCATCAAGGGAGGGACCAATCGCGTCATTCTCTGCTCCGACGGCGACTTCAACGTCGGAGTCACCAGCACCGGCGACCTCGTGCGGCTGGCGATCGACAAAGCGAAGGCCGGCGTCTTTCTCTCGGTCCTCGGTTTCGGCTTCGGCAATCACAACGACGCCATGCTCGAAGAAATTGCCGACAAGGCCGACGGCAATTACGCCTTCATCGACACCCAGGCCGAGGCCAAGAAAGTCCTCGTCGAGCAAATGGCCGGCACGCTGGTGACGATCGCCAAGGACGTGAAGATTCAGGTCGAGTTCAACCCGGCGCAAGTCTCCGCGTATCGGTTGATCGGTTACGAGAACCGGCTGCTGGCCGCTCGCGACTTCAACGACGACACGAAGGATGCCGGCGAGATCGGGGCGGGGCATCGGGTGACGGCGTTTTATGAAATCGTGCCGGTCGGCGTCGAAGCACCTGCTCCGCTGGTCGATCCGCTCAAGTATCAACCCGCCCGATCGGCGGCCGACGCATCCGCGCCACCGGCGAGCGAATTTGGCAACGAACTTTTGACGATCAAGCTCCGCTACCAGCCGCCGGCAGGAGGCGACAGCACGCTGATGACCTTCCCGCTCAAAGCCGGCGACCAGAAATTCGGCCAGGCCACCCGCGACTTTCAGTTTGCCGCGGCAGTCGCGTCCTTTGGCATGCTGCTCCGCGATTCCAAGCACCGGGGGGATACGTCGTATGCGGCGGTGCTCGAAACGGCGTCGGCCGCCTGCGGCCCGGACGAGCACGGTTACCGGGCGGAGTTTTTGGAACTGGTCAAAGCGGCCAGCCGCCTGGCGGACAAGTCGGATGCCAGGCCCGGCACGATGGAAAGCTGGAGCGAAGGGCGCGTGGCACAGCGGCAGTGACCCGCTGACTAACTTCGCCCGGCGCTGCGGAGGCGTTCGACCGCCAGCTTGTAGCGGTGGTGAAATTCGGCCGCCGTCCAAATCAGGTATACATTTCCGCCTAGCGATGCGCAAAACGCACAGAACAGGATGAAGCTGAACCAGCCGGGGAATTCTGGTCGTTTCTCATCGGCCAAAGAACCATCAGACACGTTCGTCCGCCGCTGCGGCAAGTCGTTCTGTCCCAGATTCGACGAGCCGGTCGTGCGGGACGCCACGCGTGGAGCTGGCTCCTCTTCGGGGTCGTACAAGACATTTTCCGCCGGCTGCTGCGTCGCCTGTCGCGGAGCGGGAAACGAGCTCGCCGCGGATCGAGGCGCCGGCCGGCTTGTCCCCGGGCGCACGCTGCCAGTCGTGGATGAAGTCCGCTTGCCGAACTGGCTCGAGTCGAACCGCGGCACCTCTTCCGCCCGATTCACCGGCGGCTGGAGCATGTCGGCCGCACCGGTTCCTAGATCCGTGGTCTCGACGGGGCCGTAGATCGAGTTGCCAGCGCCACCGGTGAAATCCGAGGTCGGCGGCACATCTGCGGCCGGGCTGCTGGTCCGCGAACCTTGCGCCTGGAGCTGCGCCACGGTCATCACCGGCGGCCGAGCCGTCTGCCGCGGCACCCGATTGCGGCCCGATGTGATCGTGAATCCGCTCACGACGCCGGCATCCGGCAGAATGGCCGCGTAGACTTCGTCCCCTTCCTCGAGCAACTTGAGCAACTCCGGGTCAAGCTGAATCAAGTACGTCGTTTCGGACTCGCTCGCCGGCTGCCAACCGTGCGTCAGATCGTGCGAAGCATAGAGATCGCCGTTGGCTTTCTGATAGACCGCCAGCGGCGTCTCGGGAGGTGACTTGGCTGTGGCGTGCTGCTCGGCCGCCTCGTTGAGCTCGGGCCAGGGAGGCGCGATCTTGGGAAGCGTCCGCAGACTGCCGCTGCCGATGCGAATGCACAGGCGATCGACCCGCTCGACGTCCGCGGGCAGTTCGCTGGTGATCTCCTTCCCTTCGGCCAGCGCGCTCAGAAAGACGGGCTCGATCTGGAGCACGTATTCCACCTGCCCGTCCTCGGTCTGACGCCAGGTATGATCGACCCCCAAGGCCGACAACGCGACTAATAGCGCAACTCCCTGCATTGCTTCATGCTCCTTGCCGAAAATCGGAAGGGGTCGGGAGTCGATTCGGGCCAACGACTGTGCCGATGGACGGCGGCTCGGCCCGAATCGACTCCCGACCCCGTGCCGCTTGCATGCTCCTTGCGCGGAAATGCAATCCAGGCTATCTTAGCCGGTTTGGGGGGCTAAGGTGAATAGCGAAACGCGATGCGGGCCGTGCTAGCGGCCGCGGGAGAGGCGCATGATCGTCCGCTGCGAGGTCCATTATGCCGGCCGCGTGCAGAGGGTCGGCTTTCGGTTCAACGCGCAGTGGATCGCCCGCGGCTTTCGCGTCACCGGGTTCGTCCGCAACTTGCCCGACGGCCGCGTGCAGCTCGTCGCCGAAGGGGAAGAGGCCCAGGTCGATCGGTTTCTGGCGAAGATTGCCGACTCGATGGCGGGGAATATCTCGCATGCCGACGCGCAGCGCGGCGACGCTACCGGAGAGTTCGCGGGGTTTGAGATTACGCGTTAGCGAGCGACGTGGCGGTCCCAAGTGACCACAGCCGCCGGGTCGCCCCGTGGACTGGTGGGAGGTCGGGGGCACGCAGTACGAAGTACTCAAGTACCAAGTACCACTCACTACTCACTACTCACTGTTTCTTCACCGGCACCAGCCGAATGCTCCGCAGGTCCATCAGTGCCGAGCGGATCGGTCCGTTGGGACGAACGACCAGCTCGGTAATGCCGACAGGGAGCTTCACCGTGCCGATATTCTTGCCGCGGTAATTGTCCCACGAGCCGGTCGCTTCGGCCGTGGCGCTGATCCGCTGGCCGGCGACCTCCAGCACGTACGAATCGCCCGCGGCCGCGGCCGCACAGGCGTAGTCGATGTTCACGCTGTACTCGCCGGCCGTCGGCACATCGAGCGTCCAGACCACGTGGTCGCCGGGACTGTGCCAGTAGCCGACGTTCCGCCACTTCTCCTCGAACACGATCGTCGGCCCGTAGATGCGGGCGTTCTCGGCCGCCATCCGCAGCGAGCCGTCGGTGAAGACGCGGATGATGTCCGGCTTGTTGCCGGCAAACTGCTTCGGCGGCGCGCCGATCGTCTTCAGATACGCCAAGAGATCGATCATGTCGGCCAGCGGAATCTCCTTCTCGACCCCCTCCGGCATCAGCGATTTGCCGCTGCTCTTGAGCTGCTCGATCTCCGAGCGGAGGAGCACCGTCTGCTTTCCTTCCGGGCCGGCGAGCGTGATGCTGTTGCCGGTCTCGGCCAGCAGCATTCCGGTCACCTGTCGGCCGTCGGCAGTCAGCGCCAGATAGTCGAGAAACTTGTCTTCGACGGCGCGGTTGGGATCGAGGATCGCCGTGAGCATGGCGGTCGCCGAACGGTCGGTGAGGGCGGTCAGATCGGGGCCGACGAAGTGGCCGACGTTTTCCAGCCGATGGCAATTGGCGCAGTGCTTGGCAAAGACCGCTTTGCCTTTGGTCGCGTCGCCGGCCGCGCTGAGAGCGCTCTGGTACTCGTCGAGCACTTTCTGGCGGTTGGCATCGACCGATCCAGCCAGCAGTTTCTCCGCCCGCACTCGCAGCGACTCGGTCCGGTGCAGGATGAGCTGCTGGCGATGCCGGGCGTCGATCTGGTTGGCGGGAACGACTTTCTCTTCGACGGCGTCCAGCAGTGCCGCCGTCCAGTTCGGCCGGGCGAGGAGCGCGTCGAGAATCTGGCTGCGGAGTGCCGGCGTATGCGACGGCCAGCCGGACAACAGCTTCGCGGGAATCGGGTCCCCGGCCAGCCTGGCCAGCGTCGCCACCGCCGCCGATTGCAGCTCCGCCGGTGTCTGCGGGGTCAGGAGCGATGCCAGTTGATCGACATCCTCAGCCTGGCCGTCGATCCCGCGGCCCAGGAGTCTTACCGCACTCAGCCGCGCCGCCGCATCCGCCGCATCATCGGCCGCCAGCTTGCGGGCCGCGGCATACAGCGTTTTCACCTGCTGCTGCGACGATTCATCGAGCAATTTGGCCAGCGACTTCTTCTGCCGCTCGACGACGTCCAGAATGCCGGCCAGTGCCGCGAATTGTTGCCTCGCGGCCTGCGCGCCCGCGGGCTGCAGGATCGAAGCGAGAGCCTTGTTGACGACCGAGTCATCGCCGAAGGCGGTGGCAGTCGCCAGCAGCATTTGGACCGTCGCTTCTGGAGGACGTTTGCTGGAAAGGACTCCGGCCAGCACGGGGCCGATGTTCTCCTTGGTCAGCGAGCTCATCGCGGCGGCGGTGATGTACGGATCGGCGTGGTTGTCGCTGGCCAACTTCGCCAGCGCCTGTGCGGCGGCAGCGTCTTTCGATTCGCCGAGCGTGTAGGCCAATTGCAGGCGCACTTGCAAATCGGGATCTCCCGCCAGCGCGGCAAGCTTTTCCACCAATTCCGGCTGCTTTGCAACGTGCGGCTCCAGCAAGCGAATCGCATGTCGTCGGACGCCGGGATGGTCGTCAGTCAGTCCCCGCACCGCCGCACCACCGGTCAGCTCGCCAAGCTGGCTGACTGCATACATGGCGTGCAGCCGCGCCTGCGGCAGCTTGCTTTTGAGTTGCAGGTCCAAGAGCAACGGGATCACCGAGCCGTCGTTCTTTTCCAAGAGCAGCTCGTGCGCCTTGTCCCGCTGCCAGCCGTTGGGTGTTTCCAGGGCAGCGACGAGGCCCGCGGCATCGAGCTTATCGAGCCGGACGAACGGCCGCGGCTTGGCGCTCGTCGGATAGACGCGATAGATCCGCCCCTTGTCGTCGCCGGCCCGCAGATCAAGCTTGGCCTGCACGTCCGGCGGAATCCACTTGGGGTGCTCGATCACGAACCGGTACATGTCGGCAATCCACAGCGCCCCGTCGGGACCGACGCGGCACATGCTGGGGCGGAACCAGTTGTCGCTGGAGGCGAGGAATTCGCTCTCGCGTTCATCGTCGGCTCGCTGCGCGCGGAACGTGCAGCCGTCGCTCGTCACCGGTTCGCGATGGACCAGGTTGTGGACCGGCTCGCAGACGAAATAGTTGCCGGCGAAATCTTCGCCGAGCAGGTTGTCGCGGTAGATGATCTGGCTGCACGCGCTGGTGAATTTGTTGGCCATCGCCAGGTCGTTGAAGCGGGCCAGCGTGCGGCTCTTGGGATAGACCGGCGCTGCACCGGGCGCGACCGAGATTTGCTTTCGCAACTCCGGCGGGGCAACGTGCGGATTGCGGCGGAGGTAGCTGTCTTCCAGCGTGTAGTGCCAGATCGGATTGCTGTTGTTGCCGCCGAACCAGTCCCCCCAGTCGTTCCGTTCGCGGCCGAACTGCGTTTGCCCCGACTGGGCGTCAATGCCGCCCGTGTCGGGATGAATTCGCAGGTCGCGGCCGTTCACGTTGACCTCGTAGGACAGGTTTTTAACCTGTCCTGTCTTTCCTTTGGACAGGTTGGAAACCTGTCCTACCGACTTGATGATTCCCCCGCTGTCGCCGTTGCCCACGTACAGCCAGCCGTCGAGTCCCCACCTTAGGCCATTCACCCGGTGCTGCTGGTTCCCTTCGCCGAAGCCGCGATAGAGGACCTCGTGCTTGTCGGCTTGGCCGTCGCCGTCGGTATCCTCGGCATAGAAGATGTCGGGGGCCGCAGTGACGAGACACCCTTTCCGCCAAACCTTAATGCCGGTGGGGAAGGAGATGCTGTCGAGAAAGAGCGTGGACTTGTCGTACTGGCCGTCGCCGTCGGTGTCTTCAAGGACTCTGATCCGGCCGCCGGGCTTCCAATTGCCGTCGATGCCGCTGGGATAGTCGTGCATCTCGACCACCCACAGGCGACCGTCAGGCCCCCAGTCGAAAGCCACCGGATCGACCACCAGCGGCTCGGCGGCGACCAGCTCGATCTGCATGCCAAGCCGGATATGAAACGACTCTAGCGCTTCGGCTGGCGATTTCGGCGGCGGGAATTCGAGCTTTAGCTCGGGATTGAGGAATTGGTACGGCACCAGCCGCCGGACTGCATTGCCGATCAGGTCCTCGACTTCTTCCTTGAACGAAGCCGGCTGGTTGTAGTAGACCATCGCCCCGCCCCCTTCGTAGCCACCTTCGCGGCGGATGCGCTTGGAGGGGATGTAGCAGGGGGCGTCGTTGGAATAGGCGCTGACCCACAAGTTGTCGCTGTATTCCCCTTTGAAGCGGATCGCGTAATCGACGACCACCTCGCCGGGGAGGAAGACCATCGCCAGATCGTCGCCGAACGACCAGGCGGTGACGGGATAGTCGATGTGGTCGGGGAGCTTTTCGTTGTTGTCGAGCAGCTTGAGATAGTTTTTCGCCTGGTAACCCAGGTGGTTTGTTTGCTGGGCTCGTTTTTCGAGCTCCTCGCGGCTGGGAAGTTCTTCAAACGGCAGCTCGATCGTCTCTTGCCGGCAGCGGAGATCCACGCTGATCGGCGTGAGTTCGGTTTTCAGCAGGCGGCTCACTTCGTCGGCCAGTGCACGACCGTTTTGCTTCGCAAAGTCCAGGCCCGTGCGCGGCTGGGGGTTCGCGTCGGCGCCGCAGCCGATGGCGGTCATGGCAATCACGCCGGGATGGTCGGCTTCGATAAACTCCTGCGCGCAGCCGGCCCAATCGCCGTGGATGCGGTTGGTCTCGGGGCCCAGTGTGGTGCAGTGGCAGGCGTAATTGGAAACCACCGCGATCAGCTTGCCGTCCGCATCGACCGCCTTGAGAATCGGCAGGGCGTGATCGACGGGGCCTCCTTTGGTGCGGCGGTTGGCGGCGAAGGTGACTTTGCCTTGGCCGTGAAAGAGTTTTCCGGGCTTCTGGCTTTTGACCGCATCGAGCGCGACTTGCTCCAGCTTGTCCACGAGGACTTTGCTGTAGTCATCGACGTGCTTCTGCTGATCCGGCGGCAGGTCGTGGCCGAAGATGTTGGTCGCGACCGTTTTGAGCATCGGCCCGTTGTGCGTGTGCGAGGCGCAGATCACTAGCCGCTCGGGCTTGAGGCCGACTTTGTTCGCCAGCCGCTTGGCTACTTCCTGCGTCGTGTCCCAGCCAATGCCGAGGTTATCGACGGTGATGAGGATGGCCAGATCTGGGCGAGCGGGGGGCGTCAGCCCCCTGATAGCGCCGGCGTTTACTCGCGGTCCATCAGGGGGCTGACGCCCCCCGCTCGCCTTATCATCCGTCTC
>DATKDU010000096.1:0-2772 GCA_035512595.1 Pirellulaceae bacterium
CGGATGACACGGATTTGGAATGCCGATCCGTGGGGTTTTGCGTTCATCCGCGGTTTGCCCACGAGGTTCGGGGCTTGCACTTTCTGAAACGGCACCGATCGGAGTGCGGCATGAAGTTCCTGCTGAGAGACTTGATGTGGCTCATCGTCGTCGTGTCCGTGGCGGCAGGCTGGTACGTGAGCAGCCGCAAAGCAGCTCAAACCATCGACGCGCAGGCCAAGACGATCGATCAGCAGCAAGCCGAGATCGCTTCGCGCGATGCGGACCTGGATCGGGCCGCCCGCCAGGAGCGACAATTGCGAACGCAACTGCGGCTTCGAGGCGCGCCGGTCGAACTCTTTCCCTCGCCGTAGCCTCAAGTGCCGGACGCGGGTTCATGGGGCCGTCGCTCACTCGATTTCGGCAATCGGCTGCTTCGGATCGCGGGGCACGAGCGACTGCGTGATGCAGTCGGCAATAAAGTCGAGTTCTTCCAGAACCATCACGCCGATCAAGGCGTCGGTGCGACCCGGGTCAATTACGGCGGAGAAGACGCCGCTGCGGCCTTGAATGGAGACGCGAACCCCTATTGCCTGATCCAACTCCTCGCGCCGGCCATCTTTGATCCGAATGAATGCCTGCCTACGCACGGGCACCCCTAACTGTTCGATGGCTGTCGGTGGCAGCACCAGCCGCATGGCGCCTTTCTTCAGGAAACCGCGCAACTTCAACCTGCGTACCTTGTCGGCAGGGAAGTCGCGGTGCGCTGCATCGACCTCATCCGCCGTATTTGCCACCTCGAATTCAACCGCGAAAGGTTGGAATTCTGTTTCTGGCGTCGCTCTGAATCGAGTGAACATGCCTTCCCATCCTCCGGATCAAGCATACAAGTTTCGGCCACGTGGGCCAGGCAGGCGAGATACGGCGGTTCAGTTAGTCGCGACGTATGTTCAGCATGGTGGGCGCCAGATTGCAATTGACACCCCCCCGCTATGGGCAAGAATAGGCAGTGGCGGACGAATAACCCGCGAAGCCTCGTTCCGGGCACGCCGCGCGGTTCGGGCCGCAGTGGGCCGACTGGCGGCGGCGAAACTGCCGATTCGGCCGTGGGAGAGCTCCAATGACACCGATTTTCCTGTTCTTCGCGGTTGTAGGAGGCACCGTCCTCGTCTTCCAGTTCGTGCTGACGCTGATTGGCCTGGGGAGCGACGGCGATGTTCCCGACGACCTGCCGGACGACATCCCCGATGATGTCGCGTTCGATGCCGGCGTCTCCGCGGACGCCGGACACGCGCACGATGTGTCCCACGCCCACGATTCGTCGTGGCTGTTTGGGATCATCTCCTTCCGCACGCTGGTGGCCGCCGCTGCCTTCTTCGGATTGGGCGGGTTGGCGGCCGACAGTGCCGGCTGGTCGCCGCTCCTGCAAGTGGGGACGGCGCTCGTCTGCGGCGCGGTGGCGATGGTGGCCGTCCACAGCGTGATGAAGATGCTGGGAAAACTCGGCGACGATGCCACCGTCCGCATCCACAAGGCGCTCGGCCAGGAGGGGACCGTCTATGTGCCGATTGCCGCCGCCAAGGAGCGGCCCGGCAAGGTGCAGCTCAAGCTGCAAAACCGGCTGATGGAATACGAAGCCGTGACGGCCGGCGACCGGCTGGCGACCGGCGCTCGCGTCCGCGTCGTCGCCATCCGCGGCAATATGCTGGAGGTCGAGCCCGCAGGTTTGCCGGCGGTGGTCAAGACGGCGTAACGCGCACCAACCGAGGGCACATGTCCGCCAAACCCGTTTCACTGAAAGTTCCCGACATTCGCACGGCATTGCCCGGCCCGCGCGGCAAGGCGCTCATTGAGAAAGATGAGCGGTTCACGAGCCCGTCGTATACCCGCGTCTATCCGCTGGCGGTCGAGCGCGGCTTCGGCGCGGTGATCGAGGACGTGGATGGCAACCGCTTTCTGGACTTCACCGCCGGCATTGCCGTCTGCTCCACGGGCCACTGCCACGAGCGGATCGTCGCCGCGATCCAGCAACAGGCGGCCAGGCTCCTGCACATGTCGGGGACCGACTTCTACTACGCGCCGCAAGGGGACCTGGCCGCGAAGCTGGCGGAAATTGCGCCGATGAAGGGAGGCAAGCGGGTCTTCTTCACCAACAGCGGCGCCGAATCGGTGGAGGCGGCATTCAAACTGGCCCGCTTCCACACCAAGCGCCAGCACATGATCAGCTTCTTCGGCGCGTTCCACGGCCGCACGATGGGGGCCCTGTCGCTGACCGGCAGCAAGGTGGTGCAGCGGACCGGCTTTGCGCCGCTGATCCCGCAGGTGAGCCACGTCGATTATCCCAACTGCTACCGGTGCGGCCAGCGGCCAAGTCCAAAGTCCAAAGTCCAAAGTCCAAAGTCGAGTGATGCCGGTACTGACTTGGGACCTTGGACTTTGGACCTTGGACTGGAATGTTGCCTCGACACGCTCAACCAAATCGACGACCTCTTCAAACGCATCGTCCCGCCGCACGAAGTCGCCGCGATCATCGTCGAGCCAATCCAAGGCGAAGGGGGTTACATTGTTCCGCCGCCGGAGTTCCATCGCGAGCTGAAGAAGCTGGCGGAAAAGCACGGCATTTTGTACGTCGTCGATGAAGTGCAGTCGGGAATGGGGCGGACCGGCAAGATGTTCGCCATCGAGCACTGGGGGGTCGAGCCGGACATTGTCTGCATCGCCAAGGGGATCGCCTCGGGAATGCCGCTGGGGGCGATGGTCGCCCGCTCCGAGGTGATGGACTGGGGCCCCGGC
>DATKDU010000097.1:0-2093 GCA_035512595.1 Pirellulaceae bacterium
TTCGTGGTCCAGCAGCAGATCGAACAGCACGTCCAGCGGATCGGGCTTGGGATCGAGTTTTTCGGTCTTGAGCGAGATCACCCGGTCCATCGTCAGGCCGGAGAACTGGCTCTGGCCGCTGATCAGCATCCGGCTCCAGTCCCCGCCGACCGCCGTGTAATGGTTGTACCAGCCGTCGATGCCGCCGCGGATGTCGCGCTTCATCTTCTCCCGCTGGGACGGGTCCTTCAGCCGTTTGAGAAACTCGGCTCTGCCTCCTTCGTGGGCCCACGGCGGGATAATGCTCGACAGGTTGTTGTTGCCGCGCGTGTAAGGGTAGACGTTGGCCTGGATATCGACGCCGCGGCCGCGGGCCCCTTCGATCAACGCCACGATTTCCTTCATCCGCCCCCAGTATTTCTCGTCGGCAATCTTCAGGTGGATGTTGTCCACCGGTACGCCGGCCCGCTCGCCGACGGCAATCACCTCCGCGACCGCTTGAAACACCCCTAGCCCTTCGTTGCGAATATGTGCGGAAAAAATGCCGCCGGAAGGCTTTACCGCATCCCGGCACAGCTCCACCAGATCGTCGGTCGTCGCCAGCGATCCTGGCGGCATCATGAGCTGGCACGACAGGCCAAAGGCCCCGTCTTCCATCGCCTGCTTCACGAGTGATTTCATCTCCTCCCGCTGCTGAGGCGTCGGCCGATCGAACGATTGCCCCATCACGCATTGCCAAATGTTGTCGAGCCCGACGTAAGAAGCGACGTTGACCGCACTGCCGCTGGTTTCCAAGGCGGCGAAATAGTCGCTGAGAGAGCGAATCGGCACCTCCTGCCCCTTGACGCTCACCGTCCGAGCGCCGAGCCTCCCTTGAAACGGGCCCGCCGAGCCTCCTTCGCCGAGCACTTCGGTGGTTACCCCCTGGCGAATCTTGCTCTGGGCGCGGCCATCCTCCAGCAGCAGCCAGTCGGAGTGCGAATGCATGTCGATGAAGCCGGGGGCGACGATCAGCCCGCTGGCATCGATCTCGCGCTTAGCATTGCCAGAGGACACATGCCCCACGGCAACGATCCGCTCGCCGCGGATCGCCACATCGCCGGCAAACCACGGATTGCCGCTGCCATCGACGATCTTTCCGTTGCGAATCAGCAAGTCGTATTCAGCGTCCTGCGCGTTCGCTGTGAGCGACGCCGCGATCGCGAGAGAAAGCGTCAACGCGAGCCACGAGAGTGAGCGTTTCATGGAGTCCGCCGCCAGGGAGAGCAGAGTTCAGAGAGCAGATGTCGCCATCCGCAATCGTCACGCCTATCGCGGATGGTTGATTGTGGATTGCGGAATCTCTGCTGGCAATCCGCAATCTGCAATCCGCAATCGCACACGCGCACATCCTGAAACCAGCAGCCGCTCTTGAGCACCTGCCCCCCCAAATCAACCTGGAGCGGCTGGCGAAACAGCGGGCCGGCCGTCACCAGCGTGTGAAACTCGCCGTTTTCGCCGCAGACGTCGATCCCGTGGCTTGCCAACTTGGCGGCCAGTTCGCGATCGAGCACGCGCCCCAGATACTGCCGATCGACCAGCCCTTCCCGCGCCACGACCACGCGGCATTCAAAGCCCGCCTTCCAGAATTCCTCGAGCAGCGCCAGCCGATCTTCCTGCCACAATGGCAACCGCGCCTGAAGTCCGGCCTGCTGGCAGACGCTTTCCTCCCACTGGCGATGCCGCGGGATGTCGATGTCGCCGAAAACGGCCGCCGTCGCACCGAGCCGGCGGGCTTCGCCCAACAATTCGACGAAGGCCGGCTCGTAGTCGTCCCACGTCGCCGCGCGCGACAGGAGCGGCAATCCGATGGCCGCCGCCTGCGCATGAAGAACGTCGCGCGACAGCCCGTGCGAGCGCGAGCGGTTGACGTCTTCGGTGAACATCGTCGCCAGAGCGCAAGGCATAGCGCCGGCCTTCATCGCTCGCCACAGCGCCAGGCAGGAGTCCTTGCCGCCGCTCCAGGAGCAGACGATGGAATTACCGCTCATCGCGCTTCCCTATGTGGCCCTGGCCATGGCGGGCGAGCCGAGTGCGGGCCAGCGTTTGCCGAGCATTTCCCAGCCGCCGAAGAG
>DATKDU010000098.1:0-41122 GCA_035512595.1 Pirellulaceae bacterium
GCATCAGGAATTCTTGAAGGAGCTTGCTAATCCACCGCCAGCAGTTGCGCCGCTGCCGACAATTGATGCGCAAGCGAATTCCCTCGCCGGCAAGGAGTAAGCCAGCATGAAAGATCACTTGCAATCCGCCCGCCTCTCCACCCGCCGCACATTCCTCTTCGGGACCGGCCTAAGCCTGGGCGCGATCGCCCTGTCGTCGCTGGCCGGCGATCGGGCCGCTGCCGCTCCGGTCGCGGACAGCGTCGATAATCCGCTCGTTCCCAAGGCCCCGCCGCTGCCGGCGAAGGTCAAGCGGGTGATTTATCTGCACATGTCGGGTGCGCCGCCGCAGCACGACCTGTGGGATTACAAGCCGGAGCTCGTCAAGCACAACATGGAGCCCTGCCCGGACAGCCTGCTCGAGATCCTTAAGAAAGAGCGGCTGCCCTTCATCGACCTCAAAGCCCGCCGGCCGAAAATGCTCGGCACTCCGTACAAGTTTGCCAAGAAGGGGCAGTCGGGGATTGAAATCAGCGAGCTCTTTCCGCATCTGGGCGAAGTGGTCGATGACCTGTGCGTGATCAAGAGCATGCACACCGACCAGTTCAACCACGCTCCGGCGGAGCTGTTCCTCTACACCGGCTCGCCGCGCAATGGCGGGGCCGCGATGGGCTCGTGGATCACCTATGGCCTGGGGACCGAGAACCAGGATCTGCCGGGCTTCGTCGTGCTGATCAGTGGCGGCACCGACCCGACCGGCGGCAAGGCCCTGTGGAGCACCGGCTTTCTGCCGAGTGTTTTCCAGGGAGTGCAGTGCCGCAGCGTCGGCGCGCCGATTCTGTATGCCGACAATCCGGCCGGCATGAGCCGCGAAGTCCGCCGCCGTAGCCTGGATGCACTGAAGAAACTGAACGAAGTGGAGCTGGAAACGTTCGGCGACCCCGAAACGCTGACGCGGATCAGCCAGTACGAGCTGGCCTACCGGATGCAAATCGCGGTGCCCGATGTGATGGACATCTCGAAAGAGCCGAAGGAAGTCCTGGAGGCGTACGGCGCAGAGCCGGGGAAGGCGTCGTTTGCCAACAACTGCCTCTTGGCCCGACGTCTCGCCGAGCAGGGGGTCCGCTACGTCCAGCTCTTCGACTGGGGCTGGGACACGCACGGCACTGGCGCAGGGGACGACATCATGAACGCCCTGCCGAACAAGTGCAAACAATCCGACAAGGCGATCGCCTCGCTGCTCAAGGACCTCAAGCAACGCGGCATGCTCAACGACACGCTCGTCGTCTGGGGGGGCGAATTCGGCCGCACGGCACTTAACGAAGAGCGGGGCGGCTCCAAATTCCTGGGCCGCGACCATCATCCCCACTGCTTTTCGATCTGGCTGGCCGGCGGCGGCATCAAGGCGGGCACCGTCTTCGGCGCGACCGACGACTTCGGTTACTTCATCACCGAGAACAAGACCGGCATTCACGACCTCCAGGCCACGATCCTGCATCTCCTCGGCATCGACGCCAAGAAGTTCAGCGTCCCCTACCAAGGCCTCAACCAGCGGCTGATCGGCCCGACGGATGAGGCGCGGGTGATTGAAGGGGTGCTGGCGTAAGTAACATTGGTGGTTCACTCCAATGCCATCGTCGATTCGCGTGATTGATCCTCGTGAAATACGCATCCGCGGATTTCGTGACTACCCGGGCCTGTCGGATGACGAAAAACTTGTCTACTTGGTAATGACCCTTGAATCCCTGATGGACATGGAAGGCTGGGACGATTTTTTCACGCACGCTGACTCTAGCTACTTTGAGCAAGGGCGTTATCTAGATAGGCTCGTGCAGGGGCTACGGGTGGCGGAAGACGTTGAATCCGCTGAGATCGTCGAGGATTACGCGCGACACTTACGCGAAGGTGGAGTTTCTATGTCGCCTCATGACATCGACGCGTTCCTCTGCCGCCAAGACAAGTGCTATTTTGCATCATGCCCAGATTGGCGCGCAGCGTTTTCGGAGCTGACCGAAAAACGCTGGCAGCTCATCGTGGCGTGTCTGCGTCGAAAGGGTATTGAATTGTTGACCGCTTGAATACGTCCGAAACGCCACCGTGGAAAGCGCTGCCTCAATTTGCCGATCGCCTCCTATCAGGGCCTCAACCAGCGCCTGATCGGGCCGACGGATGAGGCGCGGGTGATTGGGGGAGTGCTGGCGTAGCGCCTGCGTGAGCGAGCATCGTCGTGACCAGTAATCAGATTGCCGAACTAGCCGAAGTGCGAGGGGTCCTTTGCGCGTTCGAGTGGTTCAACTCGAAGGTCAACTACAGCCCGACGTTTGCATTAGAAGAGCTGCCGAAGCGCCCCACATTGCAGGAGGCGCTACAAACGCACTTTGAGGGGAATGCCCTCGAGATTGAAACGAATCCAGTCGTTGACTGGATTCATGCGACTCGTGCCCTATTCTCGAAATGGCTCTTCGAGTATCGCGACCTTATCGCGCCGGACGCGTTCGGCTGCGTAAACAGTAGACAGGCCGAATCCAAACTTGTGGAGGAAATCGTGCGCAAGATGGAGAGGGCAATTCAGCCCACGGCGGCTTGGACTGTGAAGGTCAAGACTCGTCAGCTCTACGAACTCTTTTGGGATGACCTGGCAATTGAATCGGACCAAGCGAGGTATCTTTTGCACCTAGGGTGGACTGACTAGCGGTTCACACCAGCGTTGAGTCACAAGTCCGGAATCGGGTACGCCGAACTTGATTCCGTCTAACGCAAAGGCTCAAAGTGCGCAGAGACGCAAAGTGACGATCCGCTGGGACTGAGTCAGTTAGCCCGGTTGGCCCCCAACCTGCTTTTGCTTCCTTGGGCCTTCGCGAACTTGGCGACTTTGCGTTAAGGAAGTAACCTGACCCGCGCAGAAAAGTTTCATTCGGCAGCGGCTGCACCAGCAAGTTTGCGCGATTCTTCCCACTCTGCCGCCTCCCGAACTCTGACGAGTTCGGCTACAACGGTGCTGTGAAACTCTCCCTGATGATCACCTGCCTGGGGGACTGCGTTCGCCCGGAGGCGGGCAAGGCGGTCGTTCGGATCCTGCGGCAGTTGGGGCACACGCTCGATTTTCCGCAGGATCAGACCTGCTGCGGACAGCCGATGTTCAACGGCGGCTTTGCCGACCTCGCGCGGGAGCAGGCCAAACACACCATCCGCGTCTTTGCCGGCGATCAGCCGGTGATCGTTCCGTCGGGCTCGTGTGCCGCGATGGTCAAGGTCGAGTATCCGCATTTGCTGGAGGGGGACAAAACGTGGCACCAGCGGGCGCTCCAGCTTGCCGAGCGGACGTTTGAGTTCTCGGACTTCCTGGTGAACCGGCTGAAGGTGATCGAACTCGGGGCCAGGTATCAGGGCAAAGTCGCCTACCACTACGCCTGCCACCTGCGGATGCTCGGCCAAACGAGCGAGGTGGAGACGCTGATCCGGCATGTAGAGGGAGCCGAGTACGTGCCCATTGCCAGGCAGGATCAGTGCTGCGGATTTGGGGGTTCGTTCGCCATTCGTTATCCGCAGATCTCAGGGAATCTGGTCGATGACAAGATGCGTTGCATTTTGGCCAGCGGGGCCGATTGCGTTGTTTCGACGGATGCCGGCTGTCTGATGAACATCGGCGGGCGGCTGCATCGCGAGGGGAGGCCGATCGAGGTGCTGCATATTGCGGAGCTGCTCGAGCGGCGGTAGGCGAACCGGCAGGTCGCCATGATGTCTTTCAAGGAGCCATTGGACGGCCCGGAAAGGCCGCTACGCGCGGACGGCCTGGAAAGGCCGTCCTACAGGGGCCTACAATCGCTAACTCCAGGCCAGGGATGCGTTTGGGAGGACGCCTTTACAGCTTCGGGCAAATCGCCGATATTTAACGGCTGAATTGCGGGTGTAGCTCAGTTGGTAGAGCGACACGTTGCCAACGTGTAGGTCGTGGGTCCGAGTCCCATCACCCGCTCTGGTGCGGCGAATGACCAATGTCCAAGCACCAATGACCAATGCGACGATTGGCCGGTCTGCTGCCGCTTTGGTCATTGGAACTTGGTCATTGGTCATTGTTATTTGCCCGGAGGCCGGCCGCGCCACAATCGTTGGGCTCCAAAACCCGTTCCGCTTTCGCGTTTCACGACCATGAGCACCGAAACTGCCGACAATCCGGAAGTCGCCGCCGAAACCGAAACGCCGGAGAAGCCCAAGCTCTCTCTGGAAGTGAAGATCGACAAGCCGTCGGCCTGCCAGCGGCACGTGACGGTGACGATCGCCCGCCCCGACGTCGAGCGATATGTCTCGGACCAATTCAACGAGCTGGCTCCCAAGGCGGAGTTGCCCGGTTTTCGCCCCGGCCGCGCCCCGCGAAAGCTCATCGAGAAGCAGTTCAGGGAGCAGGTGCAGGAGCAGGTCAAGGGCAAGCTCTTGATGGACAGCCTGACCCAGATCAGCGACGAGCACGAGTTCTCGGCCATCAGCGAGCCCGACTTCGATTTCGACGCCGTGAAGATTCCCTCTGACGGCCCATTGGTGTTTGAATTCGACATCGAGGTCCGCCCCGAGTTCGACCTGCCGCAGTGGCAGGGGCTGCACGTGAAGCGGGCGGTTCACGAATACACCGACGAGGAAGTGGAGGTCCACTTGCGGAAGCTGCTGGCCAAGTACAGCACGCTGGTGCCCCAGGAAGGACCCGTTCAGGCTGGCGAAGGGCAGTTTGTGAAGGTGACCGCTACGTTCCGCGACGGCGATACGGTCGTCTCCACCCTGCCCGAGGAGATGATCGAGATTCGCCCGACCTTGAGCTTTGCCGACGGCAGGCTGGCCGGTTTCGACAAGCTGATGATCGGCAAGCAGGCCGGCGACGTCATCGAAACGACAATCAAGCTGACCCCCGACTCCGAAAACGAAGCTCTTCGCGGCAAAGAGATCTCCGCCACGTTCCAGATCCTGGAGGTCAAGCATCGCAAGCTCCCTGAGCTTGACGACGGCTTCCTCGACCGCATCGGCGGCTTCCGCGACGAGGTGGAGCTCCGCGACGAGGTCCGCCAGGAGCTGGAGCGGCAGCTCAAGTACCAGCAGCAGCGGATGGTGCGGCAGCAGATCACGGGACTGCTCACCGTCGCCGCCAATTGGGAGCTTCCCAAAGAGCTGCTCAAGCGGCAGGCCCGCCGCGAACTAGAGCGGTACGTCATGGAGCTGCAGGCCAGCGGCTTCACGATGGAGCAGATCAACGCCCGGGCCAACGACCTGCGGCAGAACATCATGCAGCACACGGCCCTCTCGCTGAAGGAGCACTTCATCCTCGAGCGGATTGCCGAGGAAGAGAAGATCGAAGCCGAGCCGGAGGATTACGACGCCGAGATCGAGCTGATTGCCGAGCAGATGGACGAATCGCCGCGGCGGGTGCGGGCCAAGCTGGAAAAGCGGGGGCAAATCGACACGCTCCGCAACCAGATCGTGGAGCGGAAGGTGATCGACCTGATCAACTCGCAGGCTACGTTCGAGGACGTCCCCTACGAGCGGCCTCAGGAGGAAGTGACTGCCGTCTCCTTCGCCATCGGCGGCACGGACGCGGCCAACATCCCCGAAGCGAAGCACGCCGGCAGCGGCGAAGAGAACGTCCCGGGGTCGCACATGCAGGAGCGGAAGTAGGCAGCCGTCGGCGAAGGGCTAACCGGGTGGATACACACCTTCCGCGATGAGCTCTGCTCGCTGAGCAATGCGATGAGGAGCGTTCATTTGCAACACCGCTGCCGTGGCCCGTCCGACGGATGTACGGCCCACAATCAGCGGACCTTTCCAGCGAAAGTGGCGTAACCACCGTTGCGTTCGCGGATTGAATAGCCACGCTCGTTGCCCTGATTTCGGGTCGATGCCCGCCAGGTTCGTGCCTTTATGATGGTTGCAAGCGAAGCATGCTATCGCCAGGTTCTCCGCCGTCGTCCGTCCACCATGTTGTTCGGCGATAACATGGTCGATCTCATGACCGATGGACGAAAACTGCTCCGGCATTCGGCAATACTCGCAGCAATTACCCGCCCGTTGACGGACCAAACGTGTGAGTGCGGCCTTCATGGCAATCAAGATGCCTTGCGACCACGCCGTTTCAGCGCTTGGCGAGCTTTGGAATGCAAAATGTCAAGCACACAGCCTAGTCGTTCATAGGCGCCGGCCAAATGCTCCTCATCCCCCGACAGCGTCCCTCGCCGAGCTTTTTCGGCCAACTCCGACAAGCGGCGTTGGTCGGCCTGGGAAAACCTGATCTTCAGCAGCGCTCGGGCTGCCGTCGGGGTCAGCCCTTCGTCAAATTGAATGACGCGGGACCATAGTGCGGCATCTTGTTCGGGCCCAAGTAAACCTTTCGCCATCGCGTGGCTCCCAAGAATTCACTCCATTGTAGCATACGAACGTCCCATCTTCCCGAAAGCCTACTAGCCCGAAAAGTCTCTCGCCGGAATAATAACGGCAGTTGAACTCGTCTCGCCGCCAGTTTCCCACGGCATCGTCATTGGAAGCACGCCTGTTGTCCTGTTCCCTCCCGGAAGGATCGAGCGCATGAGCGACCCATTTCCCGCCCCGATTTTCGATTCTTATTCCTACCAGAGCTACCAGCGCCAGCGGCAGCTCACGCTCGGCGACCTGCTCCTGGAGAACCGGATCATCTTCCTCCAGGGGGAGATTTTCACCGGCAACGCCAACGAAGTGGTGATGAAGCTGCTCTACCTGCAGAGCGAGAACCGCCGCAAGGAGATCAGCTTTTATCTCAACTCCCCCGGCGGGGACGTGGCGGCGACGCTCGCCGTCTACGACACGATGCAGATTTTGAGCTGCCCCGTGGCGACGTACTGCGTCGGTCAGGCGGCCAGCGGTGCGGCGGTGCTGCTCGCCGGCGGGACGAAGGGGAAGCGCTACATCCTGCCCAATGCCCGCGTGATGCTCCACCAGCCCTATGGCGGCGTCGGCGGCCAGGTGAGCGACATCGAAATCCAGGCCAACGAAATCCTGCGATACCGCGACGTGCTCAACCAGATTCTGGCAAGGCACACGTCCCAACCTATCGAGCGGATTGCCAAAGACACCGACCGCGACTATTTCCTCGGCGCCGAGGAAGCCAAGAAATACGGCGTGGTGGACGAGATCCTGTCCAAGATGCCGGGCAGCGGCGAACCGGACGATAAAGAGTAAACGATTGTCGAACGACCGAACTCAACGGAGCTTGTGAAAGATGCCCATGGTCCCTTACGTCGTCGAAAAGAGCGGCCGCGAAGAGCGGGTGTACGACATCTACTCGCGGCTCCTCAAGGACCGGATCGTCTTCCTGGGAAGCCAGGTCAATGATGAAGTGGCCAACGTGATCGTGGCCCAATTGCTGTTCCTCCAATCCGAGGATCCCAAGGCCGACATCCATCTGTACGTGAACAGTCCCGGCGGCAGCGTCACCGCCGGCCTGGCGATTTACGACACGATGCAGTTCGTCACTTGCGACGTGGCCACTTACTGCATCGGCCAGGCCGCCTCGATGGGGGCCGTGCTGCTGACGGCGGGCGCTGCCGGCAAGCGGTTCGCCCTGCCCAATGCGCGGATTATGATCCACCAGCCCCTGGCGGGCATGCAGGGAACTGCGGAAGAGATTCTGATTCACGCCAAGGAGCTCAAGCGGATCAAGCAGCGGATGAACGAAATCCTCCTCAAGCACACCGGCCACCCGCTGGAGAAGATCGAGAAGGACACCGACCGCGACTGCTTCATGTCGGCTGTAGAGGCCCAGGAATACCGCCTGATCGACCAGGTCATCGAGCGGATGCAGGTCGTTCCCGCCAGCGGCAGCAAGGAATAGTGCCGCCAGGGGCAGGAGTGGCCGATCCTCGCCAAGGGGGGCGGATTCTTTAATTTCTGGTTGGATCTGGTCGAAAAGTCGTTACAATGGCCGCACCCTCGTGATGGCGTCAGAAGACGCAGGGAGCAGGGGCCGCAAGGTTGCCCGCGGCGCGAGGTGAATTGCCGCCATTGAAGCCATGACTGATTATCCGTCCGCTTTTTCGCAACTGATGGACCAGTTGCAGCACGGTTCTCAGGACGCAGCCTGGGAGCTGATCGAAGTCTACGGCCCGCACGTGCGGCGTTATGTGCGCCGCACGCTGACTTCCGACATGCGTTCGAAGTTCGACTCGATCGACTTTGCCCAGGTCGTCTGGGCCTCCTTCTTTCGCGAACCGGCTCGAATTCGCGAGTTGACCACGCCGCAGCAATTGATGGGTTACCTGGCGAGGATGGCCCGGAACAAGGTCATCGACGAATCGCGCAAGCGGCTCGATGCCCGCAAGCGCGACGTGCGCCGTGAAGAGTCGCTGGAGCACACCAAAAGCGGGGAAAAAAGGCTGCTCCATTCGCACGATCCCAGCCCCAGTTCGGTCGCCGTTGCCCGGGAGCGCTGGAACCGCCTGGTGCGAAATCAGCCGGAAGACGTGCGCCGCATCCTGGAGTTGCGCTTTCGCGGCGAGACCTACGACGAGATCGCGCGGCGGCTGGACATCAACGAAAAGACCGTCCGCCGCACGCTCGCCCGGCTGATCGCCGACGACGATCTGGCCTCCGCGGACCTGGCCGGCGCCGAGGCGCCCTGAGGATTCGTTCCCTCCAGCACGGCAGGGTGAAGCGGATGAGCGAGTCGAACCTGAGACCCTCCCCCGACAGCCTGGTGCGAGAGGTCATTGCGCGGTGGCGCGGCGGGGAGCAGCCCGATGCCCGCGCCTTTCTCGAGGCCCACCCGGAGATCCAGCAGCGCAAGACGCTGGCCATCGACCTGATCTACGAGGAATACTGCCTGCGGCAGGAACAGGGCGAAACGTGCGTCGCCAGCACGTTCTGCAATCGCTTCCCCTCGTACAAGCAGTCGCTGGCCCGGATGCTGGACGTCCACACGTTCATGGCGGCGGCCGATTCGACCGCGGCCGCCTGGCCCGAGTTGGGCAGCGAATTCCTGGGCTTTGAAATCGTCGAGCAGATCGGCGCCGGCGCGGTCGCCAAGGTCTATCTGGCCCGCGAGACCGACGTCGGCAGCCGGCAGGTCGTCATCAAGGTCTCCCGCTTCGGCCGGGGCGAGGCCCGCTTGCTCGGCAAGTTGACCCACCCCGGAGTCGTCCCCATCCACTCCGTCCGCGAGGATCCGCTCACCGGCATGACCTGCATCTGCATGCCGTTCCTGGGGACGGCTACGCTGGTGGACATCCTCGACGAAGCTTTCCCCCTCGGCACTCCGCCTGCGTCCGCCCGGATCATCAGCCGGCTGGCGCTCGGCTATCTGCCGGCCGGCATCGATCCGGCCGCTTGGGGGCCGGTCGATCCATTTTTCGCAGGCGCCACGTATGCCGAGGGAATCGTTCACCTGGGCCGGCAGATCGTGACCGCGCTGGCCAAGGCGCATCAGGCGGGCATTACGCACCGGGACATCAAGCCATCCAACGTGCTCCTGGCGCGCGACGGACGGCCCATGTTGCTCGACTTCAACCTTTCGACCGAAGAGCAACTGCCGGCGGATCGCGTCGGCGGGACGCTGGCCTACATGGCGCCCGAGCAGCTCGAGGCGCTCAGCGGCAACCTGACCGGGCCGGAGCGCGCCAGCGATCCGCGGTCCGATCTGTATTCGGTGGGGGCCATGCTGTTTGAGCTGCTGACCGGCAAACTGCCGTCGCGCCCCCTGGAGCGGGCCGGCAAGCAGCCGGGAATCGCGGAGTGGATCGAGTGCCGCCGCAACCCGCCTCCCTCGGCACGGGAGCACAACCCGGCCGTGGAGCCGGCGCTCGACGCGATCTTGCAGCGCGCCCTGGCGCCGCGCCCCATCGACCGCTATGGGTCGGCGGAGAAGCTGGCCGGCGCGCTGGACGCGCTGCTACTGCCGCGAGTGCGGCTGCTGCGCAAGGTTCGCGATCGGCGGCGGTGGATCTTCGCCGGCGGGTCGCTCGTTGCGGCTGCGGGGCTGGGGGGCGGTTGGTACTGGTGGACGCTGCCGCCGCTTCCCGTGCGGCTGTATGAAGCGGGGCTGCGGGCCTTTGACCGCCAGGAGTTTGCTGCCGCCGAGGATTTGTTCACGCGGTCAATCCAGGCCGGCAATGACTCGATCGAGGTTTATTTCGCACGCGGACAGACGCGGCGGCAGCTAGAAGATTTTGAAGGTGAGAACGAAGATTTTGCAAAGGTGACACTGCTGGACGCGGGCCGGACAGGCGTGGGTTTAATTCATGGAGCCCATGCTGGGGACGAGCTCAATCATCCGTCACAGTCCAGGAGCCTATTGATGCAGGCGCAGCAACAGGGCTGGAACACGGTCAGCGTGGCCAATTCGCTGGGAATTGCGCATTCGAAGTCGGGCTTTCCGGAGGTGGGCGCCCGAGAGATTGATCGTATTCTCGCGGAGTATCCGAAGAACGAGACGGCGCAGTACAACCGGGCGCTGTGCTGGAAACAGCACACCGACAGCGAGCGCCGCCTTGTTCCCCCCACGGTCGTTATTCTGGATGCCGTAGCGCTCGCCGCGGCGAATTCGCACGACCTGGAGATCATCGACTTGACGGCAAAGCTGCTGAGCAATGCGGCCGGCGCCGATCCCCGTTACGAGGATGCGGCGGCCCAATTCCTCGAAGCGGCTGAGAGCCTGGGAGCACGCCGCGAGAGCACGCTTCGCTATTGGCGAAAGTTCACTGAGAATCCTCCAGCGCCCAAGCAACCGCTGACCGAGCCAAAGTCACGCTTTGTGAGGAGCAACTGGCGTCAAACTCCGCCGCCTGACGACCCGCGGCTCGATCGGTGCCTGGAGCTCCTGCGGGCGGACGACCGGCTGACCGTGAGCCGGTCCGAATAGTGCGGACTGCCGCACGTCTTGCCATCCATTTCCGGCGCTTCTCCGCCTTGGCATGGCGCTTCGTGAATTGAGCATGCCGTTCAGCCAGTTGAACGTCCCCGTCAGCGATCGTTCGCGCGGTGGAGGCTGATGGCGTTTCCTCACAACGACTTACTACCGGACGCCTGGCAAATGTCCGGATCGGACTCCCGTTTGCGACTTGTACATGGGGGGGCGAGCGCGAAGCTCGCCGCTCCGGTGGTTTTCAAGTTTTTTCGCAAGCAACTCAGGAGTCACGATCGTGCCAACATCGAACGGAGTGCGTCCGTCCCGCGGCGGCAAGCCGCATGGTTCAAGCCAGTCTCTCGCGTGGGCTCGCCGCAATTGCCGCACGCTGCGCGTCGAGGCATTGGAATCGCGTTACCTGCTGTCCACAATGGCGGCGTTCGACGGGGATCCGTGTCCCCTCGAACCGCTCGACGCGGCCGCTGAGGAGCCCGTCGCGGCCGGCGAGCCATCCGTCGATACGCTCGCCGATGGCGATGACGGCTTTGTGGGTCCGCTGGAGCTGGATGCGTACTACGCCTCGCTCGATACTGCGCAGGCAGACGCAGCGACGATCCAAGCGGAAGGAGAATCAGTCGGCGCTTCCCCCGTGCTGGAAAAGCTCACCGGCATCTTTGACAGTGGGTACTGGATTCTGTCCGGGTACGTTACTGACGACGTCGATCCGGTGGCTGGCAAAGTTTATTTCGGTGAGGATCTGGAGGGTGCTTTCACCGATCTCATGCCCGACGGCTCGTTTTCCCACTATACGGCTATGCCGCCAGGCACTTCGGGAACGGTCTCCGCAGTTGCCAAAGACGCCGACGGGAATCTGTCCAATACGTTGACGGTCGATATTCTCGCCTGATCCCCGGACGAAGATGATGCGATGCGCCCGCTGGCGGGCGCATCGCAGAGCCTTCGATTCAGCCTTTTGTGGTCCGCGTCAGCGGGCCGCAAACGGCCCCTCACTCCGCCTTTGCGACAAACTCCACCTTCGCCACCTGCGCCAACTCCAGCGTGACCTCCCCTCCGGCTGGCGAAACGCGATGCGATCGCAGGATCCACTGGCCGCTGCGCATGGCAAAGGCGGTGGGCACGATCTCCAGCGGGACGGCGCGAGCCTGGCCGGGCAACGGCGTCAGCCAGACCTTCAGCGGGCGAGTACCTGCCAGTCCCTCCAGAATGGTCGCCAGCCACCCCTGCCGGCATAGCCACTGCCGCGAGGCGGCCGGCTGCGACCGCAGCAGGTCGGTGAATTCCAGAAGCCGGTCGCGCATGTTCTGGGGTTGGAAGCTAATGATCTTGTGGACGGCCTCCAGCGCCACGCTGTCGTCCTTATCCAACTCATCGCCCGCCGCCATGACCAGCAGAGCAATTACCTCTCGGGCGGACAGCCGCGGCCCCTCCCACGCCGTCTCCTGGATCAGCCGGTAACTCCCCTGCCGGCCGGTCTTTCGCGCCGCCAACCCCTTTTTCTCCAAGAGTTGCATGTCGCGCTGGATCGTGCGGACGGTCACTTGCAGTTCTGCCGACAGGCGTTTGGCCGGCCATTCCCGTCCGTCCGCCAGCAGGCGGATCAACTCGACGAATCGCTCCACCCGGTCGCGCGGCACGGAAGGCCCGTCGGACGGCTTGCTCGGGAAGGGGTGCCGGCCGTCGGTGCGAAGCTGCTGGTACTGTGGCTCCGTCGTCATGAGGGGCTCGCGCCGCTGAGCGTCTCCGCACGCTTCTTGCGAGGAAGTTGCAATCAAGGAACGCGCCGGCGCACCAGCTACCAGTCTGCCCCCGGCAGCCAATGACGCCGGCAGCGTTCGCTTTCCTGAAAGGTCTGCCCGGAGAGCCATGGTCAGGATCCAAGGGCTCCCCTAGTAACAGTCGTAAACGGGGCAAAAATCCGGACATCTGGCGGGAGATTTTTTCGCCCAAGGCGGAAAAGGCCGTGCGTCATCGCGGAGCTGTGCGACGCAACCAGTTGTAGTGCATGGACTTGCGGAGACTGCTCCCGTCGCCAAACTGGCGGCGAAATCCTTCGCGGCCAACCAGTTTTTCAGCGGGGCCTCGGTTCCAGCCGTGTTACCTCCGCGGCGGTGGCGACATCGCCTGCTCGCAGGCATCGCTCAGAGCGATCAGCGTCTGCACCGGCAGTTGCTCGGCCCGCGCGTCGGCCGCCAAGGCGAAGCCGGCCAGGATCGCATCGACGTCCGGCTTGGAAAGCTGTTCCTTGAACATCAAGCTCAGCACGCCGCGGAGAAACTTGCGGCGATGCTGAAATAGCGTCCGGACAAAGTGATGAAAGAACTCGAGGTTCTTCACCCGCTCGCGTTTGTGGGCACTGGGAACGATGTGTACGATCGCCGAGTGGACTTTCGGTTTGGGCCAGAAGCACTGCGGCGGGATGATTCGCACCACGCGGGTGTAGCACAGCGCCTGCATCCAGACTGACAGGGCCGAATAGTCCTTGACCCCCGGCTCGGCATTGATCCGGTCGGCCAGCTCCTTCTGCACCGTCGCGGTCATCGACACCGGCGCCGGATCGAACGTCAGGAGGTTCGACAGGATCGGCGTGGCGATGTTGAAGGGGAGATTGGAGACGAGCTTGAGCTGCGCACCTGGCACGTCGCGCAGTTTCTCCTGCACCGCGTCAACGACCGTCTGGCTCAAATGGTTCTTATTCTTGAGTGCGTCGGTCTTGAGCATCGTCACGTTCTGCTCATCGACCAATTCCTCCGACGCCAGTTGATAGAGCCGCGAATCGATCTCGACCGTGACGACGTGGGCCGCGAGCGGCGCCATCCTGGTGGTCAGGGAACCCAGGCCCGTGCCGATTTCCAGCACGACGTCCTGCGGGCCGATCTCCGCCGTTTCCAAGAGCAGGTCCAGCAAGTTGAGGTCGATGAGAAAATTCTGCCCGTGCCGCACGTCGGGCCGAATGCCGGCCTCGCGGAAGCGGTTGGTGAGGAAGGAGACGGTTTGGCGGGCATTAGTCATGGGTTAGGCAGGCGAGACGCCTGTCCCACGGAGCAATTGTTGCTCCACATACTTAGCCAGCACGTCAGTCTCGATATTCACCGCGTCGCCGACCGCCAGCTTGCCCAGCGTCGTCACCGCCAGCGTGTGCGGAATCAGCGCCACGCTGAACCGCTCCTCCTCGACGTCCACCAGCGTCAGGCTCACGCCATCGACGGCAATCGAGCCTTTGCTGGCCATCTGCCGCGTCAATTCCCGCTGCACTTGGAACCACAGAAACGACCAGTCCCCTTCCTCGCGGCGGGCGTCGAGCGTGCCGACGGCATCGATGTGCCCGGTGACGTAATGGCCGCCGAGCCGATCTCCGACTTTCAGCGAGCGCTCGAGATTCACGCCGCTGCCCACGATCAACTTGCCGAGGTTCGTTCGGCTCAGCGTCTCGCTGCCGGCCTCAAACGCAAGCACGTCGCCAGCAACCTGCACGACCGTCAAACAACAGCCGTTGACCGCCACGCTGTCGCCGATTTGCGTTCCTTCCGCCACCACGGCTGAGCGCACGCCCAGCCGCACGCCGGGGCCAATCGGCTCCAGCCTGGTAATGGTCCCGAGCGTTTCGACGAGGCCGGTGAACAAATCTGGCTCCTGGCTCCTGGCTCCTGACCCCTATTTCTGCAGCTTCCGATACTTGAACCGCTTCGGTTGATCGGCCGCCATGCCGAGCCGTTCCTTCCGCTGCTCTTCGTACGTCTGAAAATTGCCCTCGCACCAATGGACGTAACCGTCCCCTTCAAAGGCCAGGATGTGGGTGGCGAGGCGATCGAGGAACCAGCGATCGTGGCTGATGACCACGACGCAGCCGGCAAAGTTCAGGACCGCTTCTTCCAAGGCCCGCAGCGTATCGACGTCCAGATCGTTGGTCGGTTCGTCGAGGAGCAGCACGTTGCAGCCGCGGCGCAGCAGCTTGGCCAAATGGACGCGATTGCGCTCGCCGCCGGAAAGCGTGCCGACTTTCTTCTCCTGGTCGGGTCCGCGGAAGTTGAACCGCGACACGAACGCCCGCGAGTTGATCTTCTTGCCTCCCATCTCCAAATTGTCATTCCCGCCGGAGATTTCTTCGTAGACCGTTTTGTCGGGAGCCAGCTCGTCGCGATTTTGATCGACGTAACCGAGCTCGACCGTCGGTCCGACTCGCAGCTCGCCGCTATCGGGTTTCTCCTGCCCGACAATCATCCGGAACAGCGTCGTCTTGCCGGCGCCGTTGGGTCCGATCACGCCGACAATGCCGCCGGGGGGCAAGCGAAAACTAAGGTTGTCGATCAGCAGTTGGTCGCCATAACCCTTCTGCAAGTTGACCGTCTCGACGACCAGGTCGCCCAGGTGTTTTCCCGGCGGAATCTGAATTTCGAACTCGTCGGGGCGCTCTTCGAACCGTTCGGCAGCCATCTGCTCGTAGGCTTTGACGCGGGCCTTGCTCTTGGACTGGCGAGCCCGCGGCGACATGCGCACCCATTCCAGCTCGCGCTCCAGCGTTTTCTGCCGAGCCTGGCTTTGCCTTTCTTCGCGCTGAAGTCGCGCCTGCTTCTGCTCCAGCCACGACGTGTAATTCCCTTCCCAGGGAATCCCTTGGCCGCGGTCTAGTTCCAGAATCCACTTGGCCACGTTGTCGAGAAAGTACCGATCATGGGTCACGGCCACGACCGTGCCGTGGTATTCGGCCAAATGCCGCTCCAGCCATAACACGGCCTCGGCATCGAGGTGGTTGGTCGGCTCATCGAGCAAGAGCAGATCGGGCTTCTGGAGCAGCAGCTTGCAAAGTGCCACGCGCCGCCGCTCGCCGCCGGAGAGTTTGGCGACGAGCGCATCCTTGTCGGGGAGGTTCATCGCGTCCATCGCGATTTCGAGCTCGCGGTCGAGCTCCCAGGCGCCGGACGCCTCGATCTGATCTTGAAGCCGGGCCATCTCGTCGCACAGCTTCTGCATCTTCTCGTCGCTCATCGGCTCGCCGAGGAGTCCGGAGATCTCGTTGTAGCGATCGACCACCTTCCGCCGCGGCGCGATGGCTTCTTGAAGGTTGCCCCACACGTCAAACTGCGGATTGAGCTGCGGTTCCTGCGACAGGTAGCCGCGGGTGAAGCCGTCGGTAATGCGGGCCTCGCCGTCGAATTCCTGGTCGCTGCCGGCCATGATCCGCAGGAGCGTGCTCTTGCCCGCCCCGTTCCGACCGAGGACGCCGATCTTGGCACCGGGATAGAACGCCAGCCAGATGTCCTTGAGGACCTCGCGCGGGCCGATTTTCTTGCTCAAGCGCTCGATCGTGTAGATGTACTGACGACTCATCATCAACCTAAGTGACTTGGCGAAAAAGACTTACGGCACGCGGCCACCACTACGCTTCGCTGCCCACCTGCCGCCATCTCAGTATACGCGCCGCCGACGCATCTACGCAGGGGACGGTAGGCCATGGTCAACTGACGTGGCTCCCTTTGCCCAACTTGGCTATACTCGCTTGACCATTACCACCGAATGTTGATAATGGTACTAAACATAATAAACATTCTCCTCCCACACACGTACGCCGACAGCGTGCTACGCGTCTACTGACCACTCCCATGACCGAGCCCGGCAAGCCGAGTCCAGTTGAAGGCCTCAAGGAGCAGAGTCAATTCCTACGCGGCACCATGCCTGAGGAATTGCGGGACGACAACGACCATTTCGGCAAGACCAGCGAGACGCTGCTCAAGTTCCACGGCACGTATCAGCAGGACGACCGGGACGAGCGGGGCACCGCCGGCGTGAATGCCGAGGGGAAGAAGAACAAGTCCTACATTTTCATGGTGCGGACCAAGATCCCCGGCGGCAAGCTGACCAGCGAGCAGCTCTTGTCGGAGATTGACCTCGGCGATGAAGTTGGCAATACGACGCTGCGGATCACTTCGCGGCAGGGGCTTCAGCTTCACGGCGTCGTCAAGCAGAACCTGAAGCAGTCGATTGCCCGGATCAATGAGATTCAGCTTTCGACCCTCGGCGCCTGCGGTGACGTGAACCGCAACGTGATGTGCTGCCCGGCGCCCTATGCCAATCCGATCTACCGCCAGACGCAGGCACTGGCGGATCAGCTTGCGGCGCACTTCGCGCCGCGGACCAAGGCGTACCACGAGTTGTGGTTGACCGATACCTCGACCGGCGAGCAGACCAGGGCCGGAGGAGGAGAAGCGGACGGCTTCGACGTCGAGCCGATTTACGGCAAGTTCTATATGCCTCGGAAGTTCAAGATGGCGATCGGCTACACGTTCGACAACTGCGTCGATGTGTACGCCAACGATTTGGGGCTGCTCGCGATCACCGAAGGGGACAAGATCATCGGCTACAACGTCCTGGCCGGGGGCGGCATGGGTCGCACGCCGAGTGCCGCCAAGACGTTTCCCGCCGTGGCGAAGCGGCTGACCTTTGCCACGCCCGAGCAGGTGCTCGCCGTCGTGGAAGCGGTCTTCAAGGTGCAGCGCGACTTCGGCAATCGCGAAGACCGCAAGCTCGCGCGGCTCAAGTACGTCATCGCCAACTGGGGCATCGACAAATTCAAGGCCCAGGTCGAGGAATATTACGGCGGCAGCCTCCCCGATCCGCACCCGGCCGACGTCGAGGGCTTCAACGACCACATGGGCTGGGACGAACAGGGGGACGGCAAGTGGTTCTATGGCCTGAACGTCGAGAACGGCCGGATCAAAGACAGCGAATCGATGCAGCTCAAGACGGCAATTCGCGAAGTCTGCCATAGCTTGAGCCCCGGCATTCGTCTGACGAGCCACCAGAGCATCCTGTTGACGGACATTGCTTCGCAGGATCGCACGCGGCTGGAGAGCATCCTCAAGAAGCACGGCGTGAAGCTGAGCGAGGAGATTTCCAACGTCCGCCGCTACAGCATGGCGTGCGTCGCCTGGCCGACCTGCGGCCTGTCGATCACCGAAGCCGAGCGGGCTTTGCCGGGGCTGCTCGATCAATTGGAAGTTGAGATCAATCGCCTGGGCCTGGCGGGTGAACGCTTTACGGTCCGCATGACCGGCTGCCCCAACGGCTGCGCCCGGCCCTACAACTGCGATATCGGCCTCGTCGGCCGGGCCCGCGGCAAATACACGATTTTTCTGGGCGGCCGGCTGCTCGGCGACCGGCTGAACTTCGAATACAAGGATATGGTCCCCGAGGAGGACGTCATCGGCACGATCGCACCGGCTTTGGCCTTTTACAAATCGGCCCGCGACAACGGTGAAACGTTCGGCGATTTCTGCCTGCGGCAAGGGAAGGAGGCCCTGCTGGCCCGGGCCGACGAATATGCCTCGGTCCTGGCGGCGCGGTAGAATAGTGTGTTCAACCATTCCGTGGGCAGGGGCCGTTTTGGAACCACCGTCCGCAGGCCAGAAAGGGACACTGATGTCCGCCACCTTGATGCTTCGCCGCCTGGCGCCAATCGCCGCCGGTCTGCTCGCAGCGTCCCTGGCCTGCGCTCAGGAAGCACCCCCGCCGCCGGGTGGCAATCCGGCCTCCTCTGCGGCCAAGCCGCGCGATCCCCCCTCGGCAGAAACGATCGCCCGCTGGATCGTCGAGCTTGATTCGGACGTTTTTGACAATCGCGAGAACGCGACGCTCAAGCTGGTCGAAGCTGGCGCTCCGGCTGTCGAGCCGATCAAGAAAGTCCTGCAGACGAGCGGCAGCCTGGAGGTGACGACTCGCGCCTTGCACGCGCTCCGCGAGCTGGCGCTGTCTGTCGATCTGGAAGTGCAGGAAGCGGCACGCGCCGCACTGGAAGAGCTGGCCCGCGAACCGACGTCGATCGGCCGCCGCTCCGAAGCGGCAATTGCCTGGCTCAACGATCAGCGCTCCACGCAGACGATCGAGGCCCTGGAAAAACTGGGGGCCATCGTGAACAAGACCGAGGACCTGGCCGAGCTCGGTGTCGCCGAGGACATCGACGGCATTCAGATCGACGACTCCTGGCGCGGCACGGAGCGGGATTTTCGCCGCCTGAAGTGGCTGCGGGACGTGGACAAGCTGGTTCTCGTCGGGGAAAAGATCGACGATACGATCATGCCGCACGTCGCCGCCATGTCGGGACTGAAGCAACTGCACCTTTACCGCACGAAGATTAGCGAGCAAGGGCTGGCGGCACTCACCTCGCTCGAGTCGCTGAGCGAAATGGGCATTTACTATTCGCCCGTTGGCGACGGTGTCATCGACTCGCTCAAGAAGATGAAGGGGTTGTCCGGCGTCAAGCTGTACGGGACCAAGATCAGCCTTTCGAAGGAAGAATTGGCGGCCGCTCTTGACCTCGACCGGCTCGATTACCGCCGCGGAGCCTTTCTCGGCGTGAGCTGCCAGACGCTCGGTCAGCAATGCGAGCTGGCGACTGTCCATCCCGATAGCCCGGCGGAGAAAGCCGGCCTGCGGGCTGGCGACACGATCGTCACCTTCGCAGGGAAGAACGTTGCCGACTTCGATAGCCTCACCGACGTCATCGCGAAGTACGGCGTGGACGACGTGGTGGAAGTCGTCTATATCCGCCTCACCATCGACGAGAACGGCAACCACAGCCGCGAGCAATCGCTGACCTGCAAGGTCACGCTTGGCGAGTGGGCCGTCGATCTCGTCCAGCGACAGCCGATAAGACCGTAGCGGCCAGAGCGAATACTCTCTAGCGGACCAATCGGCCCGCAAATTGCACCTTGGGTGGTCATCGTTTGTTTCCCCGTCAAGTTGGCAACGAACTATGCCGTTTCCATTCCTTTTCGATCCGGTTTACCTGCTCTTCCTGGCGCCCGCGCTGCTGCTGGCGCTCATCGCCCAGGGCTGGGTCAGCTCGGCCTATGCGCGGGCCAGCCAGCAAGGGGCCAGCTATAGCGGTGCCGCTGTCGCCCGCTATCTGCTCGATCAGGCGGGGCTTCAGAAAGTGCTCATTGAAGAAGTGCCGGGCCATTTGAGCGATCATTACGATCCCCGCGACGACGTGGTGCGGCTCTCCAGCGAAGTCTTTCACGGACGAACCCTGGCGGCGGTCGGCATTGCCGCCCATGAAATCGGTCACGTGCTCCAGCGGCACTTGGGCTATCTGCCGTTCTCGCTCCGCAGCATCGCGGTGCCGGCGGCGAGCTTTGGCAGCGGTATTGGATTCGTCCTGCTGCTGGTGGGCCTGGTCCTACAGTTCCCGCCGCTGCAAATTCTCGGCATCGTGCTGTTCAGCGGGGTGGTCGTGTTCCAGCTCGTCAACCTGCCGGTGGAGTTCAACGCCAGCTCGCGGGCCAAGGCCATGCTGATCGAGCACGGCATCGTCCACCAGCATGACATGGGGGCCGTGAACAGCGTGCTCAATGCCGCCGCGTTGACCTACGTGGCGGCTACGCTCCAGGCGATCATGACGCTCCTGTACTACGTGTCGCTCGTGATGGGGCGGCGGTCGCACAGCGAAGAGTAACCAGCGGCACCTGCGAACGCTGCAGAGCAGGACGACCTCGCTCTGCTATAGTGGTGCGCTATGTCTGGAGGAACAGAGCGCATCATCGGCTGGCTGGTGAGATGGCGGCAGTTCCTGCTGGTCTTGGGGGTGCTCCTGGCGATTGCCGCCTGGTTTCCCGCGCGGCAGATGAAGTTCGACCGCAGCATTGAGAACATGTTTGCGGCCGACGATCCGCTCCTGGCTCCTTATCGCCGGCTCAAAGCGCAGTTCGGCGGCAATGAAGTCGTCCTCGCCGTGTATCGCGACGAGGAGTTGCTGGCCGCCGATGGCCGCGGCATTCGCCGGTTGTCCGAAGTCTCCAGGCGCGTGAAGAAGGTCCCTGGCGTCAAGGACGCGCTCAGCCTGGCGGAGGTCAATGGACTGCTGGAGAGCCTGGCCAAGCTGCGGCGGATCGGCAGCGTGCTGGGCTTCGGCGCGAAGGAGGAGTGGAAAGGGCCGGCCATTCTGAACCCGCGCGACGAGCTGGCGGCTGCTTATCGCGAGTTGTTTGCGGGCTACACGCACAGCCGCGATGGTCAGACGGTCGCCGTCGCGGTGATGCTCGAGCCGCACGGCGACGCAGCAAATGCCTCCGTCGAAACTTCACGCCGGGACACGATCGAGAAGCTGCAGGGAATCGTGGAAGCGTTGCCCGACGGACTTGCGCCAGGCGTGCTGGCCGGCGAGCCGGTGATGGTCACGGAGGGGTTCAAGCTGCTGGAGGACGATGGGCGGCGGCTTGGCTGGTGGTCCACCATTCTGCTGGGCCTGGTCATTCTGGTCAGTTTTCGCAACTTGCGGTGGCTGGTCGTTCCCATCGCACTGGTGCAGTGGGCCATTCTGACGACGCAAGCGGCGCTCGTCGTGGCCCAGCTCAAGCTGTCGATGGTCAGCTCGATGCTCACCGCCATTGTCACCGTCGTCGGCGTCGCCACGGTCATTCACCTGATTGTCCATTACCGCGAGCTGAGTGCCGCAGGGGCTGCACCGATCGATGCTTTCCGCCGCGCGGCTGTCTTGCTGGCATGGCCGATTGCCGGCGCGATAGTCACCGACTGTGCCGGGTTTGGATCGCTGTGGTTTGCCAGCGTCGGTCCCGTGCAAGACTTCGGTTTGATGATGGTCGCCGGTTCGCTCATGGTTCTGGTCGGCGTCACGCTGCTGGTTCCCGGACTGACGCTGGCGGGCGCTGGCGCAACCCAGCCGCACAAGCCGACGTGGGCCGAAGGGCAGCTCGATGTGGGCTTGTCGCGACTCGTGGAAGGGGTGCAGCGCCAGCCGTGGCTCACCGGCGTCACCAGCTTGCTCGTATGCGCACTGGCTGCCGCCGGTAGCGCCCGCCTGGAGGTCGAGACCGATTTCACGCGCAATTTCCGCACCGGCAGCCGGATTGTCGCCTGGTACGAGTACGTCGAGACACGGCTTGGCGGGGCAGGCGTATGGGACGTGCTCATTCCCGCTCCTGGGCCACTCGATGAAGCGTACCTCGACCGCGTTCGCCGCCTGGAAACGAAGCTGCGGGAGGTTCGCATTCCGGCCCATGCCGGCGAACCATCCTTGACCAAGGTGATCAGCCTGGTCGATGCGCTTGATGCGGGGCGCGAGGACCGCACGCTGGGGGCCATTCCGACCGAGATTCGCGTCCTGGGGATGACGAACGAAATGCCGGCGTTCATGGGGGCGCTGCAAGGGCGGGACGAAAGCGGCCGCCGCTGGCTGCGGATCATGCTTCGCGCCCGCGAGCGCCAGCCGGCCGAGCAGAAGCGGGAGCTGATCGACACGGTCACGCGGCTGGCTCGCGAAGAATTTCCGGCCGGCGCCGATCAGCCGGGTGCCGAAGTGACCGGTTTCTTCGTCCTGCTCACGCGGCTGATCGAGAGCATGCTCCGCGATCAGTGGACGACCTTCGGCATCGCCACCGGGGCGATCTTCGTCATGCTGTGGATTGGCTTTCGCCGGCTCTCCTGGGCCCTGATCGGCCTGATTCCCAACGCGCTGCCGATCTTCGCCGTGATGGGGGTGATGGGCTGGATTGGGCTCAAGATCAACATGGGTGCGGCCATGATTGCCGCCGTCTCGATGGGGCTGTCGGTGGACAGCTCGATCCATTACTTCGCGGCATTCCGGCGGCAGCGCGCCGCGGGACGATCGGTGCGGGAGTCGCTCGATACGGTCCAGAAAAGCGTGGGCCGGGCGATGATCGTCTCGACGCTGGCACTGATCGTCGGCTTTGCCGTGCTCTGCAACAGCGAATTCGTGCCGACGATCTATTTCGGCGCGCTGGTGAGTTTGGCGATGCTCGGCGGGATGGCGGGGAATCTGATCGTGCTGCCGCTGCTGCTATCGCTTACCGAAGAGAATCGGACTTGAGGCCCGTTTTTTGCAGTTCGACTTGGATCTTGCGCCCCAGCTCCTTTTCCAAATCGGAAACTGACTTCTGGGCGATCTGCCGCTCTTCTTGATCGACAAAATCGTCCTCCAGGATTACGAGGATCGTCTCCTGCGAAATCTTCACGTCGATGACGCTGATGCCGACACGGCGCGTGAAGTAATTGCGTACGTAGATTTCGACGTCGGCGTCGTCCAAAGAGGCGGCTTCCTGCCCCTTGGGGCTCGGATCAACGGAGAGATTATCGATCACGTACTCGACCCCTTCCACGGCGTCCGACTTGACGACCGCCAGCACCTTTTGCTGGTTTGACTGCACGCTGCCGCGGAGCCAGATGACGTCGTAATCTGCCTGGACGACGATGGCCACGTCGATCAGCCGTTTGTCTTGTCGCAAAGTCAGAGCCACCTGCTCCGCCAGTTTGCGATCTTGGCGTGGGGTGTCCTTGTCAACCGTAATGGCGACTTTCGGGCCAGGGTCGGCCGCAACGGCCTTGGCGTCCTCGACGCCGGCGGTGGCCGGCGTCTCCGGTTTGGAATGGACGCGGACGTTATTGAGTATCGCCAGGCCATGATAGTTCTGGCGAATCAGCCGGTTCAACTCCAGCTTCTCGTCGTACGTGTTGAGCACCCCCTCGACCAAGATGGTAGGAATGGGATCCACGCGAAAGACGAGATTGATCCGCTTGGAGAACTGGGGTAGCGCTTCCGCGATTACGGCGCGGAGTTTATCCAGTTGCTCTTGATCGAGCCCGGTGGGGGCGGCAGCTTGCGGCGCGTCTCCCGTCGTATTCGTTGCCGCCTCCACTTCCACCGCCTTGACGCGCACGCGATTGGCGACGAACTCCGCCATCTTTCCGGCTTCTCGCGCCGCCAAAATGGAGATTCGCGCGCGCTGCTGCTCGGTGCCCACCGTTCCCTCCAGCGCCACCACATCTTTCTCCGTTTTAGCCGTGATGGGTTGGGCTCCCACGACACGATCGGCAATGAGCCTGGCTTGGACTTGCGCGGCAAGTGCCTTGAGCTGCGCGACCGATGGAGCCGGGGCGGGTTCATTGGCCTCTTGAGACAGTGCTGAAGCCGCACAGAATCCCAGAGCGACGCAGGCGACCACGAAGGATCGAAATGCGGACATGACAGCACCTTTCGAAAAAAGACCGGACCAGTGGCGGCCATATCAACGCAAACGAGGTGCCAATACTTCATCGGGCACAATGACGCGAGCAATGGGGCGCATTTCCCGGCCCGTCGGCCAGATTGTCGCTGCTTGCGACGGAATGCTGACCGCGCAGCGACATAAAGACGCCGAAAGGCCTATTCCCCCAACTGTGCTTTCCGCCGCAGAATGTGGTGGTAGTGCTGGGCAAAGCGGTGCGCCTCATCGCGGACGTACTGAAGCAGCCGCAGGGCGAACGACCGCCGCGAGAGGCGGAGCGAATCGCTCTCCCCGGGAAGGAAGATCTCCTCCTCTTGCTTGGCCAGCGAGAGGAGCGTCGGCGGCTCGATTCCCTGGTCGCGGAATGCCGCCAGCGCCGCGTTGAGCTGCCCCTTGCCGCCGTCGATCAAGAGAATGTCGGGAAAAACGCTCTGCTCGTCGGAGAGTGACCGGTAGCGGCGGGCGATCACCTCGTGAATGCTGCGGAAGTCATCAACCCCCTGCACGCCGAGGATCTTGTAGCGGCGATAGCCGGGCTTGAAGGGCAATCCATCGAGAAACTGCACCACGCTGGCGACCGTCTCGCCACCGCCGAGATGGGCAATATCGACCCCTTCGATCGTCCGCGGCATTTCGTCCAGCTTGAGGACCTTCTTCAGGCCCGCCAGGCCCCGCTTGGGATCGATGTAAAACACTTCGGGCTGCGCGTGCGTGTCGATCTCGCCGCGGCGATCGAGCCGCTCGAGCATCTGGATTTCGTCCCGCAGCCGGGCCGCCTGCTCAAACCGCAGTTCCTTGGCCGCCGCCTGCATTTCCTCCCGCATCTGATCGAGCAGTTGGCGTTTGTTCCCTTCCAGGAACATGATTAGCCGGCGGATGTCCCGTTTGTAGTCCTCCTTGCTGATTCGCAAGTTGCAGGGAGCCGTACACTGGCGAATGCTCGCCAGGAGGCACGGCCGGAACCAACGCCAGCGCTCATCGCCGTCGTCGATGTCCAGGCTACACGTGCGAAATTTGAAAATCTTCTGCATCACCTGGACCGCGCCGCGCAGCGCCCCGGCACTGGCGAACGGCCCGAACAGCTTGACCCCTTTGTCGCGCGGCTGCCGCGTTACTTCCACCCGCGGAAAATCCTCTCCCGTCACGATCATCAGGTACGGAAACGTCTTGTCGTCCTTGAGCTCCTTGTTGTGCTTGGGCTGCACGTCCTTGATCAGCCTCGATTCCATCAGAATCGCATCGACTTCGCTTTCACACTCAATGAAGTCGGCATCGGCGATTTCGTGAACCCATTGCGTGCGGTATTCGTGCTGGGCACCGACCAGGAAGTAGCTGCCGGCCCGCGAGCGGAGGCTTTTCGCCTTGCCGATGTAGATTACCCGGCCGGCGGCATCCTTCATCAGGTAGATGCCGGGAGACTTGGGAAACTCGCGGACCTTCGCGGCGGCGCGGCGAAAGGCAAAGTCACACCCGGCTGCTTCCGCAGCCTCCGTGGTTTCGGAAGGCGGCTGATGAATGATCTCGTCGAGTGCCTTTTCGACTACCTCGGCGGCTGGCTCGGGGACTTCCAGTGCCGCCGCCTCTTCGAGCGCACCTTCGTCGGTGAGGTCGGCGAGTTCTTCGTCGGCAGGGGGAATGAGTGGCTGGTCGGATGGGCGATTGGTCATGGAGACGGCCCGCTGCGGGGCCGATCACTTTCCTTCGAGGTAGGCCATCACGAGGGCCATGTCCGCCGGTGTAATGCCGCTGATCCGGCTGGCCTGGGCCATGGTGACCGGGCGGACGCGGGTCAGCTTCTCGCGGGCTTCGCTGCGGAGTTGCTTGATCGCCTGATAGTCGAAATGGACGGGAATCGCCTTGTCCGCCAGCCGCGCCAGACGCTCGACCTGCTGCTGTTGCCGGGCGATGTAGCCGGCGTACTTGATATCGTATTCGACCTGTTGTGCCGCTTCGCGGGAGGCGGCCGCCAGTCGCGGCTCGTGGGCGACAACATCGGACCAGGTGATTTCTGGCCGCTTGAGTGCAGAGTGCAGAGTGCAGCGTGCAGAATCTCCGCCACTCTGCAATCTGCACTCTGCACTCTGCACTAGCGCCATCGCCCGGGCAATCTCCGCTTCTTTCGCCTCATACCGCTGCCACCGCTCCGCATCGACGAGCCCCGCCTCGCGCCCGATCGGCGTCAGCCGCCGGTCGGCATTGTCGTGCCTTAGCAGCAGCCGAAACTCGGCCCGGCTGGTGAACATGCGATAAGGCTCATCCACGCCGCAGGTCACCAGGTCGTCCACCAGCACGCCGATGTACGCATCCTCGCGGCCCAGCACGAGCGGCTTTTTGCCTTGCAGCATCAGTGCCGCACTGGCGCCGGCAATCAAGCCTTGTGCCGCCGCCTCTTCGTAACCGGTCGTGCCGTTGATCTGCCCGGCGAAGTAGAGTCCCTTGACGAGCTTGGTTTCCAGCCACGGCCAAAGCTGATCGGGGGGGCAGTAGTCGTACTCGACCGCGTAGCCGTAACGCATGATCTGCGCGTTTTCCAGACCCGGAATCAGCCGCAGCATGGCGTCCTGCACGTCGCGCGGCAGGCTGGTGGAAATGCCGTTGACGTACACTTCGCGCGTATTTCGCCCTTCTGGCTCGAGAAAGAGCTGGTGGCTCTGCTTCTCGGCAAAGCGGACCACCTTGTCCTCGATCGACGGGCAGTAGCGCGGCCCGCGAGACTGGATCTGGCCGCTGTACATCGGCGCTCGATGCAGGTTGGCGCGAATCAGCTTGTGGACCGCGTGGTTCGTGTGCGTGATGTGGCAGGGGATCTGATCGGCGGCAATTCGCTTGCGCTGCGCGTCATCGGTCAGGAATGAAAATGGCTCTGGGTCGTCATCGCCGGGTTGAATTTCGGTTTTCTCGTAATCGATCGTCCGGCCATTGAGGCGGCAGGGCGTGCCGGTCTTGAACCGTTCGACGCGAAAGCCGAGCCGCGCCAGCGCCCCGCTGATGCCTGACGTGGTTCCTTCGCCGGCCCGACCGCCGGGAGTCTTCACTTCTCCCGTGTGCATGATGGCCGACAGGAAGGTCCCGGTCGTAAGAATCACGGCCGGCGCTCGATATTCAATGCCGCCACGGACGCGCACGCCGACGATGGCGAGTGGTGAGTGGTGAGTGGTGAGTGGTGATTCCCCATCGACTTTGGACTTTGGACCTTGGACCTTGGACTCGTCCCCTGACTCCTGAACCCTGAACCCTGAACCCTCCTCCACCAGCAGATCCTCGACCGTCTCCTGCCGCAGGGCGATGTTCGGCTGTTCTTCGACGAGCCGCTTGACCTCGAACTGATACGCTTTCTTGTCCGCCTGGGCCCGCGGGCTGTGCATCGCCGGGCCCTTGCGGCGGTTGAGCAGCCGGAACTGAATGCCGGTGGCATCGATGGCCCGCCCCATGACGCCGCCGAGTGCGTCGATCTCGCGGACGATCTGCCCCTTGGCCACGCCGCCAATGGCCGGGTTGCAGCTCATTTGGGCAACCGTGTCGCAGTTGGTCGTCAGCAGGGCGACCTTGGCTCCCATGCGAGCGGCGGCCATCGCAGCTTCGACCCCAGCGTGCCCCGCCCCGATGACGAGCAGATCGTAGTGGTAAACGTCGGACATACGCTTTATCGTAGTGGTCTTGGGGCCATTCAAGAAGGCTTTCAGCCGGTGCATGCATGGCGCCTTTGCCGCCGTTTCAGTCCGACGGCGACTTGCCGATCGGTGTACATCCAGGTTCATTAAACGACGTGCTCGTACGATTTGGAGGGGGCACTCCCCAACGTCACGTCGTCGGGCAGCGGCTGGAACGGATTCGCGCCATCGCGGTTGCGACCGGTTGCCTGTCGAGATTCATCGTATTTGGCTCGTTTATCACGGACGAACCATACCCCAACGATGTGGACATCTTTATGGTCATGGAGGATAATTTTGATGTGGACAATCTCGTAGGAGACGCAGAACTATTGTTCCGCGACCATCTCAACGCCGACGTCCAATTCGGAGCAAGCGTTTTCTGGCTTCGACGGATGGCCGCCATCGACGGCGAACAAGCAGCCGTAGAGTTTTGGCAGATCAAACTAGAGGGCGGCCAACGGGGAATCGTCGAAATCGTGAGGACTTAGACATGATCCAGAGCGATCGGGAACTTGAAGTCACCTTGGAACGCATTGCACGCTGCCAGCGTCAACTCAGCCACCTCCGGAATGTCGAATCGAATGTCGCCAACTATCGGGCGTCGGCTTCCGGGTATCTGGCGGAGGTCGATCGGATGCAGCGTGAAGTTCGAGAGTATCTGATGCTCCACCCGACTGAACTCAGCGGGCGGCCTGTTTGATCTCTCTCGATCGGCAAAAACCTCGGGGGGAATACTACTCCTGCCCTTCCCCGAAATGAGACTGAGCGTCCGCCTTTGAGGGCAAGTTAGGTCGTAGGTTTGGCCTGCACCGGCTTTTCCACGCGAAAACTCCCGACTTGCAACGGCAAAACTGCTAATTTGTTGACCCTGCACAGTTTGGGTAAGTATACTGGGGAGCTGGGTTTTCCCGCCGGGTAGGGAGGTCTCTTGCCTGCCGGGCTGTGAGTCTGGATGCGTGTCCCACGTTGCGAGACGACTATGAACCGGTTCTATCTCCGGGTTTGCCTGGCTGTTGCGCTGGGGTTGGCGGGCATAGTGGCCCTGGAAGGGCCGGCTCATGCTCAGGCTCGCTCGCGTCCCTTGGCCTCGGGCATTTTGACCACGATTCCGCCGACTCCTGTCGCGGAGGAGACCTTCTCCGGGCCGCTGCCGCTGGTGGAAATCCCCGCAAATTTTCCCGACATCGAATACACGCCGAACTTCGAGGCGAAAACCGCGACCGTCTTTGAACGGGCCAAGTCGGTAACCCTCCGCCGCGGCATTTGGAACCTGGAATTGTCCTTCAAGCCGCTGCGCCTGCTGATCGTCGATGTGCCGCAGCCGACGGGGCGAATGCAGAAGAAGGTGATCTGGTACATGGTCTACCAGGTGAAAAATGCCGGCGGGCATCTGGCCGTGAGAGAAGAGAAGCGTCTGTTTCAGGACACAATCGAGGAAATCACCTACAAAGTCGAGCCGGTGACCGAACTGGTCGAGCAGGTCAAGGACGCCGACGGACAGGTGACCGAGCAGCCGGTGAAAATCCGCTTTTTTCCGCAGTTCGTGCTGGAGTCGAAGGAGTTCGACAAGGCCTATTTGGACCGGGTCATTCCGGCGGCAATGAAGCCCATTGTGGACCGTGAGTTCCCCCCGCAGAGCCGGCCGGAGGGTTTTGTCCTGCACAACTCGCTGACGATCAGCTCGGTGGACATCAGGGCCGACGAAAGCGTCTGGGGGCTGGTGACCTGGGAGGATGTCGATCCGCGGATCGATTACCTCTCCGTCTATGTGCAAGGGCTGACCAACGCCTACAAATTCGAGGATCAGCCGGGAGCCTACAAGCAAGGAGCCCCCCCAGGGACGGGACGCAAGTTCCTCAAGAAGACCCTCCAGCTCAACTTCTGGCGGCCGGGGGATACGGTTGAGCAGAAGGAAGAGGAGATCAACTACGGCGTGCGGCTGGAAGCCGATCCGGCGGCACAGCAGGAGATCTTCAAGCTTTACGGCGTCGATAAGGCCCTTGACCACCTGTGGCTGTATCGGTAGCGTATAGGATTCCCCCGAGAACACGCCATCTATTTGAGCGCAGCGGCCTAAAGCATCCGCCGCTGTCCACAGGTGTACACATGGCACATAAGAAAGGTCAAGGCTCCTCCCGCAACGGCCGCGATTCCAACGGCCAGCGCCGCGGGGTCAAGCGATTTGGCGGCGAGGCGGTAACTGCCGGTTCGATTATTGTGCGGCAATGCGGCACGAAGTTTCATGCCGGCCGGAACGTCGGCACGGGGAAGGATTACACCCTGTTCGCCCTGATCGAAGGGGTTGTCAAGTTCGATCGCGAAGGTCGCCGCGTCAACGTGCTGCCCGTGGAAGCGAACTAACGCCCTGGCGGCCGTCAATCGATTATTCTGAAGGGACGTTCTCGAAGCCGGGAACGTCCCATTTTCTTGCGCCTGAATCCTGAAACCTGAACCCTGTGTTCGTCGATCGCGTCCAAATCGAAGTTCAAGGCGGCCGCGGCGGCAATGGCTGCGTCAGCTTCCGGCGCGAGAAATACGTCCCGCACGGCGGCCCGGATGGAGGTGACGGCGGCAACGGCGGCAGCGTGATCATCGTCGCCAAGGCAGGCGTCAATCACCTGACGGCGGTCGCTCATCACAAGTTCTGGCGGGCCGAGGCTGGCAAGCACGGCAGCGGCTCCGACCGCGCTGGCAAGAGTGCCCACGATCTGATCATCGAAGTTCCGCCGGGGACCACGGTCAGCGACGTGGCCGGGGGCTATGTGCTCAAAGATCTCGTGCGGGAAGGGGACCAGGTCGTGGCCGCTCGCGGCGGTAGTGGCGGCAAGGGAAATGCAGCCTTCAAATCGGCGACCAATCGCACGCCGCGGGAAGCAACCCCTGGCGGGGAAGGGGAGCTGCGCGAGATCGTGCTGGAGCTCAAGGTGATCGCCGATGTCGGCCTGCTCGGCAAGCCGAATGCAGGCAAGAGCACGCTCCTGTCCCGCCTGACGCGGGCCCGGCCGGAGATTGCCGACTATCCCTTCACGACGAAGCACCCCAACCTCGGCATCGTGACGCTCGACATCGACCGGCAGTTCGTGATGGCCGATATTCCGGGGCTCATCGAAGGGGCGCATGCCGGCGCGGGGCTGGGGCACGAATTCCTGCGGCATATCGAGCGGGCCGGCATTCTCGTCCATCTGGTCGAGCCGATGCCCGTCGATGGCAGCGACCCGCTGCGCAACTACGCCGCGATTCGCGAGGAGCTGGTGCAGTACGATGAACAGCTCGGCAAACGGCCGGAGATTGTCGTCGTCACCAAGTGCGAATTGCCCGGGGCGAGCGAGGTCCGCGATGCTCTGGCGGCGCAGACCGGGCGGGGCGTGCTGCTGATCTCGGCGGTGACCGGCGAAGGGCTCAACCGGCTGACGCATTCGATCGCGGCCGCGCTGGCGGAGCAGAAGCAGTCATGAGCAAGCCGTCGTATTTGATCGCGGTTGACATCGGCAACAGCACGGTCAAGCTGGGCTGGTTCGACGCCCGCACGCCGAAGCTTCCCAACTACCCGATGCCGCTGCGCGTCGAGCATTTCCCCACGGGGCAAACGCCGTTGGCGGAGTGGTTCGAGGGTCTGTCCGAGAAGGACCTCTTGATCTGGTACGTGGCCAGCGTTCATCGCAGCGGCGAGGCGGCGCTTTATTCCTGGGTCCGAAGCAAGCGGCCGTTCGACGACTTTCACGTGCTGACGTATGAAAAACTGCCGCTGCGGATCGAGCTCGAGTATCCGGGGCGCGTCGGCATGGACCGGCTGGCGGCGGCCGTCGCGGCCAACGAGCGGCGATCCGGCCGCAAGCCGGCGATTGTCGTCGATACGGGAACGGCCATCACCGTCGATCTGGTCAACCATCACGGCGCGTTCCTCGGCGGAGCGATCCTGCCCGGCTTTCGGCTGACGGCCGAGGCACTGGCGGCCAATACCGATCAATTGCCGCTGACGCTCTACGGCGGCGAAGATGAGCCGGCAGCGCTCGGAAAGAACACCGAGGCCGCTCTCAAAAGCGGCCAGTTCTGGGGAACCATCGGCGCTGTGCGGGAGTTGATCGAGCGGATGAGTGAGGACCTGGCCGAGCCGCCGGAGGTTTTCGTCACCGGCGGAGATTTGAAAAGGCTCGCGCCGTTCATGGCGAAGAACGCCCAGTTTGTGCCGCACATGGTCCTGTCGGGGATCATGGCGGCGCAGCGGCGCTAATGTGGTCCACTCGCTCGAAATGTAGCCCACTCGCTCCGCGAGTGGGCAAACGCGGCTTGCCAATGCGTCGATCCTCGAAGTCGCCCGATATCTTGTGGCGGGCAAGACCGACTTATGCACACGCGGAGCGAGTGCACCACATTATTCAAACGTCCGGCACAAAATGCCGCCGTCGGCCAGGATCACGTTGCCGGTGATGAACGCGCCGGCCTCTGTGGCGAGCATCACGACTGGGCCGACCATGTCGATCGCCTGGCCCCACCGTTTCACGGCGGTCCGATCAGCAAAGATCTTCTTTTGCTCATCCGACAAAATGCTCATCGGCAGATCGGTGGCGACCGGTCCCGGGGCCAGGCAATTGACCGTGATGTTGTACGGCCCCAGCTCAAGCGCCTGAGCGCGGGCCAGGCCGAGGAGTGCCGCCTTGGTGGCGGAGTAGCAGCCGCGGGCTGGATTGGAGGCCAGCCCCATAATCGACGAAGTGTAGATGATCCGCCCCCACTTATTCTGGATCATCGACGGTGCGATCTCGCGGGACAGGAGCACGCAGCTTGTGAGATTCAGCTCGACGATGTTGTCCCACGCCTCGTCGGTCGTCTCGACCAGCTTTTGCGGCTTGTTGCTGCCGGCATTGTTAAACAGAATGTCGCAGCGGCCGAACGTCTTGAGCACGTCGGCGGCCAGCTTCTTGACCTGCTTCCGATCGACCATGTCGGCGACGAAATACTCGACCTTGACGTTCAGCCCGTCGCTGATTTCGGCCTTAGCCTTCTTCAGCTCGTCCTCATGCCGGGCCGAGATGGCGATATTCGCCCCGCATTCGGCCAGCCCGCGGGCACACGCCTTGCCGATCCCCTTGCTGCCGCCGGTGATGAGGGCGGTGCGGCCGGAGAGGTTGAAGAGGTCTTTTAGCATCGAATTGCTCCTGGACTTGTTTCGCCGATAATCAAATTTCGTCCGAGCGTCGCGCGCGATTCGTGAGAAAGTCTCCGCGTCGCTGCGAGGTTGGATGTTCTACTTCCACCTCAAATGTGGAACGAATGCGCGCAAGCGTCTCTTGTGGATCTCGACCGTATTCCAATTCATGAGCGTCAGCGATGTGTCGCATGAGATCGGCCAGCACGATTCCCCAGGCATCACGCTCGTCCGTTCCATGCTCTTCCCACAGGCCAATTCGGAGCACACAGTGGATTTTGCTCTTTGCCAGCCAGACCCGAATCACCTCCCGTGATGGATTGTCGATGGCGACTGGAGGAATCGGCAATTCTTGGGGCATGATTAGATCGCCTTGCGTACTACAGGGAATTGACCACCAAATCCCCCACCTCTCGCGTCCCATACCCATCTTCCCCGCGCTCTGGCTCTTCATCTTCGTCCACGTCACCTGCTGGATGGCCTTCATCACCCGAGCCCCCGCTTTCGGCTGGCCGACTTGCTCCAGCAGGCATGCTCATGGCGCCGATGGCGGCAATTTCCGCGTCCTCCCCGAAACGGCCTAAGTCGTATATTATAAATAGTTTCCCATCTTTCCGCTTGGAGAATGCCGCGGCCTGCGCCCGCGGCAATTGGCCATGACAACAGCCGCCCCCCGCACGATGTTCCAGAAGATCTGGGACAGCCACGTGGTCCATGCCGAGTCCGGCAAACAGACTATTCTGTACATCGATTTGCAGCTTGTCCATGAGGTCACCAGCCCGCAGGCGTTTGAGGGGCTGCGACTGGCCGGCCGCAAGGTGCGGCGGCCCGAGCGGACCGTCGCCACCCCAGATCACAACATCCCCACCACCGACCGCAGCCTGCCGATTGCCGACCCCATCTCGCGGCAGCAGGTCGAGACCCTGCGGCAGAATTGCCGCGAGTTCGGCATTCGGATGTACGACATCGGCGACGTCAAGCAGGGGATCGTCCACGTCATTGGTCCAGAGTTGGGGATTACGCGGCCGGGGATGACGATCGTCTGCGGCGATTCGCACACGGCCACGCACGGGGCGTTCGGGGCCCTGGCGTTCGGCATCGGGACCAGCGAGGTCGAGCACGTGCTGGCGACGCAGACGCTGATCCAGTCGCTCCCCAAGACGCTGGAGCTGCGGGTGGAGGGGCACCTGCCGCGCGGCGTCACGGCCAAAGACCTGATCCTGTACTTGATCGGCCAGATCACGACCGACGGCGGCACGGGGTACGTCATTGAATACACCGGCGACGCGGTGCGGGCGCTGAACATGGAAGAGCGGATGACGGTCTGCAATATGTCGATCGAGGCCGGCGCGCGGGCCGGCATGATCGCCCCCGATCAGACGACGTTCGATTACATCCGCGGCCGCGAGTTCGCGCCGCAGGGGGCGGACTTCGACAAGGCGGTTGAGCGGTGGAAGCAATTGCCGACCGACGCGAGCGCGACATACGACAAGTCGCTGGTCTTCAAGGCTGCCGATATCTCGCCGCAAGTAACGTGGGGGACGAATCCGGGGCAAGTCGCGCCGGTGACGGCGAAGGTTCCCAACCCGCGCGAGCTTGGCGATGAGACCGAGCAGAAGACGGCGGCCAGGGCGCTGGAATACATGGGGCTGACCGCCGGTACGCCGATCAGCCAGCTTGCGCTCGACCGCGTGTTCATCGGCTCCTGCACCAACGCTCGGATCGGCGATTTGCGGGCGGCGGCGGCAGTCGCCAAGGGGCACAAGGTTGCCAGCACGGTCAATGCGATGGTCGTTCCCGGTTCCGGCCAGGTGAAGAAGCAGGCGGAAGAAGAAGGGCTCGACCGGATTTTCAAGGAAGCGGGCTTCGACTGGCGCGAGGCGGGGTGCAGCATGTGCCTGGCGATGAACCCCGACAAGCTCGAGCCCGGCGAGCGCTGTGCCTCGACCAGCAACCGCAACTTCGAAGGCCGCCAAGGCAAAGGAGGCCGCACGCACCTCGTTTCCCCCGCGATGGCCGCCGCGGCAGCGATTGCGGGGCATTTTGTCGATATTCGAGAGTGGGAGTACAAGGCGTAGTGAATTGAAGCCAAACCAGCCATGCCAATTGCGCAATGCCGTTGATTTACAGATCGATGAAGGTGGACGGTGGGAAGCCGCTTTGCGAAAATACGGCGCGAGGATTGGGAGTCCGCATCGGCACTTCACCAGAGGACGACATTGCGGCAGACGATGCCGGCCAGGTGCATCCCGACAGCGGCGGAATGTCGGTTGTGCCTTCATGGAGAGATCTCGAGGCGCATCGAATTCCAAAGCGATTGAAGCACATCGTTACGGATGCGCGCGGCAGCAATCGCGATGCCTGCTGGCGGAGGGGAGAAGGTCCATTCGAGAATGGGCCGGTGGCGGACGACTTGGTCCTGCGGAAGGATTCCGATATTCATGCTTTTGTCGAACCAGCACGCTCCATGAGTGCCGCTGCGTACATACAAGCTTTGGTTGCTACGCGCGATCAGTGGATCATCGATGAGGATTGAAAACGCCATGACCGAACAATTCAGCCGCGCGGGTCGCTGGTTATTGCGATACACCCATTTGCTCGTGAAGTTACATCAACTTACAGCTCGCAACATTGACGAGAGCGACGAAGCGGACGCGTTGCGAGACGAGATGGACTTGCCTTGGCGACGGATGACGCCTGAAGAGTTGCGCATGGCGCGAGATTTGTCGGCCGATCTTTACTCCATTACTGACCCACCTCCCCCCGCGGTCGAGTCGTCTCCGCCAAAACTCGATGCTCTTGTTACGCGAGCGGTTAAAGACGAGGACTGGATCCGCGTCCTTCAAGTCGTGCGCGAAAACGCTGCACAAATCCCGCTTTATGCCGCATCATTTTTGCGAGGATTTGCATGGTCGCAACTTGGCTTACACGAAGCTGGCGCCGAATTTTTCATGCATGCCGTCAAGCTTCGGCCGGAGCGACACGACTATCGATCCTACGTACTTGACAGTCTCGTTTATGCCGGACGTGAGCGCGACGCATTGCCCTACGCAGAGCAATGGATCGAAGATGCTACCGACAGACTGCTCCTGCTCGCGGCAGCCAATGTCCTCTTTATCAATGCAGAATCATCGACTCCCGAGGAAGCCCGCCGCCTTCATGGTCGTGCAATTGATGTTGCGGAGCGCGCACTGCATGACCTTGACTTCGCGCAGCTTGAGCCTGACATGCGGCACTTGGCAGTCAACGCATTCCTCCACATTGCCATGAGCCAAGCATACTTGGGTGACCTGTCGAAAGCGCACGCCGCGTGGCAACGGGCCTCCGTATTGGACCCCAATAGTCTCGATACTCTCCTAGTGCGCAGTGTATTGATTGGACCTCAGGATGAACTCGGCCCTATGGCGCGACAAAACGTTGCTCGATCCCTTGTCGGAGTTCCGCCGGAGCAGTCATCAGAAACGCGTTTGCCGCTTCAGTCGTTTCACAACGGCAACACAGTCTTAGGGACATTTGTTGACTGACAACCGACTTCAATTCGTATGATTCCCTTCACCACCCACACCGGCCTCGTCGCTCCCATGGACCGGGCCAGCGTCGATACCGACCAGATCATCCCCAAGCAGTTCCTCAAGCGGATCGAGCGGACGGGGTACGGGCCGTTTTTGTTTTACGACTGGCGTTATCTCGACGACGGCAAGACGCCGATCCCCGATTTCGAGTTGAATAAGCCCGAGGTGCAAGGGGCGTCGATCCTGCTGGCCCGCCGCAACTTCGGCTGCGGATCCAGCCGCGAGCACGCCGTGTGGGCCATCGAGAACTACGGCATTCGCGTCGTCATCGCGCCGAGCTTTGCCGACATCTTCTACAACAACTGCTTCAAGAACGGCGTGCTGCCGATCCGTTTGACCGAAGCCGCAGTGGACGATTTATTTCAGCGCGCGGCCAGGCCCGGCTTCAAGCTGACGGTCGATCTGAACGAGTGCCGCATTTCGGGGGAGGACGGCCTGTCGCTCGCGTTCGACATTGATTCATCGCGGCGGCACAACCTGCTGCACGGGCTCGATGACATCGCATTGACGCTGATGCACGAAGATAAGATCACCGCCTATGAAGCGGCTCGAAAGTAGTGCACTCGCTCTGCGAGTGCACATCAATTGCTGCCGTCGTGCGAGAATCGCTGTGATCGATACGGCTGCTCGCTCCCATCCTGCTCGACGACGATCAACGCGGATGCATTCGGTGTCGCTTCGATCAGCCGCATCCCCGAGGCCGGATCGAGGATCGAAATGGCCGTCGCCAGCGAGTCAGCCTCCATGCCGCGGCGGGCGATAACCGTCACGCTGCGGCGGCCTTCGATCCCCCAGCCGGTGCGGGGATCGATAATGTGCGAATAGCGTTTGCCGCTCACGACCAGGTGCTGACGCGAATCGCCTGACGTGGAGATCGCCTGACTCGCCAGCAGGACGAACTGAGTCGGCGTCTGGTCCGGATCGAGCGGCGCGATGCCGACCTTCCAACCTTTCTCATTGGGTGGCGGCTGGCTGACGGCAATGTCCCCACTGGCGCGAACGAGGGCCCTCTCGATGCCGAGCTTTCCCATCGTCGCCAAGGCTTCATCGGCCGCATAACCCTTGGCGATCCCGCCGAGGTCCAGCCGCATCTCGGGCTTCAGCAGCCTGGCCGTGTGCCGCTCGGCATCGAGCTCGAGCTGCTTGTATCCGACGGCGGCCAGTGCTCGTGCGATCTGTTCCTCCGTGGGCGGCTCCTTCTGCCGTCGCGCTCGCCGCCAAAGTTTCGTGAGCGGTCCAGCGGTGACGTCGAATGCTCCGCCCGATTGCTCGCTCACATCCTGCGCATGCGCCAGGACCGTCCACAGGTCAGCGCTCAACGACACCGGCTCCTTGCTGGGACTCGATGCCGACAGCCGGGACAGCTCGCTCTCGGCATCGTAGTCGCTCAGGATGCGGTCGAGTTCGGCAATCCGTTCAAAGGCTGCGGCCAGCCCCTTGTCGGCGGCTGTGCGATCGGGGGCGTAGAGAACGACCTCAAACTCGACCCCCATGTGCAACTGCCGCTGCGAGAATCGCTCGAGCGCAGGCGTCTCGGCTTGCGCCAGGGACGCGGCAGCGGTGAGCAGCAAGGCGGCAGCCGTGTTCATGTGCAGGTTACGGCGCCGCCGCGATCCGGATCGCCCGCGCCTACTTGTGACGAACCGGGACAATGGGCGGGAGAGGACGGACGTCGCTGGCGCCGAGCACGGCATCGTCGATGTCCACGCCGGCGGCTTTCGCCTGCCCAAGCCGATTGCGGTAGGGATCGTCCGGCAGCACGGAATACGCGTCCGCATCGATCCAGCGGATATGGCCGTCCTCGAAGAACACGTTCCCACCCAGGCCGGCATGACTTCCACCGCCGCTAAACTGCGGAGCTTCCGCAACCAGGCAGTAGTGTTCGCGATACGTGTTTCGGGAGGGGACGATCTGTCCATTCAAGTTGTAGCCCAACGGGTAGGCATAACTGCCCCCCACCAGACGCTGAAGACGCCTCAACTCATCTCCAGCAGCGTCCCCCCACTGGTCCGGCATGGGCATGGGGTAGTTAGGCAGAAGACTACCTCGATCGGAAGTAGCGCACACAGCGACGTCTGGACTACATACGAATTGCCGCTCGACGAGCGACGATGCGGTCATTCCGGCGACCGCGCGATGATCTTTCCACGGCACGGGCCAATGCGATCGATCGGGACGGGTCTCGCTGTCCAGCAGCATGGCCATTCCCAGTTGCCGCAGGTTGTTCTGGCAAGCCACCATCTGGGCCAGGAACCGGCTCCTGGCGAGTGACGGAAAGAGCAGCGCGCCGAGCATCACCAGCACGGATGCGGCCACGAGCACGTCAGTAAGGGTGTAGGAGCGGTAGCCGCTGCCGGTGCGATTCTCGGGGGGAAGGGCGACGGCGGGCTCTTCGGACAACTCGGCCACGAACTGGCAGGTCCGCTCCGCAAGTCCCGCGGGAGGCTCGATCGGCTCAGCGGGATCGTTCAATCCCACCTTGTCGAGCGTGGCCTTCATCTCCGCCAGCTCTTCCCGCAGGCGGGGATTAATCGCCAGCTCATGCTCCACCTGCTCCTGCTCCGCGCGCTCCAAAGCGCCGAGCAAGTATCCCAGCAATTGTTCGCGCCGCAGATTCATAGCGAGTCGGGGTGGGTTTGGTTCCAGCATTCGTTCAACTTGGCGACCGCCGCGTGCAGCCGGCTCTTCACCGTGCCCACTGGAATGCCGAGGACCTCGGCCGCCTCGCGATATTTCATTTCCTGGAAGTACACCAGGTTGACAACGTCTCGCAATCCATCGGGAAGTTTATCGACGGCCTTGCCCAGCCACGCCTGTCGTTCCATCGCGGAAAACTGCGAAGGAGGGGACGCTTCGTGGCTGACGAGCAAGTCAAGCAGCTTGCCAGTCTCGTCTCCGTCGGTCGTGGCAGCCCGATCGAGGCTCACCAGTCGATGGCGGCGATTCCTCCGCTGGGCGTCAATGGCCTGGTTGGTGGCAATCGTATACAGCCACGGACGGACGGCACGCCCCGCTTCGTAATGCTTGCATTTCAAGTGCACCTGGAGGAACGCGGCTTGGAAGGCGTCTTCTGCCACCTCCGCATCCCCCAGGTAACGCCGCAGGTAACTGAACAGCTCCCGTTCGTACCGCTTGACAAGCTGAGCGAAAAGTTCGCGATCGCCCGTGCTGCGGTACTCCAGCAGCAGTTCCTCGTCGGTCAGTCCCGCGAGCCGATCCGCGGCTATCGGGAGGTGGGAATTGGTTTTCGTCGCCTTCATGCTTTCCTACGAACCGCTAGAGGGAATGTTCGCAGCGCCCGTTCGTCCCCGAAGCGAGCTTGCTTCCCAAAGTGCTGTCACCCCAGGCCGATTATACCGCAAGTGAGGGAGAAATCACCACTTTCGGCCGCTAAAACGGCCGAGGGCCAAAGATGCCATTGTGGCGCAGGTGCAGGCCGCAAGTCAATTTGACAGCGCCGAGCCCCCCTCCTACACTCCAGGCTACCCGATTCGCAAACCCCATGCCACGCCTGCCAAGTGTCCAACTCGCGTTATTTCTGGGCTGCTCCGGGCGACGTTAACGCCTTTTTTGGCTTGATGTTAGATAACGTCGCCAACCTCCTGCTCACGGTCGGGCTGCTGGCCACCGTCTTTGGCTTTCCTACAAACGTCGCCCTCCGGTACATGCTCCCGGGGACCGCCATTGGCGTCCTGGTCGGCGACCTGCTTTTCTTCTGGCTGGCTCTGCACGTCGCCAGAAAAACGGGCAAATGGGACACGACGGCAATGCCACTGGGCCTCGATACGCCGAGCACGTTCGGCATGGTGTTCTTTGTGCTGGGTCCGGCATTCAATGCGGCTCTCGGCAAGGACATTGCGCTGGCCAGTCCCGATGAGATTCAGGCGGCGGCGATTCACACGTGGCACGTCGGCATCTGCTCAATCTTCCTCAGCGGCCTGTTCAAGATCGCCTGCTCGCTGGGCTCGAACTGGATTCGCCGCGTTTTTTCGCGGGCTGGACTCTTGGGATCGCTGGCCGCAATCGCGCTGGTGCTCATCAGCTTCCTGCCGCTGCTGGAAATACTTCAACTGCCCCTCGTGGGGCTGGTTTCGCTGGCGGTGATTCTGACCGCACTCGTGGCGCGGATACCGCTGCCATTCAAGATCCCGGGCGCGCTGGGGTCGCTCGTCGTGGCGGGCGCTTTGTATTACATCCTGCTGGCGATGAACGACTCACTGCCGACGATGCTGCGATTGCCGCCGATGGCGACTGATTTTGACCCGCAAGACGGACTGTGGCCCTTTGAGTGGCTGAACGTCTTTCGTTTTGAGTGGCTCGGCGCGATGGGGGTGGCGCTGCATTACCTGCCGATCGTGATTCCGTTCGCACTGGCCACCGTCGTCGGCGGCATCGACTGCACGGAGAGCGCGGCGGCGGCCGGCGATGAGTACGACACGAACACGGTCATCGGCATTGAAGCCATTGCGACGCTGGCGGCGAGCCTGTGCGGCGGGGTGATCCAGACGACGCCGTATATTGGCCATCCTGCATACAAGGCGATGGGAGGGCGGTCGGCCTACACGCTGGCAACGGCGATTTTCATCGGACTGACGGGGCTGCTGGGATTCGCCGGCTACCTGTACGTCTACATTCCCAAGCCGACGATTTTTCCGATCCTGATTTTTGTCGGGCTGGAGATCGCGGCCCAGAGTTTTCTCGCCACGCCGCGGCGCCATTATCCGGCAGTGGCCTTCGCCTGCATTCCTGCACTGGCGACGCTGGCGCTGATGTTCGTCGAAAAAGTGATCGGCGACCCGGTCATGTTCCAGCAGCAGGTCGTCACGCCGGAAGTCTTGGCCAGCGGCGACATGGTTAACGCATTGGCCCGCGAGAGCACCGTCCACGAG
>DATKDU010000099.1:0-3575 GCA_035512595.1 Pirellulaceae bacterium
CCCGGCAAGAATCCCAGCCCCCGCTCGTATCCCTCCGCCATCATCTCCTCGTTGCCCAATGGACTGCCGCGGACCATGTATTGGGCCTGGATCGAGGCCCCGGCACTCGAGCCGCCGATGACGCCGCCGCGGGCCAAAACGTCTCGAAACAGCTCTTCGGCCCGCGTCCCTTCGTAGGCGTCCATGAACCGCCACTGCCGGCCGCCGCGGAACCAGACCCCTTTGGCCTGCTGGAGTGCTTCTTGAAAAGGGCCCGATTCGATGTCGTCCTTGCGGGTTTGCGGCAGCACGGTCACGTTCTTGAACCCCAGCCGCGACAGGAACGCTCCATGCCGCTGGCTCTCGCGGCCCGCATTGGGATTGGCGGTCGGCAGCACGACGATCGGCGCCTCGGGCCCGCCGGCCAGCTCCATGAACTTGTCCATGATTTCCTTGGGCAGCCCTCCGCCGCCGACGATCACCAGCGAGCCGCAGGGGACTCTCGGCGATGGCCACTCGGCCGGCAGCGTCATCCCCTGGCTCCGATCGCGAGCCGCACGCCGCAGCATGACGAGATCGTGGGTGTCCCCCTCCTTCAGCACGATCTGGCGCCGCGGCAATTTTCCATCCGGCGACGCAGCCAGCGCCACGACGACCCGCGAGCGGCCGACGACCTCCATTCGCCGCCCGCTGACGATCAGGGCGGTCCCTTCATCGATCCCAATGCCGACGAGCGCCGGCTTGTGGTTCACTGCCGCGAGCAGGCGCGGCTGGCGGCTGCGGGCCAGGAAATGCTGGTCGATGATCGTTCCGGGCAACAAGTCAAAGCCGGTCGCTATCTGCGGCACCGGATTGCCGCCGGCAATCATCACCTTGGATTGAATGGCCGCGCCGGCGCTGGTGCCGCCGACCACGCCGCCGCGAGCCAGCACGGCCGCGATCTCGCGCTCGACCGCCGTCCCCAGATAAGCCTCGGCGATCCGCGACTGCTGACCGCCGCCGAACCACACTCCGGTCGCTTTCTTGAGCGGCGCAACAAACGCGTCGTCGTCGGCCGTTTCGCGGGACGGCGTGTGGAGCAGCTTCACGTCAGCCGCGTTGAGGCTCTTCCATACGGCCAAATGCCGCTCGGCCTTCGCCGGATCGGCCGCATCGGCGTCCGCCGCTGCGGAGGCGGTGGGAATAACGACGATGCGTGCCCGGCGTTCACCCGCTTCGCGCACAAACCGCCCGAGCACCGACTCGGGCATTTCGCCGCCGCCGGCAATCACCAGCGTGCCGCGAATGCCAGCGGGATCGATGGGAATCGGGTCCGCACTCCAGCATGGCAAGTCACCCGCGGCAACGAGCAGCCCCAGCGAGCAAATCAGGCGTGCAGTGCTCAAGGAATTCTCCTCACCTACTGCCCCATGCCAGGCAAATAAATAATGCCGGGCGGAAAACAGACGACGGGAATGATCAGCGATGCGTGCCCGAGAATCGTGCGAAACCATCCCAGCGGGGCTCGATCGTCCGCGGTAGGGGGATGATCCGTGCCTATCAGCATCACCAGTACCGCCATCAGGATTCCCGTAACGTCAGCCGTAAACACGATGTAGGCAAAGACGAAGACCATCAACCCGCGGGCGAACCAGTGAGCTCCGCGCCCCCACAGCGTGTAGGTGATGTGCCCGCCGTCGAGCTGGCCGACGGGGAACATGTTGAGCGCCGTCATCAACAGCCCAAACCAGCCGGCGACGAACCACGGGTTGGCCTGGCTGTAATAGATCAGGCCGTCTGCCGGAAATTTCCCGGGATGGACCGCCTCGACCGCCCATTGGACGGCCAGCGGCGTGTACATCGCCCACCCTCCCGACCGCGGCTGCGAAAAATCGAGCTGCACGATGCCGATCCAGACGATCGGCAAGATCACCGCCAGCCCGGCCAGCGGCCCGGCTATGCCGATGTCGAAGATCTGCGGCCGGTTCGCCCCGCGGCCATCCATGGCGATCACTGCCCCGGCGGTGCCGGTGATCGTCGGCAGCGGCAAGAAATACGGCAGGCTCGCCGGCACGCGGTAGATCAGCGTGAAGACAAAATGCCCCATCTCGTGCGCCAACAGAAAGGACATGACGCAGGCCATGTAGATCAGTCCGCTGTCCCAGTGGGCGATAATCGCCCGCCGCACGGGGAGCAGGCTGCCCAGCTTTCCTGCGTCGTCAAAGTAGCTCCAGGGCATGAAGCCCATCGTCCCCGCCAGCCACGTCGAGAAGGCTGTCAAGAGAAACAGAATCACCGGCAATCGGACGCGCCGCCGCCGATAGCGCGGCGCTTCATCGGCCAGTTGGACCTGTTCGGCGGGAATGATTTCCGCCGTGCCGGCCAACTCCGCGCGGATCGGCGCTTCGCCCCGCTCCGGCTGCATCGCCAGCGGCCAAGGCTCATACGACACGTCATCTCCCGCCGGCTCGCCTGGCCGGTTGTCGCTCATGTCTCATCCTCCCGCTTGGGGCGCGGGAGCTTGTCGAGCATCTGCCGAGTGACGATCGTCGTGCGGTTATCGTCACCGTAGTAGAGCTGGTACGAAAAATGAGCCGACAAACAGTGGGGGAACGCTTCCTCAAGCTCCTTGCGATCGACGAGCAGGACGGTCAGTTCCATCTCGATTTGGGCCGTGTCCGGGTGATCCTCGCCGAACAGCGCCTGCCGCACTTTCAGGGCTTCCTTCAAATACTTCACGGCATCCCCCGACTGGCCATCATGCTTGTAGACCATCGCCAGGTTGAAGAGTGCGTTGGCGACGTCGGGATGCTCCGCGCCGTGCAGCTTCTTGTACATCGCCACCACCTGATGGGCCTTGGGGATGGCATCCTCATACTTCCTGCTGCGGAGAAGCTGACCCACTTCGCCGTTCAACGTGGAGGCGGCAATGCCCTGCTCCCGCTGCTGCGCCGAAAGATCGGCGGGAAAGCTCGTGGCCCGCAGCGTCATCCGCTCGACGGTCACGAATGCCGACGGCTGGGCGATGGCGGTCCCGATGATCGGCGCGATCTTCGTCTCCAGGGAGGCCCGGCCCAGTTCCTTCCCGTCGCAGGCAATCGTCAGGGCCCCGGAGCGCACCGCCAGCGTCCATTCTCCCGAGGGCAAGTCCTCCTCGAGCTTGATGCTGCGGCGCGTCACCGACACGGGACCGACGATATCGGGCTGGCTCATCACGTGGATTTCTCCCAGCGTCCGGTCCCCCTTGCGCGTGCGGAGCATGGCCACCACCCCCACCGTGTTGTTGAGGTAGACCAGCCCCAGGCGGGTCTCGGACATTTCCCCCTCGCGCGCCAGCCGTGGAAAGGTCAACTTCACGGCCAGGTGCGCATCCCGCCCGGCTCGCACCGGCAGCACATATCCCGCCGGCGCTTTGACGATCCAGTGCGTGTCGGCCTTCCACTCCGATTCTCCCGGCACAATCGGCTTGAAGCGGCCAACCGGCGCGTCCGCCATCCGCTCGTCAAAAATCACCGGGAGCCGGGCCAGCTTCGACTCTGCCGCCGGTTGCTGGCCGTGGAGCCGCCCGCCGAGACCCATCGCCAGTACGACGAGCAAGCAAAAACCGCCGAAACGGT